>JBCCSC010000010.1:0-150700 GCA_039200705.1 Chloroflexota bacterium
TACTGTAAAATACGTTTGACATAATTATGAATTGTAGGAGCTTTAATGTTCAAACGTTTTTCGATTCTCTGTATCGCTTTGTTATGGATTATTCCTAGTCTCGCGCAAGAATTATCACAATCAGACCTTGATGTTATTGATGAAATCAATACGTCTATTGAGACTACACTTGCATCTGCCACTTTTTCTGTTGAAGGGGTGCAGACGATCACTCAGAATATTGATATGGGACGCATGGAACTAGACCAAGAAATTGTTCAAGAAGTGCGTGGGGATTACATCAACGAAAATGGAACAGAGCAGTATGTGTATTTTGTCCTCGTGCAAACATTAGATCAAGATACTGGTTTACAAGCACTAGAACTGGAATTGACGCAAGAAATTCTCATCAATGAAGAAGGTCTCTATGTACGTTTCTCGGATATTGAGCCAGCATTGCTTGTGAATCTCTATCCACAAGAGTGGGTAGATTTTGAAGAAGCAGCACCCAAATACGACGGACTAGCTGCCATCAACCCTGAACAATTTCTAGCGTTTACGGATAGTCAGCAAACAACGATGCCCTTTGCATCATTCACTGATGCTATTGTCAATCTTGAGACACTAGATAGTGTTGAAATTGATGGTCAAATGATGGATGTCTATCAAACTCAACTTGATACAACGATTATATTTTCAGAAGAGTCTGTGGATGAATCATTAGGTTTGTTCAATTTAGATGCTTTAGGACTATCCCCTGATATGATTGACATCAGTGTGGATGAGGATTCTGTTATTGAGTATATTTTCTATATTGGGCAGGACGATGGTTTACTACATCGTGTCTCATCAATAGTCGATATGGACATGCTCTTCGATGGTGAAGCATTAGGACTTGGTATTGATGAGCTCGTATTATCACAACAATTCGAACAATCATTCGATTATTTCAATTTCAACGAGCCAATCACCTTGCCTGAGCCATCATCCTAACGTAATCAAGAATTTACAAAGTCAGTCTTGCAACACAAGTCCTCTAGCAATAGCCTTATACTTAAGTTTGTGGTTAGGGGCTTGTGTTCATGAAGTGGCTATCTAGTGTTGTTATTACGTTTTTTCTTTTATCAGGTGTTGTAAATACATCTGCCCAAAATGCAGATTTCCTCACTAATTACTCTGATTGTAACTTTACTTCAACAGAAGATGAGAATGGCTTACAACTTGGGGTAGTCATCCTAGATTTTGATACGCGTTTCGGTTGTGTCCAAAATTTAGAGCGTGTGTTCAATGTTGCCAGTGTCCCTAAGATTCTAGTCGCGGCTGCCTATTATGATGGTGTCATCAACCGTACTTTCAACAATAGCGGACGCTTGCAATTCACGCGGAATTACTGGATGGGTGGTTTTAATGACTGCCTACGCGAAGAAGACATCGGCAATACCTACACCTATGAACAAATCGTCGAATTCATGATTAATTGTAGCGATAACGCTGCCACATGGATGCTAATGGATGCTATCGGCTGGGAGACTGTCAATGAGTATGCTCAATCACTAGAAATCGAAGGCATCGGCGAGGTAATCCCTTACAGTGAAGTAGACCGTCTCAAATTGGCTTTTGACGATGAGCAATGGGCAAGTGTGCCTGCTGGTTTTGCCTCTCGATTTTACCGTGCGAGAATGACTACTGGTTTGCTAGATTATTTTTCTGAAATTCCCGAACGTCCGAATCGTGACGACTTTGTAGCAATCAATCAACGCTATTTTGATGAATACACTTACAATACGATGACACCGCAAGCGATGGCAGATTTTGTTTGGCTCATGCGCGATTATTTACTCAGTGGCACACCAGAGCAATGGTTTGTAGCAACGAGTGTCTTTAATGTCATGCTATACACAGAACGACAATATAGCACACAAGCGATGCCTGGTGAGGTGTATGTGGCAGGTAAAAACGGCTTTGACCGTGGCTTACTCGCCGAAGTCAATATAGTATTTGATGATATGAATACTCGTATTCCATCAGGCATGGTTATACTCTTTGGGCAATACGAGTCGCTTTCAGGTGGTCCTAATAACGGACAGTTGCCTAATGCTTATGGGGATGCGCTCAATGACCTTTTTTACGATTTATCACCGCAAGTGCGTGATGTGCTCTATCCCAATTACACACAACCCATCGTGCAGAACAATTTTCAGATGACGAGTGTTGTCCTCAATGATGAAGGCACAATCGGCTCATGTTGGGCACCATTCCGACTATCTGACTTTAGTTCGGCTTTAGTGCCTCAATTAGAAACTTGCTTTAATACTATGCGTCCGCGTGTGACCTATCCTGTTGGGCAAGATTTAGGACTGGGTATCACACTTCGCAACCTCAATTATGCCGATACACGCTTCACGATGCTCTTCACTGCGCCTGATGGCAGACAACGCTCATATCAAACAGACCGTCAAAACACAGAGAATGCAGCGATTTTCTGGTTACATCCTCTGGATATGTCAGGGCAATGGCAGGTGGATATCTATATGAACTTAGTACACAGTCATTCGGAAACAATCTTAGCTCAACGCTAGTTGAAGTGACCTAATCGCGTTATGATTAGAGTCTGATTCACACAAGGATATTTTGCATGAAAATTAATTATGATGCTCGTCTAAAAAAGTTAATTGATAGTGTCGATGCCGATGTGATTGCACTTGTACCTGGTCCTAACATGGAATATTTCACAGGCTTGCATTTTCACCTCTCTGAACGCCCGACCATTGCCTTTGTTCATAGAGATGGCTTGTCGATGGTGATTCCACAACTTGAAATGACTAAACTAACCAATCGCCCCGACCTCGAAGTGCAATCTTTTGGTTGGAGTGATTCTGATGGTTATGAGAGTGCATTCCAAAATGCCGTCAGCGTAATGAGCATTGATACATCAGCACAACTTGGTGTCGATGGTATGACCATGCGTGTTTTTGAGTGGCTTGGCTTGGCATCAGGCGGTGCAAAAGTCAAGGATGCAGTCGATGTTGGGCAAGAACTCCTACGTATTCGTTCTTTTAAAACACCAGATGAAATTGCGCTCATGCAAGCTGCGATTGACCTCAGTGAAGAAGCACTCAAACGCACCATTGAATGGGCACAAATTGGCATGACGGAACTCGAAATTGCCAAAAAACTCACAGATGAGATGAGCAATCTCGGTACAGAAGGGCTTGCGTTCGGCTCACTCGTTTTGACAGGTGATAATAGTGCCTTACCACATGGGTCAACAGGGACTCGTAAATTAGGTGCAAATGAATTTCTCTTAATTGATTTTGGTGGTAAGAAGCAAGGCTATCCTGCTGATATTACTCGTACTTTCTGCTTAGATGAACCTACTGAGCAAATGCGTGAAATTTACGAGGCTGTCCTGCAAGCGAATCTCGCAGCACAAGCGATTGCAAAGCCAGGTGTGACATGCCATGAAGTTGATAAAGCGGCACGCGATGTCATTACAGAAGCAGGATATGGCGATTATTTTACACATCGCCTCGGACATGGCTTAGGATTATCAGGACATGAATTGCCCAATATTGCTGAAAATAACCATGTCGAACTTGAAGAAAATATGGTTTTCACCATCGAACCAGGTATTTATGTGCCTAATGTGGGTGGAGTCCGTATCGAAGATGATGTTGTGGTCACGGCAGATGGTATTCGTAGCTTAACCTCTTTCCCACGCGATTTATAGAAAGCAAACTCACATGGCAGAACAACTCAGCGCAGATATTGCACGCCAAAATAGAGAACCTCTATACGGCACAATTAAATCAGCAGAGGTTTGGTTACTTCTGGAATATAATGGTGTCTACACCAATCAAGCATGGGATGATGCACGAATCCCTGATGACGTGAAAGCCAAGCTCAACGATTATCCCAACGGACGTGCCTTACTTGTACGCCAACCTGACCAAATCAATGCACTTGACCGTAAAATAAGTCTATTCGTGGTTGATGCCGTCGCTGATACCCCTGCTGTTTATCATATTGAAATGCAATCTTACACAGATGTTTTAGATTTAGATATTGATGCGGTTCGTGCTGGCGAAATTGTGACCCCTGAGACAACACCACTCTATGTTATTTGCACCAATGGCAAACGCGATGTGTGTTGTTCAAAATATGGTGTCGCACTCTATAATGCCATGCGTGAACGAGTCCATGAGCAAGTGTGGCAAGCCAGCCATATCGGAGGACATCGCTTCGCTGGCACAATGTATTGTTTCCCTGATGCTATCTGCTATGGATTTTTAGAAGCAAGTGATTCTGATGCAATCATTAGCTCTTATCAAAATCGAGAGTTGTTACTCGATAAATTACGTGGTCATGCCATTTATGATAAACCTGCTCAAGCTGCCGAATACTATTTACGCCGTCGCTTGGGTAACATCAAATTAGATGGTGTAAAAGTTGAGTCCCAGAACGGCAATCAAATAGATTTCAGAGTCAATGATATGCACTATCGTGTCACAATCGCTGATGGAAAACCACTTCAAGTGATTGCCACAACGGGTGATGAGACATTTAAAGAAGTTCCACAATTTAAGTTAGTAGATATTCAACAATTATCATAACGAGCTATAGCATGTCATCATTGAGGGGGAGAGGCTGATGGCGCGTAAAATCAAAGTAGCGACAATCCAATTGGACGGCGCACCACAGGTAACTGATGAGCGACTCAATTCTATAGAAACATCTATAGCCGAAGTAGTATCTGACGGTGCAGAATTGCTTGTGCTACCTGCCTTCTTCAATACGGGTAAGACATTTCTCGAAACAACCTACGAGAAAACTGAACGTCTCACCGACCAAACAATGCTCTGGATGTGCGAACAGGCACAAAAACACAACATTCACTTGGTCGGCGCATGGCTAGTCGTCGATAAAGATGATACCTATCAATCCGCAATCCTTGTAACACCTGATGGTAAAACATATCGTTACAATCAACAGTATCCCTTAATGTGGGAGCGAGTCTTCTATCGTGATGGACGAGGCATCACAATTGCCGATACAGAAGTGGGTCGTATTGGCATGATGATTGGTTGGGATGTTGCCCACCCTGAATTGTGGGAGCGTTACGCCTCAAAAGTTGATTTGATGCTGATACTACATGCTGAAATTGATTATACACAAGCAACATTACAGTATCCTGACGGCGCAAAAATCTCACATGATCAATTGAGTGTTCCAGCCAAATTCCTCATTCAACGCAGTAAGCATTTCTTACAGCAAGATATTTCCACGCAACGGAATTGGCTCAATGTGCCGACTGTCACTGTTGGGTGTTCAGGCGAATTTGATAGTATTTTGCCTGCTCCCTATTTTTCAGTGCAAGCGTTGTTATTTGGGCGTACTGCCTTGTGGCAAAAGGCCGATACCAATCAACAATATGCTGAAATGCGTCTGATTGCACCGTTCACACAGTGTACAGAAATTCGTGATGCGAATGGTGAAATCCTTACATCTACTGACCAAGATGGCACACAAACATTATTCGCTCAGATTGATATTGGTGATGCTGACGATCATCCTCCATTGCCTCTTGATGAACCCCAACCAGCGACGCACACCTCAGAATGGGTGCGACTGCTAATTGATAGTATCAGTAGCGGTTTATTAACACTTAACTATCGTCGGGGTGTTCGTCGGCAATGGGGTGCACGCATGGCACCAATGGATGCCAGTACACGAGTCTGGTTGCAAGTGATACTCATTGTAGCTGTACTCGCTATGTTTGTCGGACGCTTCCTCATACCAAAACGTTGTTAACCAACGCTCATCCACCTCTGCATTGACCGTGTTTTCACCCTTGTTATACTAATTGACATACTAACAGGTGAGTGTAATCTCGCTATTTGTTTTGAATATTCCTATCAGTAATGTCTGCTGATAGTCACTTGTATTGTAAATAACCTGATGAGGTAATTTGATGGCACAAATTCCAGAGCCACCATTCCATGATGATGATACGAGTCCATCTATTGCGATTCGCCCTGTGGACTTAGATGAGAGTATTGCACAATCACAACAAGCATCGACACCACAATGGCAACGAGCGATGGGTGTGTTGAGTTTATTAGGTGCAGGTCTTTTCACGATAGCTACTTTGGTTGTACTCTTGTTGCCAGCAAATAATGACCCTTCGCCTGATATTGTAAGTCTACCAACAGAAGATACAGCAACGATTCCTACTATTCCTGCTGATGTCGAAATTGCTGAACCAACGCAAGTTATCGCTGATGAAAATCCAGCACAAACAATTTCTGATGATGTGCAATTGCCTGCCGTGAATGCTGACCAATTAGCGAGCATATTGACTGCACCCATTGCCGTTGAATCGCCATTACAACGCTTGCGCTACAATCCCTACACCGTAGTTAATACTGAACGTGCTCGAAGTGATTTCATTGATTACACTGTGGTACAAGGAGATACAATTGGTGATATTGCAATACGCTATGGCTTACAACCTGAAAGTATCGCATGGTGTAATGATCGACGTGTGGTGGTTGTGTTGCGCCCAGGCGATGTCTTGCGGATACCGCCTGTTGATGGGGCGTGCCATGAAGTATTCGGTAGTCGTGATGAGACAATTGAGCAAATTGCTATTCAATACAATATCGAAGATCCCTATGCAATCATTGATGCCGAGTTCAATCGTAATCAGTTGCCACCAAATCTCAGCCCAACAGACCGCTTACTAGGTGGGACAGACTTATTCATTCCAAATGGTGAAGGTCCAGTGATTACATGGAATGAAAGCACGGAAGAGGTTGACGCTTCTGGTAATGTCATCGGTGTCGGTTTTGCGAATGGGCAAGCAGGAAGTTGTGGGTCTGTCACCCCCTCTAGCTTCGTCGGATGGTTAGCAAATCCACTACCAAACGGCACATGGGTGCGTGGTTTTTTCGCAGGACATTCGGGGATTGATTTATCAGCTTCTTCGGGGACACCCATTTATGCAGCCAGTAGTGGTAATGTGCTATTTTCTGGATTTAGCCGTTGGGGATACGGCAATGCAGTCGTTCTTGAACACGGTAGCACTTACAAAACCCTCTACGGACACATGGTCTCTACTCCTGCTGTGCGCTGTGGTGATTTTGTGAGTGCGGGGACAATCATTGGCTATGTCGGTAGTACAGGGCAATCATCAGGACCACACTTACACTTTGAAATTCAAGTGAATGGCACAGCCGTTAATCCAAGTGGCACGCCAGGCATTGGGTGGTAAATAGTGGCAAAATCATGAAGGCATCATCATACCGATGGTGCTTTTTAATCACTCAGTAGAGATAACTTTTACACGAATTAATTCAGCGAGATTATGCCCAATAATACGATACTCATTGTTGATTTTGAGTTGCATTGGACCATTGAAGGGTGCTTTGTGGATGACTTCTAACTGACGTTCAGGGAGTAATCCTAATGCCTCAATATAACTGAGGCGGTCTGATTCTCGTGTTCGCATCCGTGTGACTTCCACAAGACTTCCTGCTTCTGCATCTGATAACAAAATGTCTGTTATTTCAGAGAGTGTGCCATCAGATTGTGGAATCGGTTCGCCATGTGGGCAAAATTGAGGATTCCCAGACATGGCTGCCATACGGTCAATCAAGACATCTGTCAAAGCAGGGCTAATTTGCGATGCTTCGGTGTAGATACTATCCCAATCGAAGCCCATCACTTTAGATAAAAACGTCTCAGCAATGCGATGAGCGCGTAAGTGCATCAATGCTTCTGCTTCACCTGTTTCAGTGAGTCGAATACCTTGATAAGGTTCATGGTCTAACAACTCTAATTCTTTGAGCCGATTCACCATACGGTTCACAGCAGGTGGACTAACCATCAACATATCTGCCAGCGATGAAGTGCTGATGTAGCCATCATCTGGTTGCTCTTTATCGACGAGGCGATAGATTTCTGCTAGATAGATTCGCATTTTGACGCTTAAATCATCATTCGACATGATAACTATCTCTTTACTCGCTTTGACCCAATTATCCCAAATAAAATAGAGGCGACTATCGCCCCTAATTCAATACTATCTGATGCAAACTACCTCAGATTACCAACCATGCTCAAGGCGTGTGACGAGACGTTCAGGTAATCCATATGTCCGCATCCGACCTTGCACATCAGGAATATCGTATGGAATACGACGATGCTCAAAGATACCTGTCTCAGTATCAAGGATGCCGTAAGCAGCGTCAGGATTTTGGTCGCGTGGTTGTCCAATACTACCAGGGTTAATAATTTGCCGTTGCCCATTAAGACGATGCGATTCACCGTAGCGAGGCTCACGCGCTCGCGTATCACCATTATTGCTAATTTGCTCGTAAATCACAGGTTGATGTGTATGTCCGACAAAACAATACGGTGTCTCAAAATGTGGGAAGTTGAGCGCAGCAACCAATGGCTCAAGAATGTACTCCCAAACGGGTTCACGCGGACTTGCATGTACTAGTGTGTAATTGCCAATGACAAATGTCACAGGTAGTGCTTCTAGGAAAGCAATATTTTCTGGCTTGAGTGTCTCCTGCGTCCATTCCACAGCACGCCGAGCATCAGGATTGAAAGTACGAATATCTAAACGACCTAATGCCGCCCAATCATGATTTCCTGCGAGGCATAGATGAGGCATTGTCTGGAGCAATTCGACACATTCGTTGGGGTCAGGTCCATATCCGACGACATCTCCCAAGCACCAAACATAATCCCACTCACCTTCTGCATCGGTAAGGACAGTCTTAAATGCCGTTAAATTGGCATGAATATCTGAGATAATCAGTATACGCATTGATGATTCCTATAATTTAGTCAGTTGATGCTAAAACTTAATAAGAGCATCTTACCATGAACTCAAACTTGGTGCGATAAATTTTAATCAAATCTGATAGGCTGATGATGCTAGCTTGTCTACCGATTAAATATACATTAACACGGTCTTTTACACCATTGCATCTGATGTTACAAATAATAGTCATATTTTAAGTACACAAGCCAAATACTATATCGCAATCTCATCACTTGATGTTACACTTTTGCTGTTATGACGGATTGTGAAAAGAATGCTAGAGCCAATGTCTCGTACACTAATCAGTGTTGTCTTTATAATCGTGCTGGCAGGGTGTAATCTAACATTAGATCAAACGTTATTGCCAACACGCTCATCCATCACAATCCCATCTGTGACACCTGATTTAAACCCTGATATTGTCACCACTGAAAATTCCCTACCAACCGATGTTTATGATGCGTTACCATCTACTGTAGGTATTTGTTTTGAAGCCGCATGGGATGCTGCCGAGCAAGTATTCGTCATAAGGACAGCCGAAGAGCATATTCGCTTTTACGATAATGTGGATAATTCACGCCTTTGCCGTCGCTCAATTCAGCGCGAACCTTTTGATTTTACGACAGAAGATGTATTAGTCGGGACTTGGAATCGAGGTATGGGCTGTACAGCATCTCATGAAATCATATCTTATCAACGAGATGACCAAAATCAAACAATTACAATACAAGCACAATTTTCAACAGCAGGGGATTGTCAATACGAATTAGTGCGAGGACTGTGGTTGGGAATTGTTGACGCACAAGCCTACCAAATCAATCTCATCGTGACTAATTAATTGGGTGACCCACCATCATAGCTAGTAGGGTGGTCAAAATCACTGAAATCATCTTCGTCTTTATCATCAAACGCTTCTAAATCATCTTCATCGTCGTCAAAGATGAGGAATGCGTCATTCTCAAAGGTATCTTCGTAATCTTGGTCTAATTCAATAGTGTCGAGAATATCAATAGGATGCTCATCACTATAAATGACACGCATGACACCTGGTAGATAACGGTCAGTGATTATCAAATTAGCATAGACCATTTGCTTTATCATGGATGCGTGTAGGGTTGACCCTTCAATATCTACACTGGTTTTATAGCGAATTTCACCATCATCATAATCCATCTCAAAATTACCAATGACCAAACCATAATTCACTCGTGTGATGAATTCAGCCACCTTATGGCGTTTTTTGGGTGGTACATTCACAGATAAGACAGAATAGAATACAAATTGTTCTTCTGTTTCGCGTGCTTGAGCATAACAGAGCCACTTGCCATTGACCCCACTAAACCCCATGCTCAAAGCTGATGCACCAGCAACCCACTGGAAATCCCAGTTGTCTTCTTCAAAAAATTCAATGAGTGAATTAAAAATTTGATGATCTGTCACAACGGTATCCTGCAATTATTCAATAGGTTGGTTGTCATCGCCTTGTGATGTTTTATCATCATCTTCGCGTCGAATCCGCATAATGCCTGTTGATGAACCAATATCTTTCGGGATGTCTATTTCAGGGACAGTGGTTGGACGAGGCTCACGATTAAGGCGTGGCTCACCCTCAACCATATCAAATTCACCTGTGCGAGACGACCACTTTTTCGTTGCTTTGGACATGCTTGTTACTCCACACATCTGTTATATGATAGCTGAACATGGCTGCTCAATAATAGAACAAGAACGAACATCATGTCTACGTATTCAGTGTAATCGAATCATCATCATAGTTCAAAGATTTGGTATCACTATAGACAAAACGTTATAATTTTTGCTACTTACATACACAATTTACGAGGATTCTATCATGGCAAAACAAATTGTTAACACAGAACATGCTCCTGCTGCTGTTGGACCTTACTCACAAGCCATTATCGCCAATGGCTTTGTGTATACCGCAGGGCAAATTCCATTGATACCCAGCGAAGGCAAAATGATTGAGGGTGATATTAAAGTTCAAACACGACAAGTATTAGAAAATCTCAATGCTGTGCTTGAAGCTGCTGGGTCATCATTATCCAATGTCATCAAAACGACCATTTTTCTTGATAGTATGGACGATTTCGCAAAAGTGAATGAGGTCTATGGCGAATTTTTTACTGATGAACCACCTGCGCGGTCTACTGTTGAAGTTGCACGTTTACCCCTCGGCGCACTTGTCGAAATCGAAGCAGTAGCAATCGTAAATGCTTAATCCGTTTGGATTCGGTTATAGTTAGACCATATTCCCAGCAAAGTTAGTGAATATCCCCTAAAATGGGGTAAGAAATAGATGTAAAGCAAGTGGGAAAATGGCAGTGATAAACGAAAAAGAAATTTTTGTCGAAGATGAGCGATTGCTTGGGCGGTATACCGTTGTGCTATTGAACAAGCACAACAGCGGAAACTGGATGCCAGCCGTTATGCAGTTAGACGCGGTGGTGACCAACTATCGTCTATTGTTGCGTCCTTTTCGCAAAAAATACCGTCCTGCATCACTGCCAGCACGGTACATCCGTACCGCAGACTTAGTGACACGCGGTAAATATCATTGTATTGCCCTCACACTGAGCACTGACCACCAGTTACATGTCATGCTAAGTACAGGAAAGCTAGATGACTTGCATGATGACCTGAGTGCTATGAAATCGCCACCACCTAAATTCCAATTTGATGATTCAGTTGCCAAAAACGACATTGAACGCTTAATTACCTTTTTTGGTAAACGCCCACTCGATGAATCCTAACGTAGGGGAGCAATTGGTTAAACGTCATTCAAATCAACTTGGAAAGATTTTGGTTTCGCCCTATCATTAAGTAATGCACACTTGCTTGACTATACACTATTGAAATTTTGAAGGTACTCGATGACGAGTCAAAGACGAATTATCCTCTTAATTATATTTTTTGTATTCATGCTCCATTCCCCAATCTTGGCACAAGAGGCGCGTGATTATGCGATTACCTCTGTTGACTCTGAATTAATTGATGATGACAGTTCTATTCTCCTCACCATTGTCGTGACGAATAATGGTGGTGATGCGGTAGGGGATACCAATATTATCGTTCGTCTCTTGGGCGAAGACCCTCGCGTACTGATTGACTCAGAATTTGCTCCTTTAAATAGTGGTGCAGGTGTCACACTCGAAATACCTTTTTCAGTTCAACTATTTGATGCTGACTCTCAAGCTGAACTTGAAGTGAGTGTTGGTGTTGACAATTTTGAATTAGCCAATACCCCAATTGCGGGAGATAATGTTGAAACTGTCACAATAGATATTCCAGCAAGAACATCAGCGGCATCTTCAGATTTTGTGTGGTTACAGCGTCAAGGTGATACAATTATCATCGCTGACCAACCCTATACATTGCTTGAATTTTCATTAGGTGTGCTAGCGTTTGTAGGGATTCTGCTTGCATTTTGGATGTTCTCGATTCTTGTGCGTGCCATATTCTCGCGTCCACCACGCTTTGGCACATGGCAACCCCCCTATGGCGTTATTCCACCATATGACCAAAATTCAGTGGATGGTCGTCGTTGGGGTTGGCAACAAGTCGCTCAAAATAGTTTGTTACTAGCTCCCCCCACAGAAGGGAACGTCCACGCTGTTAAGTTACTAATGGGAACGGATGGCATCACCCTCAATCACTGGAAAGTGACAGGGATGCGCCTCAGCCAATATGATGTTTATGGACGTATTGCCAGAACACAGGTCCTTGCTGATAAGAAGCAAATTCGTCGCATGAATAATATCCTTAAAAAACGTTCAAATATTGACGAAGCTAAACTCCAAAAAATGTTACGTCCCATTGCTGACCATCTGGTGAAGCAATTCACTAAAAAAGTGAGTAAGAAGACATCATTTCTGCCAATTGCATTCGATATGCGTTTTGCGGGCAAGCACGGAGATGTACGCATTATCTTCGAGTTATATCAATTCTCGCAGAAGGCTTGGTTTCGCATTGACCAATGGGACCCAATGATGCAAGTTGTTTCCCAATCCATGCAAGAAAATTACACATTCACCATTCATGGCAAAGATGCAAGTGAGAAAAAACGAGACTTTCGTGAGCGTTTGCGTGATGATTTGATTTGGCTCTTGCTAGAAAGTTTCCGCGTTGAAACAGTCACAGAAGATGTCACTGGTGGACAACCTGCCGTACGCGAGCAATTCAATGTCCCCGATACACTATCAGGCATAGAGCCTATTAAAGGCGATGGTGCAACACCTCAAGCATCTAGTTCTGCATAAATGAAGGTGTCGTTTGCTAGTGCTATGATGTGAGGAGACTATAACTTGGATACCTCAACGCTTATTGAGTCTCTAATAGCTTTCCACATTGAAGCCCAAAATAGTGTGAATGGGTTTACATTTGAGCGTGCAACAGAAGGTGCAAATGGCATTGTTTACCGTGTGATTGCGTCTAATGATGTGGTGTATGCTGTCAAAATAGCACGAAAGTCTCCTCGTAAGCGTGCATGGCGCGAATTTACTATTACAAATGCAATCCACAATCAAGGTATCCATGATATTTGTCCGCGACCACTCGCTTTAATCCTAAAGAGGGTTTAATTCCCCTCAGCTTGCTGTGAACAGTGTTTGGCAAAAATCCGCACCGAAGGCAAATTGGCTGAATACTCCGTAGCTTGCTGCGGAGATAAGTCAATTTGAGGATTTTGCTTTATTTACAGATGACATTGGACTAGATGGCGAAATTATCATCAGTACGTGGATAGACGGCAAACTGTTGGTAATGCCACCTTCACCTACTGATAAAACAATGTGGCACGCCATCTTAAAGACACTAGCATGTGTGCATCAAATTTCATCAGACCACTTACCTGATGAGATTCCTCTGTCTGTGAATGCTGTGCAACACCCCGAAGATATGTTAACGATTATTCGTAACCGTTTTGCCACGATTACAGATGCAGAATCTGGTCATGTCAATCGTTCACAACTTGCTATGCTAATTGATTTACTTGAGGCGTACATTCCTAATCAGTGGTCGCAATCTGCTCCACAAAGTCTGATACACGGAGACTGCCATACCGCCAACATGATAATGCGCGATAACAAAATAGTATTAGTCGATTGGGAGAACAGTGGAGTTTCTGACCCAGCACTAGATATTTCCAACATGACATCGTTATGGCGATTTCTACATTTACCTGATAGTCATCATCAATGGTTGATTACGACCTATGCCAAAATGATTAAGGATGACTGGCTAGTTGACCGTGTGCGTATCTATCGTTTGATTCAGTTTGTCCATTGGGCTGTAAATTACACATTGTTTGTTCAGCGTCGCCTACAAGAACCAGTGAATTCAACTATCAAACACCGTTTCTCACTTGAATTTCAGTTGAAGTGGCAACAAATCTACTACGAAAAAGCCTGCACGCAACTGGGTATCGGCTAACTAGGGCTAGGGCATCATCGTACCATGAATACTTGCTGAGTCGGGAATGTCAAAATCGCCACGCATCGTCCCAGAAAATGTGAGAACAATGTCATTCATGCAAGTTGTGTCGAGTGTGTCAACATCCTCTAAACGCAAATAGTCAATCATAATCGACTGGGCACATCCCTGACTGCTGGTTGGACCATGCCCGTGTGCTTCAAATTCTAGATAGAGACTGTTTGTGAGTTGATTCGCAACCATTTCTCCCCATCGTGGAGGAGTAATCGGGTCGTATTCGCCAGCAATAATCAATGTCGGAATATCACTCGCCACAGCAAAATTTGCAATCTCAGGACTATCGACTTGATTGAACACATTACAGATAGGATCTAAATCCGCAGTGAAGTCGATATATTGGCTGTACTCATCAAAGTTAGGGAATGCTGACCACGCCTCTCGGATGCTACCTGCTTCAGTGAAGGCAAATTCTTCTTGACACTGCACAGCATAATTCATGCCTGTACTGATAGCATCGCGCTGAGCAGTTAACCAACCGATGAGTACAAGCCAACTCTCAAAATTATTCGCATCGGCTTCATAAATTAACTGAGGCAAACGTGGCAGTATGTCTGTGCTATAAAGTAACTGAAAAATAGACCGTAACAGCAAATTGCCATCCAAGATAACATCTTCGTAGACTTGATTTGTATAAGGATTCGGCGCATCAAAACGGATGGCACGCTCGTTCAAGCGTTCAATAACACCAAATAAGACGGTCTCAAGCTCAGGATATGTTTGATTACAAGCCATATCATCACGACAATCATCGAACAATACATGCAATGCACGGTCGAAATTCTGAGGTAATTCAGTGTATAGATTTGCTTCTAAGGGATAGGCTGAATCAAGTACAACACGCCGAAAACTATCAGGATAGTCACGCATGGCTGTCAAAGCTAACTTTGTCCCATACGAAATCCCCCATAGATTGACTTGTTCGTATCCCAAAGCAAGGCGTATCGCTTCAATATCTGCTGCATTTTCGCGTGTATTATATCCATCCAAATCATGCACAGATGCCAATCGCTCACCACATGTCACAAGAGATTGATTGAGTCGTTGTTCCACATCATCACGAGATAAACTTTGCCCATCAAACTCAAAATCGAGTAGGTTCACTTGTAAAACGTTATACACCCCACAATCCAATCGAGGTGAACTCTTACCTGTCCCACGTTGATCGAACAAGATGATGTCACGATTGGTTGCTAATAAAGGTTCAAAGCGACTCGCATAGGTGAGGTCAAAAGTGCTGAGTGTGCTACCACCAGGTCCACCTTGTAAAAACATAATAGGGTCAGGTTCAGGATTGCCTGATGGATGTCTCACAATAGCAATGGATAACAGAATATCTTTGCTATTAGAATCTTGCCGATTTTCTGGGACGCGCAAAGTGTAGCAGTCTAAAGTGATATTTTCTGGGATATTAAAGCGACAATTAGACTCACGAAGTGTTGATGTCTGTGCGGAAACAACCGTGACAAACAAAAGTGCAATGAATAAAACGATATATCGACTCGGTCTTGCCATAAAATTATCCCAATAAGTGTTATTTCATCTGCTACCGTGTTATGCTTGAAATCATTATAGTGTGTAATGATGACAGAATGATGAAGGATGATAACCGTCATGCCAATACAGGATGCGCGTCAACCTGCGGAACGAATTATGCTAGATAGCCTAGATGCGCTTAAAGTCTATTTTGACCCCATGCGACAAAAAATCATTCATCAGATGATTCAACAACCAAAGACTGTTCAGCAAATTGCAGAAGTATTAGATGTGCCATTTACACGCTTGTATTATCACATCAACTTACTCGAAAAACACAATATTATCTGTGTAGTTGATACACGCGCTATGTCGGGTGCTGTCGAAGAAAAATACTATCAAGTGGCAGCATATCAATTCATTGTCCCACGCCAAATGTTGACATTAGGGCATCCAGAACAAGAAGAAAGTCTCAATGTATTCTTATCTGCCATGCTTGATGAAACTGCGAATGATATTCGTGCTAGTGTTCAATCAGGGCACATTGATATGGCGAAAGAATCGCCTGATTCAAATGCCTTGCTCTTACGACGTGGCTTGATGCGAATGCCCTCAGAAAAAGCATCACAATTTCACACGGACTTAATGGCACTCATTAAGCAGTATCAATCCGAAACTCATACAGATGATGATACGTATTATGGAGTAACCGTTGCTATCTATCCATCAGCATTTTTAGAATGGAATGCAAGTGATGATGAAGTTGGATAATTCCAACAGCGAATTAACACTTTTGATTCAGACTCATCAGGTATAATGAACTATGAATTGCCAATACGAATATCAAAAAGGCAATGTAGGATATGGAAAACATCACATATTTAATCCAACAAGCACAATCAGGTGAAGCAACTTTGAAGCGAGATGCTTTCAATGAACTTGTGCCACAATTCCAAAAGATGGCATTTTATGTTGCTTATCATACCCTTCAAGATGTTCAATTAGCCGAAGATGCTGTGCAAGAGGCATTTTTGACTGCCTATTTGAAAATTGATCAACTCCGTGATCCTGATGCCTTTGCAGGCTGGCTCAAACGGATTGTCCTAACCCAATGTGACCGTGTTATTCGTGGTAAAAAAATGCAATTAGAGTCAATTGATGCTCGTTACGACATCGCAACTGACAATCTCAGTCCAGAAGCATTAGTAGAAGAATCTGAATTACAAAGCCAAGTGATGTATGCTATTGAATCACTGCCTGAACATGAACGTACAGTAACCGAAAGTTTCTATATGCAGGGTGAATCGCAAAAAGAAATTGCTGAGCGTCTCAAAGTTCCTGTAACAACAGTCAAGAAGCGGTTGCAATATGCACGCGAACACTTACGCTTGATGATAGGTGACTTGAACGCTGTTGTTGATGAAGCGATTGCACGAGTAATGCAGTCTAATCAGTCACAAGAGCCAGCACCACAACCTGTTTACATCTACTCACAGACACAAGGCGTTCCACCAGACGAAAACTATTAGTCACCATGCGTGAAAAATCAACAGAGAAATCAACACAGCATAAGCAAATGAAGCTCATCTACGACAAAACTCCAAAGCCGTTGCCGAATTATACTCTGTCAACAGTTTGCCCTGCCTGTGGGCATGATACATTCAAGTTGGCGTGCAAAGTCCGTTGTCCTCAGTGTGGCTTTATGTGGGATTGTTCCGAACTCTAATCGAGATAATCTTTGTTACTCTCCCACTCAAAGAAGCCTTGTGTGCCCAGTGTGTAATCGGCAATAGTCCCTGCAATCGTAAAACGGTCATCTATCGGTGCTGTCTGATAGAGTTCAACTAATTGAGCAAGGTTTGGGTCATCTCGTCGCAAAACGGCCAATAAATCTTTGTGACGTGGTATCCACTTGTCTAACTTTTTGAATTGGTATGTCAACATACCAGCTATTGCTTCATTGATGAGTGTTAATCCCATCACAGGGTCACGTTCGCGCAGGTCTAAACCATTCTCAAAACGGTCTGCAAGCATGTACCGTTCATTGATAAGTGATTTTGCATCGTAGCTTGGTCCTTTTGCTATCATTTCTTTGGCTTGTTTAACAAATTGATCAACGCGCTCATTTCGTTTGAGGATAATGTGACCTGTCATCAGCATGTGAGCCGTTGATGGTCCGCCATCTTTCGCTTCTTCTTCAAAATAGAGTGGTATGAATTCAACCGCATTGATAAACAACTCGAAGCGCACACCATTAAAGAACTTCTGTACACGTTGGCGATAATTGTCTTCAATGATGAGGAAAGTATCAATATCACTCCGTTCATCGCCTTCACCACGTAGAATACTACCTGCTGCGAAGATACCAAGTATGTTGTCATAACGATCTAATACATAATCAACTGCCTGATGGAGCGCGGTTGTAATCGGTTCGCTTGTTTCTGGAAAGTTTAGCTCAGTCATTTACCAACTACTTTGCTTCGACGTTCCATGATGACTGTATTGCGCCATATACCTTCCAATTTGGCGATGCGCTCACGATACCCAACCATACGAAAGCCAAATTTACTGTGTAAAGCGATACTTGCTTTGTTTTCCTCAAATGTCACAGCCATAATCGACCAAATACCTGCTTTTTCAGTTTCAGCAATCATCACTTGCATCAATACACTGCCGACACCTTTTCCCTGCGCGTCTGATGCAATATAGATGGTATCTTCAACGACACCGCGATACACATCACGATGTGAAACAGCACTCAATGCTATCCAGCCTAAAATGCTGTCATTATCTTCTGCAACTAAGCGTCCAATATCCAAATGCTTATCATCCCAGTAATCCCAGCTAGGTACTATTGTCTCAAAGGTAGCATTTCGATTTGCAATGCCATCTGCGTAGATTTTTGCAACTTGTTCCCAGTCTTCAGCTTGCATCGGACGAATATTCATCACAGTCCCTCGACTTTTGCTTCTTGCCATAGCTCTTGCATCTCATCAAGTGATAACTCACTCAAGGGGAATAGAGCATGTTCTTCGATGTAATTGAATCGCTGATAGAATTTCGCATTATTCTCGCGCATAACTGACTCTGGATCACTCACTCCAAGCCAACGTAACCAATTAACTAAAGTTGAAATTACGTCAGCAATCTCCTTAATTTGTTTACTAGAGTCTGTCTCAGCAAAAGCCTCTTCAATTTCCTCACGAACTTTGCGTTCTACACCATCTATCGTTTTCCAATCGAAGCCAACCTTAGCAGCCTTTTCCTGATATTTAAAAGCAATCATCAGCGAAGGCGCATTTTTAGGAATGCCATCAAGCAATGACTCGCGTACATCGCCATTGTTTTTACGCTCTTGCTGTTTAATTTGTTCCCAATTCGTGAGCACTTTGTCGGGATTATCGTCAACATCGATTGCGCCCCATACATGCGGATGACGGCGGATCATCTTACGATTGACATATTTCAGCACATCTGTCATGTAAAATTCGCCATATTCAATCGCAATCTGAGTATGTAGTACAATTTGCAACAATAAATCACCTAACTCACCTGCAAGATTATCCCAATCTTCATTGTCAATTGTTTCCAAAACTTCATAGGCTTCTTCTAACAGATAGGGGCGCAAAGACTGATGTGTTTGCTTTCTATCCCAAGGACATCCCTCAGGTGCGCGTAGATGGGCAATAATCTCTTGAAATGCCTCAAAACTGGTATATTCACCCAACGCAGGCAGATATAGACTGGTTAGATGATTAATTTGCTCACTGCGGTCAATTTCATATAATGGGATTTTCTCATGCTGAGAATTGTCTCCCGTGCCAGCACTATGTATCAAAGTGACTTCAAAATCATCAGGATACTGGTTCATCAATACGAGTTTGATTTCACTAGCCACTTCTCGGCTGTATACTTGCCCAATCAACGCAGGATACTCAGAATTAATGGGTGGATGGTGCATCGTTGCAATTTCCAATCCATCAAAGATTTGCAATCCGTCCAACGCATCAATGCCAATTTGTGTAAGCATGGGTTCGATAAAGCTAATGCCATTGACGATATCAACTTCGATATTTTGTGCTTCTGCGCCATTCAATAACTGAATAGTGGTTGATTCGCCAACGAACGGGTCACCAGGAACACAATAAATGACTTTTTCGGTTTTTGCTTGAGTGAGCAGTTGTCGTGTAATTTCAGTATAGACATCTTCAAACGCATCAATACGCTCGTAGAGATAATCAAAACTTTTGTAAGTGGTTTTTGGGGGTAAATCAGGAACGCAGGGATGTTCTTCAGTACGCAGATAAACAACCTCTGCTTGTTCCAGTATGCGCCACGCTTGGAGCGATAAATCGTCAACAGAACCGGGACCAAGCCCGACAATCGTGAGGGTCATGATGTATCCTGTTTATTTGTTTAATAACAAAAGTCATCATAGCAAAGGATACATTATTGAGTGAGTGCAAGTTAACGAGGTCGCCAGCTAACATCAGCTTCATCTTCAGCCGAAAATGTTAAACGACGTACTTGCCCTGATGGAATATTGACAACATAAATCTCATCTTGCGACTCATGTCGTCGAGAGATAAACGCTAACTGTGTGCTATCGAGTGACCAAGCAGGAGCAAGGTCATATAGTGCAGAATTAGATAAATTACGCTCTTGGTGGGTAAGTAAATCGAAAAGCATTAACTCTACATCGCTTTGTGTTCCAGAGTTTACGGTTGCTGAGTAAGCCAGATAACGCCCGTCTGGAGAGAGTATCGGTTGGCTACCTAGAGATAATTCACCCTCTAATTGTTCTATAGCATAAGTAGTGAGGTCAATTTGATAAAGATGCCTGACTGTATTGTCTGTTGCCACAAATAAAATCGTAGACCCATCAGGTAACCACAGTGGATTGCCACTCAAAGGGGTATTCAACGTCAGGTTTATTGTTTCATTTGTATTGATGTCAAATACATAAATATCAATCTCGTTGAAATCAATCCCAGAATCAATATCAGCCGCGTCTTCGCCATCAGGTGGACGATAAGTATCGGTATAGGCAATTTTGGTGCCATCTGGTGACCAGACAGGCACAACTTGGCTTGATTCTATGATAATGTCGCCTTGTGGATTGTCATCTGTAACAAGATAAATAGGACTTTGTATAAACAGTGGAGCTACAGCAAAAAGTTGATTGTGTGTCACACTATAAATAGGTGGACTTGAATAAAGCTGATTAATGGTGAGGTTTTGGATACTATAGGGAGTAAATTGTATCTCGTGGACAAACGCATCTCGCCGATTCTGAAATGTCCAAAAAGAAACTCGCTCACCATCATTCGACCAAATGGGAGAGCGTCCTGTGATGTCATCTGAGTCTATACTATGTAATAGCGAAAGTTGTACACCTGTCCGCATATCCATCACAAGAGCATCACTATGGTTGATTTGGTCACGCAGTGTATAACTGATCACATTACTATCAATGATATGCCCCAAAAGCAACATACTCAGAATGCTTATGAGGCATAAAATAAAAAGCCCTGTTAATGAGCGAATAATCAGCATCATGTGGTGTTTTATTTCATCAAATACGATTGTCTATATTGTAACTAACTATCACTAGAAACGACAAACGGACACCGAAGCATCCGTTAAATTACACATTTTAGTGATGAGTCTTACTCTAAGTTAACGAGACTACTCGCTCTCTTCACCTTCAGAGTCATCCTCCATCTCTTCATCGTCCATTTCTTCGGACTCAGAATCGTCGCCCATTTCCTCGTCATCCATTTCTTCGGACTCAGAGTCGTCACCCATTTCCTCATCATCCATTTCTTCGGATTCAGAGTCATCTGTTGTGGTTGTGTCATCGGTAATAGTAGTATCATCACCTGTGTTGACATCATCCGTATCACCATCTGCATTTGCACCACATGCAGCAAGGAAGAATGCTAACATGAGTATTGTGAGAATGCTTGTCAATTGTTTTCCTGTAACCATGTTTTCTCTCCAATTTGATTTATTGAATAGAGTAAATTCTGACTAACACAATGATGCTTGGTCATTATATTTGTGTTATATTTCTCTGAGTAGTATCTAAGGAAAATGTTAGATAAACGTATATTTAAGATGTTTTGGTTATCAAGTACTGTTGTCATCATTCAGTAACCACATAACAGCACGAGTACGTTGGTCAACTGGAAAAATATTTAATTCCACACCGTCCAACTCACGAGACCGCATAAACTCTAAGACCATACGACGTTGAATTGTAATTTCTGAATATAAATTAGCAAAGCGTGCACGTGGGAGTTGCTCAGCATCGTATTTAGCATTCAACGCATCAATATACCGATAATGATGCCCTAATGGTCGGCGACCTGTTTTTGTCAAGTCAATTAGGAGGCGAATCGTATCTGATGGCATGGCTTCACGAAGGAGCATATCCAAAAAACGAGAAAATCCTTCGCTCGCTCGCTCAGACCCATCACTATATTTGATTTCACTGATACCATTATCGTATTGTGTGAAAGTCAAAGCTGTAATTTCAACTTGCCTTGTGATTTTCATCTATGATCTAGTTTATATTCGCTACTTTTTGTAATATACAATATACATCAAAGCTGAAAACAATGCAAAATAAATACGTCAAATTGGTCTTATTGTGTATACAAATGAAGTACTTGATGTGGTGAATCAAAAAGATGAGGCATGACCTCATCTCTCATCGTTAGGGAAAACCTAAATTCGTCTTAGCGTTTTGTAAAGGTTGGGGCTTTACGTGCACGTTTGAGACCTGGTTTCTTACGTTCTTTTACACGCGCATCACGGGTGAGTAAACCGCGTGATTTGAGCGCAGAACGCATATCAGGGTCGATTTTGAGTAAGGCACGCGCGATACCAAGTTTGATTGCATCACGTTGACCAGAGACCCCACCACCATTGACGTGAACGCTCACATCGTAGCTGAGTTCTTGTCCCACAGCAGCGAATGGTTGTAATAACACTTCCATATCACCGACGCGAGGCATGTATTCTTCTAATGATTTATCGTTTACTGTGAACTTGCCAGTGCCACCTGGGAACAGACGCACTCGCGCTGTCGCAGATTTACGACGACCAATTCCTTCGTAGTATTGTGCAGACATTGATATGCTCCCTGTCTTAGAGTTCTAGAACTTCTGGTTTTTGGGCTTCGTGTGGATGCTCAGAGCCTGCATAAACTTTGAGTTTCCGCAACATATCACGCCCTAGTGGACCTTTTGGCAACATACCTTTAACAGCGAAGCGGATAACACGTTCTGGCGTGCGTTCCAACATTTCGCGTAAAGTACGGTTGTATAAACCACCAGGATAACCACTATACCGATAGTACAACTTTTGGTCTAAACGACGACCTGTAACATGAATTTTTTCACAATTCACAACCACTACGAAATCGCCTGTATCAAGATTAGGGACGAAAGAGGGTTTGTGTTTACCACGCAGTATCTGTGCAATCTCTGAAGCAACACGCCCCAGTGTTTTACCTTGCACATCAACGACATACCACTTCCGTTCGATCTCGTCAGGTGTTGTAAAATGCGTTTTCTGAATTTGTGCTCGCATTACTTACCTCACATTATGACGGCTGTGTTGCCGTCAGATACTTTGTTCTTGCGTTTTCTGATAATCTTCTCTGCTCATACCCGCAGGCGGGTAGGTCACATTGATTAGCGTTAAACCATAGGGTGGTGCAATCCACTTATTACGGTCAAGATTGCAACTGTGGAAGATGTCTTCAAACTGAGCAAAGTTTATCTTCCCAATGCCAATGGCGACCTGTAATCCAACCAATCGGCGTACCATATGATGTAAAAACGCTGTTGCTTCTACTTCGTAAAACAGATGATTGCCATCAGACAACCGTTCTTGTGTCCATGTCGAGCGGAACACAGTCCGCACAGTGTTGTCCCCTTGTGGTGGATTTCCGAAAGTGGCAAAATCATGCTCACCAATCAATAAATCTGCCACAGCTTGTAACACGTCAATCTCCAACTTCTGTTGCATCTGCCATGCCCGCTTTATCAGCAAGGGCTGACGCACCTCAACAACCGCTATATGATAACGGTAGGTACGCGACAGCGCATCATATCGTGG
The DNA here is from genome assembly GCA_039200705.1 of Chloroflexota bacterium. Taxonomy (GTDB): domain Bacteria; phylum Chloroflexota; class Anaerolineae; order Aggregatilineales; family Phototrophicaceae; genus JAUZRW01. Next base: position 23,927 of record JBCCSC010000010.1, read on the forward strand.
ATGAAAATCGTCTTGCTGTGTAATATCTTGCAAGGCGATGTCGTGTGGCAAGCGTACATTGATAGCTTTCAACAATGCTTGGTCACTGTGTTTCCACTCCACATCAAACGCGATGACTTGTCCCATTGCATGAACGCCTGTATCAGTACGTCCTGCGCCAGTGATTCGTGTAGGCTGCCCGAAAAGGTCTTCTATGGCATCCTCGACAATCCCTTGAATAGTTGGCACATTTGGCTGAATTTGATAGCCATTGTATGCTGTCCCATCATAGGCAAGTGTCGCACGATAGCGCGTCATCTTTCTGTCATTAGTCCTCGTCTATTTCGTATTCGACGAGTGACAAAATGACCATCTCTGCATTATCGCCTTTGCGAGGTCCTAATTTGTAGATACGTGTGTATCCGCCAGGACGTTCAGCAAAACCAGGGGCGATTTCATCGAACAACTTCGTGACTAAGACACGGTTGTTGTTCAGGCGACTAGCAACAATGCGACGCGCATGGAGTGCAGCCGCTTCATTGCCTGTATCTTGTGCTTTTGCCAAACCACGTTTTGACAGCGTGATGAGGCGTTCAGCAAAACCACGAACATAGTCCGCTTTGGCGCGTGTTGTCTTGATACGACCATTCTCGAAGAGTTGGGTCGCCAAATTCATACGCAATGCCTTACGATGGCTACTATCGCGGTTGAGCTTTTTACCCTTAATTCTATGACGCATAACTCGCGTTCTCCGTTAGTTCTTCTTACTACTCGTCATCACCATCGAGAGGCCAGTAGTTCTTTTCCGTCAATTTTTCGATGAGTTCATCCAATGACTTTTCACCAAAATTGCGGATTGCCAACATCGCATCTGGACCACGTTGCAACATATCAATCACATCGCCAACACTGGTAATACCAGTCCGTTTGAGTGAATTGAATACACGCACGCTGAGGTCAAGCTCTTCAATTGGTTTATCATACAATGGCTTGATAGGTGACGGTTGTTCGATTTGTGGTGGTGGTGCAACGTTAATGTCATCAAGTGCAACACCTGCAATAGGTACCAGATGGCGCATCAAGATTTGTGCCCCTTGACTGACAGATTCTTCAGGACGAACACTGCCATCAGTCCAGACTTCAAGCACCAATTTGTCGTAGTTGGTACGTTGACCAACACGCGCACTTTGTACATCATAGTTGACACGACGAATCGGACTAAAGATAGCATCAACAGGTAATTCACCAATTGGCAAACGACCACGTTCTTCTGCTGGGCTATAGCCACGACCACTACGTACCTCAAATTCCATTTCGATGTGGGCATCAGGCGCATCGACAGTGAACAAGTACAACTCTGGATTGATGAGTTCGACTTCTGGCGGACACCAAATATCGGCAGCCGTCACTGTTCCTTCGCCACGATGTTCAAGGCGTAGACGTGCACTTTCCACATCATGTAAGAGCAAGCGCAATTGCTTGACTTGCAAGATGAGTTGTGTCATGTCCTCGCGCACATCGGGGATGGCACTGAACTCGTGGTGAACATCACTCACGCGGATACTCGTCACTGCCGCACCTGGCAATGATGAGAGCAATACACGACGTAATGCGTTGCCGAGTGTCAAACCATACCCACTCTCAAGAGGGCTGATGATGAATCGCCCGTAATTACGGGTGACATTTTGACTTTCAACCTTATGTGGCAAAACCATATTCTGCGTAATGCTGTTGACATCACTGCTACTAGGTGTTGGCACAGATTGTGGCACACTAGATTGAGGTGTTGATGGATACACCATAAATTGGGTCTCCTCGTGAAACTTAAACGCGACGTTTTTTCGGTGGGCGAACCCCGTTGTGTGGTACTGGGGTTACATCGGTAATCGAACGAACTTTTAGACCACTACCTTGAATGGCACGAATCGCAGATTCACGACCCGGACCCGGACCTTTGACAAAAACATCGACTTCTTTCATGCCATGTTGTTGTGCTTGTTCTGCTGCAGCTTCCGCAGCAAGACGAGCAGCATATGGCGTGCTTTTACGACTTCCTTTGAAGCCATTAGTCCCTGCACTTGACCACGCAATTACATTCCCACTCTGATCAGTCATTGAGATGATTGAGTTATTGAATGTTGCGTAGATATGTGCTTGACCATAAGGGATATTCTTGAGTACTTTTTTCGCCTGACGACGACCAGTACGTCTTCCTTTTGCCATGCAAACTTCTCCACAGACTTGTGTTCTTACACGAACATCGCTCTGCAATTGACAGAGCGTTGTATAGACAGATCAACCTGTCACAAATTGAACAGGTTGACTTACTTCTTGCCTGCGCCGCGACGACGACCACGACCCGGAACCGTTTTCTTTGGTCCTTTACGGGTACGGGCATTTGTGCGTGTTCGCTGACCATGAACTGGTAAGTTACGACGATGACGTAAACCACGGTAACTTTGGATTTCAATCAGGCGTTTGATGTTCATATTCACCTGACGACGCAAATCACCTTCTGTGGTAATACCACTGATGACTGCACGTAACCGCGAAAGTTCATCTTCAGATAGATCACGCACACGTGTATCAGCATTAACACCTGTTTCTGCGAGAATGTCTTGACTCGTTGTCAAGCCAATACCGTAGATATAGGTCAATGCAACTTCTACACGTTTATCGCGGGGCAGATCGACACCTTCGATACGAGCCATACTGCACCCTACTCCTCATAATTTACCCAAAATAAAAAACAGATTAGCCCTGTTTTTGTTTATGCTTTGGGTTTTTCGAACAGATAACCATGACTCGCCCATTACGCTTGATAATACGGCAGGCAGGGCAGAGCCGCTTAACTGATGTAGATACCTTCATGTGCTTTTTAGCCTTTTGTATGTTGGCATCCCTAACGAATTGAAGATTATAACAAGACAACCAAAAACTGTCTACTGTGAATACGACAGTAAATCATGTCAGGGATTTTATGTACAGATAATGATTGATGTGTATCAATCACTTTGTAGTGCTCACATTGTACAATGACCCTACTTTGAGATTGCAGACTTCATTGTAATTATTGTGCATTAGATGCTCATAAAAACATAAAATGCAACGAACACTACACCATACTTGACACAATTATACACGATTTCTTACCGATTGCCGTAAATTAATGTATAGAAATTGAAAAATTTGCCTTATGGTAAGGTCAAAATTTGTGGTCCATCATCGGTGATGACAATCGTATGCTCAAAATGAGCACACAGTGACCCATCTTTCGTGACAACTGTCCATTCATCATCGAGTTCGTAAAGTTCGTTTCGTCCAGCAATCAGCATTGGCTCAATGGCATAGGTCATGCCAGCTCTGAGTGTATAGTCGAGCCAGTAAGGTTGTCCTGGACGTGGTTTCTTACGATGCCACCAATTCGGTACTTGAGGGGCTTCGTGCATTTTCTGCCCGACACCATGCCCTGTATACTCCATTGCAACACTGTACCCGTTCTTAGAGGCGAACTTTTGAGTCGCACGCGCTACATCACTGACCTTGTTGCCCACAATAGAAGTTTCAATTGCCACATAGAGTGCTTCTTCACATTTTTCGAGTAAACGTTTGACTGCGCCACCGACTTCGCCAATAGCATAAGTAAACGCCGCATCACCGACATAGCCTTGATGAAAACAAGCTGTATCGAGGCTGATGATGTCCCCTTCATCAAGCACACGGTCATCACTAGGGATACCATGCACGAGTTCGTCATTGACGCTGGCTGTAATCGTCGCAGGGAATGGAGGCTTATCACCAGGGGCATAATCTAAGAACGCAGGCGTTGCGCCATGGTCACGGATGACCGTTTCAGCAATGGTATCCAGTTCTTTTGTAGTTACACCTGGGCGGAGAGCATTTTTCATCTCGGCATGTGCTTGAGCCACAATACGACCTGCTTCACGCATGATGGCGATTTCGTTGTCTGTTTTGTAGATGACGGTCCGCATGGGTAGCTCTCCTTGGATATTATTTTGTCTGATAATAGCTATTTGGCGTTATCGAGTACAGTCTTGATATAGTAGCTCACAACCTCAATTGGCATATCGGCATGAATTTCCGTAACAATCCCTTGGTCACGATAATAATCGACAATCGGCATTGTTTCCTCTAAATAGGTCTCAATGCGATTGATAACTGCTAGGGCATCTGCGTCATCTGTGCGTCGCTTTAAAACTTTGCCATTGAGTGTCCCTACAATACGAGGCGGAAAATCTGAATTTTCGCTTTTCTCTACAGAGAAATCGACATCATCTTTTTTGTAGAAATAGTTGTAACTTTCACCTGTTTCTTTATCTGTTACGCGACCAAATGCACGTTTGAATGCGATGTACAAATCAAGGTCTAAGAATAAAACTGAATCCACTTTTTCGCCTTTTTCAGCGAGATATTGTGATAAAAAGTCAGCCTGAACTTGATTACGAGGATAACCGTCGAGGATGACACCATCTTTTGCGTCAGCTTGATTAAGACGGTCAGCCACAAGTTCGTTGGTCGTCGCATCATCCACTAAATTACCTGCATCCATGATGTTTTTAACACGAACAGCTAAGTCATCAGTGCGTGTTTTCAGACTGCGAAAGATGTCACCTGTCGATACGTGCGGAATATTGTAAGTTTCGCTGATATAACTTGCTTGCATCCCTTTACCAGCACCCTGCACGCCCATCAAAATTATGTAAAGTCCCATCTTGCATTTACTCCACTGAGTTAAATAAGTCAATCAAAAATGAATAATGCTCGTCAATCTGCATTCTCAAAATAATACTCTTTAGTGTCATGGTTTGTGATGAAACTGGAATGTGTAGCAGTGAAGAATTCCATCTGTAAGGAGAAAAACCAATGACTCAAAATAATAGGGCGATGTATGATTCACATCACCCTACTAAATTGTAAAACACAATTGAAATTTAGCGCATGAAGCCTTCGTAATTACGCATTACGAGTTGCGCTTCGAGTTGGCGCAAGGTATCAACCACAACACCTACAACGATAATCAAACCCGCTCCAGTCAGAATCGCAGCAGGATTCGTAGCAGGGTCGTGTGCAGTAATCGTTTCCAACGGGAAAATCAAGCTATTGATGAACTGGACGATACCAGGTACCACAGCAATAATCCCAAGGAAGACAGCACCTACTAGCGTGATACGTCGTGTCACTTTGACGATGTAATCTTCTGTACGCGCTCCAGGGCGAATACCAGGGATAAACCCACCTTGACGTTGTAGCGTTTCAGCAAGACGATAATTGCCCACCATCACATCCGCATAGAAGAATGTGAACCCGACAGTCATCAAGAAGAATGTAAACCAATAGATAAACCCTTGCTGATTACCGAAGTTCACCTGCAACTGTCCCCAGAAAGACTCAGGGGCGGGTGTGAACAGACCAATGATAATCGCAGGGAAGGTGATAATCGCTTGTGCAAAGATAAGTGGAATCATGCCCACAGGATTCACACGCAATGGCACAAAGTTACCACGACCTTGAACCTGCTTGTTACCACGAACGCGCTTACCATATTGGACTGGAATCCGACGGACACCTTCTTGAATATAGATAATCGCTATCACACTCACTAGCAAGATGATAATGAACAGAATCACGTTGTATGCAAGGCGCACACCTTGATTCGCTACCAACATCTGATAGATATTGTTTGGAACGAGCGCGACAATCCCTGCGAAGATGATAATCGAGATACCATTACCAATACCTTGTTCAGTGATGAGTTCACCCATCCAACAAGCAAACAGACATCCTGCCGTCATCGTAATAATAACGGTTGCTGTCAGCAGAATATCACTACCAAAGCCAGGGATGATACCGTTACCAGCACCAGACAGGCTAGAGAAGATATAAATCTGCGAAATGGATTGTAAAACAGCCATTGGGATGGTTGCGAAGTAGGTATAGCGTTGAATTTTTTCTTGCCCACCAGGTTCGCGTTGGATTGCTTCCAGTTGTGGGACAATCGGAATCAACAATTGGAAAATAATGGATGCCGTAATGTACGGATACACCCCGTTGGCAAGGATACTAAATTGTGCGACTGCCCCACCAGAGAGCAAATTCAACACACTTGCAAAGCCTGCCCCTTGCCCAGTGAAAACACTTTGCAGAGCGTCTTTATCAACACCAATTACAGGAATATGCGCTGCAAATTGATACACTACTAGAATAAACAGCGTGAACAATAGTTTGTTACGCACTTCTGGCAAACGCCATGTGTTACGTAAAGCCTGAATCATCGGACTTACCTTCTACTTTAGACCTAAGATGGAGCGCATTATAGCGCATACATGGTTGAGGCTAACATAAGCGTTTTGTATAAATTCCGTATTAACAACGAGGAAATTGCCCCACCCAAAACTGAGAACAGGCAATGGAGTATGTCCCACTGCCTGTCAATCTTGCAACTAGTTACCTGCTTTTTCTTGGCGCAGTTGTTCAATTTGCTCTTTTTTGAGCTTACGCACTGTCGCATGTGGACCTGTGACGAGGTGTTCAAGTTTTTCGTATGAACCCCCAGCTTTTTCCACTTTTTCCAGTGCACTTTTGCTGATGCGATGTGCTTTGACAGTCAATTTTTTGTCGAGTTCTCCGTTACCGAGAATCACAACAGGTTCATCAACATCACGCAATAAACCAACTTTAACCAATGTTTCAGGTGTTACTTCCGCACCATCTTCAAAGCGTTTATTGAGCATATCAACATTCACTTCTTGGTGTTCAATGCGGAATAAGTTTGTAAAACCACGTTTGAAAGGCAGACGACGCACGAGAGGCAATTGACCACCTTCAAAATATGCTTTTTTCTTACGACGACCACGCGCACCTTGACCCTTGATACCACGACCAGCGTATGTACCACGTCCAGCCGCTTTACCACGACCTACGCGCGTGCGTTTCTTCTTTGAGCCTTTATCTGGCTTCAAGTCACTCAATTTCATCGAATTATCCTCCCTATTACGCTTGTTCAGCGTCCTCAACTAACAGCAAATGGCTGACTTTATTAATCATCCCTTGCATGTGTGCGGTGAGGACAACTTCACGAGTTGCATTGATTTTAGGCAACCCAAGCGCACGGACGGTATCTTTCTGCTTTTGGTTATACCCAATCGGACTTTTCACCAATGTGATGCGAACTTTCTTTGCATCAGCCATGATTACTCATCTCCTCTCATGCCGCGACGCGCCCAAACAGGTGTCGTTTCACGCACAGGTTTACCACGCATATCAGCGAGCAATTCAGGGCTTTTTAATTGTTCTAAAGCATCAACTGTTGCCATCGCCACATTGAGCAAATTCGCGCTCCCTTGGCTCTTAGACAAAATGTTCTTGACACCAACAACCTCAAGCACTGCACGCACACCACCACCAGCAATCACACCTGTACCAGGTGCAGCAGGTTTCAACATCACACGCGCTCCTGCGGTGACCCCTGTTACTTCATAGGGGATGGTGACATTGCCAGCATTATCTTTTGACAATGCGACTGTCGTCAGGTTTGCACGAGCTTTTTCGTTGGCTTTGCGGATGCTATCAGGAACAGCACGCGCTTTACCCACGCCAATACCGACGCGCCCTTTGTTATCGCCCACCACAACTACTGTGCGGAATGCGAAACGACGACCACCTTTGATTACCTTCGCAACGCGACGAATATCGACTACGCGTTCATCGAGTTCTTCGCGGTCATCGTTGCGACGCTTTCCTCTTCTTCTATCGTTTTTTGCCATCAGTTTTCACTCCGCTTAGAATTTCAGTCCAGCTTCACGAGCACCTTCAGCTAATGCCGCGACGCGCCCACGATACTGGAAACCACCACGATCAAAAATCACGGTTTCAACGCCAGCTTCTTTGGCACGTTCTGCCAGAACTTGCCCCACGATTTTACTTGCTTCGCTCTTAGTCTTATCTTGCAACTGTGGTGCAATCTCACTATCAATAGTGGATGCTTGTGCAAGAGTATGACCTTCATCATCATTGATGACTTGCGCGAAAATATTTTCGTTACTACGGAAAATATTCAAACGTGGACGTTCTGCTGTCCCGTGTAATTTAGCACGCACACGGCGCTGACGGCGTTTACGAGCTTCGTATTTTTTCTTGCCTTTAAGATCAGCCATTCAGCACCTCTATTTCTTACCAGCCTTACCAGCTTTACGGCGGATATATTCATCCGAATAACGGATGCCTTTACCCTTATACGGTTCTGGTGGTCGCCAACCGCGAATAATTGCTGCGATTTGACCAACTACTTCGTTATCAATACCATCAATATGAATCATACGACCACGTGATTCTTTTGGTACATCAAAGGATGTGTCGCTATCTGGTGGTTCGATAATCACTTCGTGCGACAATCCAACTCTGAGTTCCAGATTTTTGCCTTGCATAATTGCTTGGTAACCAACACCTTCAATTTCCAATGTCTTGCGGAAGCCATCACTCACACCTGTCACCATATTGTTGAGCAAGGCACGGGTTAAACCATGCAATGCTTTATGATGACGGAGGTCACTAGGACGCTCAACAATGACAGTATTATCTTCAAGTTTAATCGCCATATCAGGATTGAAGCTACGGGTCAGTTCCCCTTTAGGACCTTTAACCGTTACTTCATTCTTGTTGATTTTGACTTCTACCTTAGCTGGTAGCTCGATAGGTTTCTTACCAATACGTGACATGATATTATCCCCTAATTATGCTTACCAGACGTAGCAGAGAACTTCGCCACCAACACCCACTTGACGGGCTTTTTGAGCAGTCATCACACCACTAGGGGTTGTGATAATTGCGATACCCGTACCACTGAGGACGATAGGCAACTCTGAGCGTTTACGATAGACGCGACGACCTGGTTTACTCACACGTTGTAACTTGGTGATAACAGGACGACGTTCGCGCCGTGAACCGTAGTATTTCAGGGTGACTGTAATCATCGGCACTGGCGATTCACTGCCAACGCTATAGTCACTGATATAACCCTCTTCTTGAAGAATACGGGCAATTTCTACTTTAATTTTTGACCGAGGGATTTGCACAGTACGGTGACGCGCAAGTAGCGCGTTCCGTATACGTGTTAACATATCCGCAATCGGGTCATTCGTCACATTTGACATTTACTAGACTCTCCTACCAGCTTGACTTAACGACACCAGGAATTTCACCAGCGAGTGCCATCTCACGAAAGCAGATACGGCATAGACCGAAGCGACGAATGTAAGAACGTGGACGACCACATTTTTTACAACGATTCTGTACACGGACTTGATATTTACGATTCTCTTCACGAGCAATCATGCTTTTCTTAGCCATTATCTGTTCCTCCTAGTTTTCACGGAAAGGCATACCGAGCAATTTCAGCAAACGGCGACCTTCTTCATCGGTTTCTGCTGTGGTCACGATTGTAATTTCCATGCCACGCACTTTATCAATGCTATCGAAGTCAATTTCCGGGAAAATCAATTGTTCAGTCAAACCGATAGTGTAGTTCCCACGTCCGTCCAATTTTGGAGGAACACCGCGAAAATCGCGGATACGAGGGAGTGCTACGTTCATCAGACGATCCAGTAAGCTCCACATGCGTTCGCCACGCAAAGTCACTTTTGTCCCAATCGGACGACCTTCGCGAACCTTGAACCCTGCCACACTTTTCTTAGCACGGGTAATAATGGGCTGTTGCCCTGTAATGGTTCGCAGGGTATCGACCGCAAAATCCATGGTTTTTGGATTGTCGTTTGCTTCACCCATCCCAATGTTTACCACAACTTTGCTGACGCGAGGAACTTCCATCACGTTGCTATAGTTGAACTCTTCCATCAGGGTTTGAACAATTTCGTCCCGGTAACGTGCTTCTAGTACTGGAATGATACGTTCAGCCATCATTCACGCTCCCGTTAGTCAATATCTTCATTGCATTTTTTACAGACGCGAGTTTTATAACCATCTTCTTTGATGTCATAACCCACACGAGTTTTACCATCACAATTTGGGCAAACGAGCATCACGTTGCTCAAGTGGAGTGGTGCCTCAAATTCAGCAATTTGTGCTGGAATTTGTTGATTACCCACTTGGCGAGCTTTCTCGTGCTTCTTTGCGATGTTAATACCATTGACAACCACACGGTTTGATTTGTTGATAACCATGACAACTTCGCCACGGAAACCCTTATCTTTACCTGCAGTCACCTCAACAGTGTCACCTTTTTTGATACGTTGCATTAGTGCCTCCTACAGCGTTTCTGGTGCCAGCGACACAATCTTCATGAAACCTTTGTCGCGTAATTCACGCGCAACAGGTCCGAAGACACGAGTGCCACGCGGATTTTCTTGGTCGTCAGCAAGGACAACGGCTGCATTTTCATCAAATTTGATGTATGAGCCATCACTGCGACGATACTCTTTTGCGACACGCACAATTACAGCACGGACAATCTGACCTTTTTTGATATTGCCTTGGGTGCTAGCACTTTTGACTGTACCCACAACAATATCGCCAACATGACCGTAACGACGGACACTACCACCTAACACGCGGATGACAAGAATTTCTTGTGCACCACTGTTATCAGTGATTTTCAGGCGAGATTCTGTTTGAATCATTCGTCGCCTCCATCTTCGTCTGACTCGTACCCTTCGTACTCAGTACCGAGTTCAGCTTCAAGTACAGCTTGTTCAGCTTCGGTTGTGCCTTCAAGCACTTTTTCCACAACCCAGCGTTTTGACTTGCTCAGAGGTTTGCTTTCAACGATCTGAACAATCGCGCCGAGTGGAACTTCATTATTTTCGTCGTGAGCTTTCACTTTTTTGGTTTTGCTCACAACTTTTTTGTAAAGCGGGTGCATACTACGACCCTCGATGGCAACAGTGACTGTCTTATCCATCTTGTCGCTGACCACACGCCCAACCAAACGTTTCCGATTGTTCGCCATGGTTTAACTTTCCTCTTCAGCTATGGCAGCAGCTAATTCGCGTTCACGCAAAATCGTGAGGATGCGAGCTAGTGTGCGCTTGGTCTTTCTAAATTCGGTGGTGTCGATTAATTCACCAGTCGCTTTGTTCAGACGCAGAACATAGAGTTCTTCTTTGATGTCATCGAACAAGTCGAGCAGTTCTTCGTCACCCTTGCCACGTAATTCGTCCGTCAACATATGTGTCATTAGTTGACCTCCCGACCACTGATAGGGTCGATGCGCTTGACGAACTTAGTCTTGATAGGCAGTTTACCTGCTGCAAGACGCAATGCTTCACGCGCAACATCTTCTGGAACACCAGCCATCTCAAACAAGATACGACCTGGTTTGACAACAGCCACATAGTATTCAACAGACCCTTTACCCTTACCCATACGGGTTTCAGCCGCTTTTTTGGTATAAGGTTTATCTGGGAAAACACGAATCCATACTTTACCACGACGACGGATGAAGCGGACGATAGCGCGACGTGCTGCTTCGATTTGGCGGCTGGTCATCCAAACAGGTTCAAGTGCTTGCAAACCATAATCACCAAATGCTACCGTTGAGCCTTTATAGGCTTTACCCTTCATACGACCACGATGTTGCTTGCGATATTTTGTACGCTTTGGCATCAACATAATATCTCTACTCCTCGTTCCCAGCTATTAGCCGTTGCTGGCTTCTGGCTTTTCGCCACGTACTTCGAGTTGGAGAATATCACCTGTGTAGACCCAAACTTTGACACCAATTTGACCGAAGGTGGTCAAGGCTTCTGCTGTACCGTAGTCAATTGCTGCACGCAAGGTATTACGAGGTACGCGACCTTCTGACATCAGTTCACGACGGCTCATATCTGCGCCACCAAGACGACCACTGATTTCAACACGGATACCTTCCGCACCATTACGCATCGCTTGGGTAATCGCACGTTTCATCGCACGACTGTGACCAATACGACGTTCTAATTGACCAGCGATATTTTCAGCAACCAATTGTGCATCAATATCAGGTTTTTCTACTTCTGAAACTTCTACACGCACTGTTTTACCTGTCATTGTTTCGAGGTCAGTACGGAGTTGTTTCACAGTTTCACCCTTACGCCCGATAATCAAACCAGGGCGGACGGTGTGAACGGTAATACTCACAACACCAGGTTGGCGTTCAATTTCAATGCGTGATACGCCTGCACGCGACGTTTCTTTCTTGACGTATTCACGAACCTTACGGTCTTCGTGCAGCAGTTCGACGTAATTTTCGCCTTCTGCATACCAGCGAGCGTCCCAATCACGATTGATTTTTAGACGCGCACCAATTGGATTGACTTTGCGACCCATAATTTAAACTTCCTCTCGCTCTGCTAGCACAACCCACAGATGTGCTTGGCGACGAACACGCGGTTTATAACGACCACGCGCACCAGCTTTGTAGCGTTTCAAGCTCGGACCTTCACCTGACCAAATCTGACTGATAATCATGTCAGATGTGTCGAGGTCAAAGTTGTTACGAGCATTGCTCAACGCACTCAGCACGGTCTTATAGACGAAGTCTGACCCTTTTTGTGGCATGTATTCCAGCACAATCAGAGCTTCCTCAGCGTCCATTCCGCGTACCTGATCACATACGAGTGCCAGCTTCTGAGAGGAGATGGGCAAGTACTTAGTTGTTGCTTTGACTTCCATATCAGCCTCTCGCCTTATCGTTTCTTCTCTAAAATGTGCCCTTTGAATGTACGTGTGGGCGCGAATTCGCCAAGTTTGTGACCAACCATATTTTCAGTGATATAGATTGGCACATGCTGACGACCATTGTGAACAGAGATTGTGTGACCAACCATCTGCGGGAAGATCGTGCTTGCACGACTCCATGTTCTGATAACGACCTTTTTATTGCTCTCGTTGAGTTTATCAACTTTGGCGAGCAACTTAGGTGATACGTAAGGTCCTTTTTTCAGTGAACGACCCATGAGTTCAACCTCCTAAAAATTAGCGACGTTTGCCGCGACGACGCACAATGAATGAATCTGTGCGTTTGTTCTTACGGGTGCGAACGCCAAGCGCAGGTTTACCCCAAGGCGTTTTAGGTGCTGCCATACCGATACCAGTACGACCTTCACCACCACCATGAGGGTGACTAGACGGGTCTTGTGCTGTACCACGAACAGATGGTCGCCAGCCGAGCCAACGCGCACGACCTGCTTTACCAATCTTGACATTGCCATGTTCAGCATTGCCAACCTGACCGATGGTTGCCATACACGTTTGGTGAATCTTACGCATTTCACCAGATGGTAGGCGCACGGTGACGTAGTTACCTTCTTTAGCGACGAGTTGGGCTGATGTTCCTGCGGAACGCACCAACTGACCACCTTTGCCAGGACGTAATTCAATATTGTGAATTACTGTACCAACAGGAATATTTTGGAGTGTCATTGCGTGACCAGGGCGTAATTCTGCAAGCTCACCATTAGCAATGGTACTGCCTACACTCACACCAATAGGGGCAATGATATAACGGCGTTCACCGTCTTCATATTCCACTAAAGCAATCCGCGCACTGCGATTCGGATCGTATTCAATTGCAATCACTTCTGCTTTGCTATCGAATTTATTGCGTTTGAAGTCAATAATACGATAACGGCGTTTGTGACCACCACCACGATGACGAACCGTAACACGTCCTTTGTTGTTACGACCACCAGTACGGCGGAGTGGTTCTGTCAGCGAACGTTCGGGTTTACTCTTGGTAATCTCTTCAAACGTGTAACCGCTCATATTGCGACGACCCGCTGAAGTAGGTTTATAGACTTTAATCGGCATCGTTCGCTCCTTTAAACATTAAAGATTTCGATGGAGATACCATCATTGAGCGTCACAACAGCTTTTTTCCATTGGCGGCGACGAATGTACTGTTTACGACCACGTCGTCCACGCTTCGCTGGCATCACCATTGTACGCACTTGCAGTATGTCGTCAGGGTCAATATCGAAAATCAACTCAAGTGCTTCTTTAATCTGAAATTTATTCGCGTTTGGAGCTACTTCAAACACAAATTGATTCAGTTCATCTTGCAAAATGGTTGATTTTTCTGTGATGACTGGACGACGAATCACATCGTATGGATGCAGTTCAGGCATAATCTTAACCTTCCTGTCCCCAGATGCCGTTAATCACATCGAGTGCTTCGAGGGTGATAACGACCTTATCGTACTTGAGCAAGTCACGGATGTTGAGGTAGTTCGCCAAGATAACATGTGCTTTTGGCAGGTTGTGAACACTGCGCGACACATTCTCATCTTTGCTACCGAGCACAACAAGTGCTTTATCACTACCAGCAACAGCTTCCAAGACTTGTTTCATTTGTTTGGTTTTCGGTGTATCGAAATCCAAGCTGTCAACGAATACAAGTTGGTCATCACGCATCAAACCAGATAATGCACAACGAATCGCTTTACGGCGCATCTTCTTTGGCATATCTTTGGTGTACTTGCGCGGACGTGGAGGATGAGCAAGACCACCACCGACAAAGATAGGGGCTGTACGCGCACCATGACGCGCCCGACCTGTCCCTTTTTGGCGATAAATCTTCGCTGTACTACCACGCACTTCGCTACGTGATTTTCTCTTATTATTGCCCTGACGTGCGTTTGCCATTTGGCGCACATACGCTTGGTGCATCAGACCTGTATTCACTTCTTCTTCAAAAATGTAGGACTGAACGTCAACATTCTTGACTTCTTTGCCCTGCATATCTAAAACGGGTACTTGCATCTTAATATCTCCTCGCTATCGCCCTAAGATTTACGTGCTGGACGAATCATGACGATGCCACCTTTGGAACCAGGCACCGAGCCACGCACAGCGAGCAGATTCTTTTCAGCATCAACGACGACGACTTCCAAGTTTTGCATGGTGACGCGGTCATTACCCATACGTCCACCCATTCGCATACCTTTTAAGGTACGACCTGGTGCCGCGCACATGCCGATAGAACCAGGCGCACGTTCACGATCAGATTGACCATGTGTTTTTGGTTGACGATTAAAGTTATGACGTTTAATCGTACCAGCGAAACCACGACCTTTGCTGATGCCAATGACATCGACCAATTCACCTTGCTCGAAGACATCGACCTTAATTTCAGCACCTTCTTCTACTTCTGCTGCACCGTCATTTTTCACGCGGAACTCACGTAAATATTGAAGTGCAGGCAGGTTATTCTTTTGCAAATGTCCGAGTTGCCCTTTGGTCAAACGAGCAGGTTTTGTCTCGCCATAACCGAGTTGAACTGCAGTGTAGCCATCACGTTCGTCATTGCGAACTTGTGTGACATAGCACGGACCAGCTTCAATCACGGTTACAGGAATTACATTCCCTTGCTCGTCAAATATTTGGGTCATTCCGACTTTTTTGCCAATCATGCCCTTCATGACTCAGCCTCCAGAGGGGGGTTAGACGCTAACGCGGGGCTAGTTCCCCTCCCAATACAAACTTACTATCTTGATGATTCGGATAATTCCGAAAAAGTTAGTTGAAACGATGACTATATCGCTTCACAATTAGATTTTGATTTCAATATCCACGCCTGCGGGCAGATTGAGACGCATTAAGGTGTCGATAGTCTTGCTATCTGGGTCAAGCACGTCAATGAGACGTTTGTGGGTACGAATTTCGAAGTGTTCCTGACTGTTCTTATGAACAAAGCTCGAACGAATCACTGTGAAGCGTTCTAAGCGTGTCGGTAAAGGAACGGGTCCCACAACCCTTGCACCTGTGCGTTCAGCAGTCTCAACAATCCGTTGCGCGGACTGATCCAACACCCGATGGTCATATGCCTTCAAGCGGATGCGGATTTTATTTTTTCCTACTGCCATATCGCAACCTTTAAAGCTCGTTTAATCGAACTATAAACTTGTTAACTTACAACTTGCCGAAAAATATGCCGAAGTAGCACCGTACTTCGGCATATATGTTTCATACTATGTTAGTTATTTACTCGGTGACTTCGGTGATGATACCAGCACCGACTGTCAAACCACCTTCGCGGATAGCGAATTTTGAACCTTTTTCGAGAGCAACTGGGGTAATCAGTTCAACATCGAGGTTCACGTTATCGCCAGGCATAACCATTTCCACACCATCTGGAAGGGTAATTGAACCCGTTACATCCAATGTGCGGATGTAGAATTGTGGGCGGTAACCGCTGAAGAAGGCTTTGTGACGACCACCTTCGTCTTTTCTGAGGATGTAGACTTCGCACTTGAACTTGGTGTGTGCCTTGATGCTATTTTTTGCAGCCAAAACCATACCACGTTCAACTTCATCACGGGTTTTACCACGGAGCAAGATACCAGCGTTGTCACCAGCTTCTGCACGGTCAAGTTCTTTGTGGAACATTTCGATACCAGTAACTGTTGTCACTTGGATTGCTTCGCGCAAGCCAACGATGTCAATTTCTGTACCTTTAACGAGTGTACCACGTTCAACACGACCCGTTACAACTGTACCACGACCTTTGATGGAGAAGACATCTTCTACTGGCATCAAGAATGGTTTGTCAGTTTCACGTTCTGGTTCAGGAATCCAGCTATCAACTGCATCCATGAGTTCCAAAATTGGTGCGTATTCTGGTGCATTTTGGTCTTCGCTGTCGCTTTCAGTTACAGCCAATGCAGAACCCTTGATGATAGGGGTATCTGGATCGAAGTCGTAACTTTCGAGCAATTCAGCCAATTCCATTTCAACCAACTCGATGAGTTCTTCATCATCCATTTGGTCAATTTTGTTCAAGAACACAACCATTGCTGGTACTTCTACCTGACGAGCAAGCAAAACGTGTTCACGAGTTTGTGGCATTGGACCATCAGGTGCACTCACAACGAGGATTGCACCATCCATTTGTGCAGCACCAGTGATCATGTTTTTGATGTAATCACGGTGACCTGGGCAGTCAACATGCGCGTAGTGACGGATGTCGGTTTCGTATTCAACGTGACGAATCGAAATGGTGATACCACGTTCACGTTCTTCTGGCGCATTGTCGATATCTTCATAATTGTTGCGTTCTGCTTTACCACTCAAGCTCAAAACTTTGGTGATAGCTGCAGTGAGTGTCGTTTTACCGTGGTCAACGTGACCAATTGTGCCGATGTTGACGTGTGGTTTATTACGCTCGAACTTACCTTTTGCCATTTGTGCTTTATCCCTTTGATAACTTATATGGATAGGTTAACACTTTGTTTCATGAGGCACTGCCTCATTCACAAACGAATGTTGGCGCGTGCTTGCCGTACTATGACGCACAAGCACGCCTTGACATTACTTACCGCTTACCTTCGATAACTTCTTCAGCAATCGCATTAGGTGCGGTAGTATATTGATCGAATTCCATCGTAAAGTTGCCACGACCTTGTGTCATGTTACGGATTTCAGTTGCATACCCGAACATTTCTGACAATGGCACTTGTGCACGGATGGTTGTAACACCTTCACCGCGCGGTTCCATACCCTCAATAGTGCCACGACGGGAACTCAAATCGCCGACAAGAGTACCAGTATATTCATCTGGTGCTACGACTTCAACCTTCATTGATGGTTCGAGAATAACTGGTGCACCGCGTTGGATACCTTCACGCAATGACATTGAGCCAGCGACCTTAAATGCAATTTCGCTAGAGTCAACATCGTGCATACCACCATCAACCATGGTTGCTTTTAATTTCACGACAGGGTAGCCAGCAATAATACCGCCTTCCATCGCTTCACGAATCCCTTTTTCGGTCGCCTTGATGAATTCTTTGGTGACAGAACCACCGCGAATTTCATCTGCGAAGATGAGGTTTTCCTTGGTTTCGCCCGCTTCTTCAGGAGTCATCGGTGCATACTCAATCACGACTTTCGCGTATTGACCGCTACCACCAGATTGACGCTTGAAGGTTGTATCAACGGTGTGTGTCTTGGTGATTGCTTCACGATAAGCCACACGCGGACGACCAACAGTCGCTTCCACGCCATACTCACGTTTCAAGCGGTCAACCAAAACCTCAAGGTGAAGTTCACCCATACCACGTAACTTGGTTTGTCCAAGATTAGAATCAACTTCTACTTGGAAAGTTGGGTCTTCATCAGATAAACCTGCGAGACCTTTGGACAGCTTATCTTGGTCTTCTTTACTGTTAGGTTCAATCGCAACTTCAATCACTGGGTCAGGGAACTTGATGTTCTCCAAGATGATAGGATTGTTATCATCACAAATGGTGTCGCCAGTGAAGGTATCTTTCATACCGATGACTGCTGCAATGTCACCTGCATGAACTTCATCCACATCTTCACGGTCTGCCGCAAACATGCGAACCAAGCGACCAACACGTTCCGTTTTACCTTTGACAGGATTATAAACGCGCGTCCCTTGCTTCAATACACCAGAGTAAACGCGTGTGAATGCTAAGCGTCCAAAACGGTCAGAGACAATTTTGAAGACCAAAGCTGACATTGGTTCGCTATCATCAGCATTACGGATGATAACTTCACTGTCTTCACCAGCGTCAGGATGAACACCCTTTACAGGTGGAATATCCAATGGTGATGGCAAGTAAGCGACAACTGCGTCTAAAAGTGGTTGTACACCTTTATTTTTCAAAGCTGAACCACAAAGAACGGGTTGTACTGCGCCTGCAATCGTCGCAGCACGTAATGCAGCGATGAGTTCGTCGTTGGTGATTTCTTCTTCCATCAAGTATTTCTCTGTCAGGTAGTCATCATTCTCAACGATTTTCTCAATCATTTCTGCGCGACGTGTTTCAGCTTCTTCACGATGGCTTTCTGGGATAGGGTGACGCTCAATATTTTCACCCAAATCACCTGATGAGAAAACTAATTCCATCGTCATGAGGTCAATGAGACCACCAAATTCATCGCCACTACCATATGGCATCTGAATTGGAACTGGATTGCCATGCAAGCGGTCTACAATGCTTTGTACTGATTTATCGAAATTCGCACCTGTACGATCCATCTTATTGATGAAGCACATGCGTGGCACATTATATTCGTTCGCTTGTCGCCACACTGTTTCAGATTGTGGTTCTACGCCAGAAACAGCATCGAATACTGCAACACCGCCATCGAGAACACGCAGTGAACGTTGTACTTCTGCAGTAAAGTCAACGTGACCTGGTGTGTCAATCACATTAATGTGATGACCAAGCCAGCTAGTCGTTACAGCAGCAGACGTAATTGTGATGCCACGTTCTTTCTCTTGTTCCATGTAATCAGTGACAGATGCGCCATCGTGTGTTTCACCGATTTTGTGCACCATACCACTGTAGAACAAAACACGTTCTGTTGTTGTGGTTTTACCTGCATCAATATGTGCGATGATGCCGATGTTACGAACCTTATTCAGGTCGAGCTTTTGTTGTTTTGCCATTTTTACCTTCTACACCTTAAACTTTACCCATTGTTAGGGAGAGTGACCCGGTGATGCTTACTGCTAAATTGCTTAACGGAAATGTGCAAACGCACGGTTGGCTTCTGCCATTTTGTGCACTTCGTCTTTACGTTTGACGGAAGCACCTTGTCCTTGCGCTGCATCCATGAACTCACCAGCGAGTTTTGAAGCCATGCTACGACCACCACGTTTGCGGGTGTTAGCAATCAGCCAACGCATTGCAAGTGTCAGCCCGCGATGTGGCTTAACTTCTGTCGGCACTTGGTAGGTTGAACCACCAACACGACGAGGTTTAACCTCAATTGCTGGACGCACATTGTTCAGTGCAGTCTCAAAAACCTCAACAGGGTCTTGTCCCATACGTTCTTCGATGATGTCAAACGCATCATACATAATACGAAATGCTGTACTTTTCTTGCCGCCAATCATCATGCGATTGACGAACATGGTAACGTGTCTGTTCCCAAATTTTGGATCTGGAAGAACCTCACGTTTTTCAGGTGTTTTTCTACGCATTGAAATTCCCTTTTCTTCGCAAGATGCTTATTTAGGTCGTTTAGTGCCGTACTTACTACGACCTTGCTGACGACCTTCTACGCCGTTTGCGTCGAGGGTCCCACGAACAATATGATAACGAACACCAGGGAGGTCTTTAACACGACCACCACGCACGAGAACAACACTATGTTCTTGTAAGCGGTGACCCTCACCACCGATATACGCTGTCACTTCCATACCGTTTGATAAACGGACACGAGCAACTTTACGCAATGCTGAATTCGGTTTTTTCGGTGTTGTTGTGTACACCCGTGTGCAAACACCACGTTTCTGCGGTGCGCCACCTTGTTGACGTGTGCGTCGCTGATTAAAAGCATTCAGCGTGTATTGCAACGCAGGTGCTTTGGTCTTACGTTTTTTGGCTTTGCGACCCTTACGCACCAACTGGTTAATGGTTGGCATGAAATACTCCGCTTCTTATCATCTAACAGACAGTTAATAATAGATTGCCTATTCGTTTTAGGCGTACAAACGGGCGTATCTATAAGGTATAGATCGCCCGTATCTGTCTTAAGTCATAACGAGTAACTCCGCATTTGTCGCAAAGCACTTTCGTCATCTTGCTCAATTCAGTAAACCAGTGCCTCCTGAGAGGGTTACGTTTACTGTACTAGCGATGCACATCTTATCAGTCGTGTTAGGGACTTGTCAAGGGATTTAGCTAATTCACATTAATTAGACGTAGATTGCTAGTTGAATCTGCCCAATGCTTCCATAATAGAATCAACACTGAGCGGTTTTTCAATCAATATATCGACTCCCTTAGCTAAGGCTTGTCCCTCACGATACCCACCTGCACCACTCGTTGTTGCGACGATAGGAATCCGATTAGAGGTGTGTTGACGCACATAATCAACAACATCTAAGCCATTATTTTCTTCAAGCATCAATTCAACAAAAATGCCGTCTATGTTACCTGTGTCAATCAACGATAGAGCGTCTTGCATTGTATGAGAAACAAAGACTTGGAAGCCAGCCTTTGTAGCAATCATACGTACAACAGCACACACTTCTTTGTTGTCATCCACCACGAGTAGCCGTTGACCAGAGCCAATCCTAGGTATATCAAGGTTCTCTTCAAAGCCATGCAAAGTATCTTCATCAGAATGAGGTTGAATGACAAAGTGTACTTGAAGAGCGAGATTCCCAAAGCGAATTTGGTCACCATCCCGAATGCGTGTTGGAATAATATCCACACGCCGTCCATTGACATAAGTGCCGTTTGCGCTGTTTAAATCTTCAATGGTTAAGCGATTATCTTGCATCTTTAAACGAGCGTGCTTCCGTGATACACCAAGACTTTGGGCATTATAAGATGAGAGATCAATGTCAGGGTAAATATCTTTCTTGACATCATCGCGTCCTAACATGAGGCGTTTACCAAGTGGAACACGAATAATGTTCGGTGTTCCGATAACACGCAATTCAATCACCCAAGGAACGAGTGGTTCGAGTGGCTCATCTGTTTTGTCTTTATGTTCTAAGGCTTTTCTCTGAGCAAGATCGAGGTCTTCTATTAGTCCCTCAAGACGCCTAGTGCCTTTATCATCATTGGAATGATTGATTTCGTTTTTATCATGGCTCATAGACTGAACCTATCCTGTTATTATAATTTGAGAATGTTTCTGTTTATCATTATACAGGACTTCGCAAATTAAAGTGCAGGATAAAGATACTAGTCTGATGTGCCAATTTTGTAACAGCATAATAGGGGAAAATGAGGATGATACATCTACCATCCTCATAAATAGCAATTTAGCGGAATAGTTCACGCACGACAACATTGCGAAGAATTTCGCTCGTGCCTTCGTAAATCTGGAAGACTTTACAATCACGCATCAACTTTTCTACAGGATATTCACGCATATACCCATAGCCACCAAAGACTTGCACAG
This sequence comes from Chloroflexota bacterium, assembly GCA_039200705.1. Lineage (GTDB taxonomy): Bacteria > Chloroflexota > Anaerolineae > Aggregatilineales > Phototrophicaceae > JAUZRW01. Next base: position 45,809 of record JBCCSC010000010.1, read on the forward strand.
CTTCAGTTGTAGCTTTCATAGCAGCATCGGCTGCGAAAGTTTTAGCAATAGCACTCAAACGGGCATCAGAACCACCTGTTTCAACAACCCATGCCGATTGCCATACGAGTAGGCGTGCCGCTTCATAATCCATTGCCATATTAGCGATTTTGTGCCCCACAGCCTGATGTGCATAAATCGGCTTGCCAAATGTTTCACGTTCTTTTGCGTATTTGATACTTTCGTCCATTGCACGGCGCAATAAGCCTACAGCAGCGGCACCTACACCAGGGCGACTATAATCAAAAACTTTCATACCAATGATGAAACCTTGTCCTTCTTGACCGAGGAGGTTTTCTTCAGGAACTTCCACATTCTCGAATACAACTTCGGCTGTATCACTAGCGCGTTGTCCGAGTTTGTCGAATTTCTTGCTAATGCTGACACCTGGTGAGTTGCGATCCACAATGAAGCATGACATTCCACGATGCCCTGCATCAGGGTCGGTTTTAGCAAACACAGTGAAGAAACTAGCATGACTAGCATTGGTGATGAAAGTCTTACTCCCATTGAGAATATATTTTGCACCTTGCTTGACTGCCCGTGTTTGAATCCCAACCACATTTGAACCAGCAGCAGGTTCCGTCATACAATAGGAAACAAGTTCTCCTTTATCCATTAGGCGATTACCAAGCCATTCAGCTTTCTGGGCATCATTCCCTGCAATCACAATTGGTAAATTACCTAATCCATTGGTGCTGACGCTGGTGCTGATACCTGTACAACCGTACCCAAGTTCTTCTGAAACGATGACTTCTTCCATTAAAGAAGCTCCCATGCCACCGTATTCTTCTGGAACATTCATGTTGGCTAAGCCAATTTCACGAGCTTTATCAAAAATATCTTGTGGAAATGTAGAGTGTTCGTCGTATTCAGCCGCAACGGGGATGATTTCCTTAGCAACAAAGTCACGCGCCATTTTTTGTAACATTTTTTGTTCTTCAGTGAGTTGAAAGCTAACACCAGTTTCTTGTAAAGTCTGAACCATCATATACCCCTTGTAAGAAAAATAATTAAATAAACGTTAGATTAATTGTACACAGCGACATACATTTCGCCAAATCGAATTTTTGATAGCGTATGACTTGTCCTAATTTTGACTATCTACTTGTGACATGAGTCTCAGAATAGCGTTAACAGATTGCTCAATCTGCGCTTCACGGCTAATACCTGCAGGATTATCCCCATTTTGCAAACCGTAATATCCAAACTGTGAATGATTTCCACCCTCGATAGGAACGAATATTGTGCTAGTTGGCAACTCAGCACGGGATGCTTCAATTTCGTCAGGGGTAACAAGACCATCGTCTGTCCCATAAATAGATATAATAGGTATTGTTGTATTCAATAATTCATCATTAATGGGATAAGCACCGAGTAGCACCAAGCCATCTACTAATTCTGGATGGTCTGCACTGTATGAACCAGCCACTGACCCTCCGAGTGAATGTCCGCCAACAACCCAATGTTCAACACCTGAAAAATGCTCCATAATCGGTGTTGCCATTGTCGGATTGAGTAGGGCAAGATTAATGGGTGGATAAGCAATCACAACGAGATAACCATTTTCTGCCACTTGTCGCGCTAACGGAGCAAATGCAACGGGAGGCACTCGCGCTCCAGGGTAGATAATCAGTCCAGTTTCAGGAGGGGTATGCGGTAAAAAGGCAAGCCATGCACGGTCTGTTACAGTGATATTGTCACTACTCTCGATAGCATCGTAAGCAATTTGATCAATCTCCAAAGTTGGGTTTAGTGCCCAAACGACAAAGCCACCAATTCCTACAGTGATAATGAGAACAATTACAAACAATACCCAGAGCCAACGCCATTTTTTGCTTGATGTTGCTTCACCATTATCAATTATGATAACTTCTGCCATGCACCACTCCATCTATTATTGAACATGCCTGATAGCATCCTAATTCCCAACATCCACTCTCACAAGTCATTATTGCTCAGACGAAAATAACGTTGAGTTCACTCAATCCAAAAGGCTGATAGCGACTTTACCCGCTTCCAAGCCAGATAAATATGCGCCTTCGACACGTCCGCGACCTCCAAACGCATCACCAGCGAAGATGAGCGGTAAATTTGAGCTTTTTAGAATATCGTCAGGATGCGTTGTTAGAGGAATGCTGTATCGCCATTTTTTGAGTTGCGCGTCTTTGATGTGTGTTCCTTCTTCCAAATATTGTTGAAGTGCCTCACGTAGAAATGCTAAGTTCTCTTGGGGCGGGTCATCATAATGTTCACGGCTGTAATCTGCTTCAACGTGCAAGGTGATGATGTGCTCATCAGGAGAAATTCCTTTTTGTTGATTGTCCGCAATCCAATAGACTATATTATCGAAATTTTGGATAGCACCTGGTTCGGGTAGATGAATCTCACCATCAATGACAAATAATCCACATAAACAATGACCATACTCAATTTGATTGAGTGCCTCGCGGTCTCTATCTGATAGAGCGATATTTTCGGATAATGCCAGTGATTGGGGTACAGGGGGTGTCATAATGAGAACGGAGCTATTAAATGTATTGCCATTTTCGTCCGAGACAGACCACAAACTATCTTGGTAGGTGATGTGATTAACTTTGGTGCTGACATGAATATTATCAAGTGATGCTGCTAAAGATTTAGCGAGCTGATTCATACCACCATTTGTCACATAACGAGGATGACCATCTTGGCTGTTAGCTTTTTGGATGCTACCATCACCCCAGCCATATCCCCAAATATAGACAAGGTCATCTGTGAGCCACTGCTCAACTTGTGTTTGGAATTCTTCACTCCGTACTGTGAAAAATTGTGCCCCATGGTCAGCAATACCCTTGCCAATCCGTCGTGTTGCTAACCGACCACCTACGCTGCGTCCCTTATCGAGGACTGTAACAGTTCTGCCAGCGTTTTGTAGTTGCTGTGCAGCCGTTAATCCTGATAACCCTGCACCCACAATAATGACATCTGTAATCAAAAGACTCGCCTTTTGTGCTTATGTGTTAGGTCAACATCATAGCGCAAAGTGACGAGTAATCTGATTAAAAATGACAGAGAAAGTCTCTGCCATTGTTGTGAATTATCTACGATTAGATGAAATCTATGTCGTCGTTCTTAGCTTTTTCATCATTTTTGCGTTTGTTGTTATCGCTATATTGTGTCGAGAACAAGTAGCTGATGCCGACGAGAATCAGAACGACACCCCAAGGCAAATTAAGCCAGAAGATTAAACCAATCCCGAACATCCACAAAGCACCTGTCGCAGTCTGCCAAGGATGATTATCAACAAGAGCACTCGCCATAGTCGATGCACCAATTACGAATAAGATGCCAGGAAACCACCAGCCTGTCACAAATAACAGACCCAAACCAATCATGAAGATTGCACCTGATACATGTTCTGCTTTTATTGATTGTTTACGCTCACTCATTTTTGCTTCCCTCTATTGTTTTCTATCGCTTATCTTCTACTCACTATTACGCAAAGAGTGCGAAAATTGTTGTACAATATTTATACTCTTTTATAGTTGAAACCTCTTCGGTGATTATGACCCTTAAAAAGCCGAACTGATAGAGTTCTGATATAAACTACCCTTAACATGGTTACGACTATCTGCTATTATTTTCTTTGCATTAAGCAATTTTTGCTGTATGGGGGCGTAATAGACTCGACAGCGGAGGCTGATGCCGCATTGCAAGTCGGAGAGAGTCTACTCCGTTATCAAGACTCAGACACCGATAGGTGCAAACAATAACACTTCTACCCTCGCTTACGCTGCGTAAGTAGCCTTTAGCGTGAGGTAGCTAGTCCAAAAGTGGCTAGCCGTCCGCACCCAATTTCCTTGTCGGTTGGGTTAGGGCGTCATATCAGGCAAGGTGCTACCCCATTGACGCCGATACTGTGTTTCGGGCCAAGATTTCATCGGCTAGCGATAGGTGTACCACGTCACCGGGGCTACCTATTAGCGAAATTGTACGGGCGACTAAACTTGTAGATGTGCGAGCATCGAGTTCGTTGGACGGCGGTGCAATTCCGCCCGTCTCCACACCCAAAGCAGTCACACAGTGTTGTGGCTGTTTTCGTTCTTAAATATATTTGTCCTGCATAATCCTTCAATTGCATAAGTGATGACACATATGTATAATGAAGCATCTATGATGACATGACGCTACAGTGAGTTTGCCAAATGTCTGTAACCCAGCAAATCAAAGACCGACTTGATATTGTGACCTATGTCCAAGATCATGTCCCAGACCTCAAAAAAGCTGGGCGATACTATAAAGCCTGTTGCCCGTTTCATGGTGAAAAAACACCCTCGTTTGTGGTCAATCCAGAGACACAATCGTGGCGTTGCTTTGGTGCATGTGCTGAAGGTGGTGATATTTTTACCTTTGCACAAAAGATGCACGGTTGGGATTTTTCCGAAGCCTTGCGTGCACTCAGTGATCGTGCTGGTGTGGAACTCAAGAAACGCTCCCCTGAACAACAAGCACAAGATAACCATCTTGATAAGCTCAGAGGATTACTAGAAACCGCCGAAAAATGGTATCATGAACATCTGCTCAGTGATGACCCTCAAGCAGAGCAAGCCTTGTTTTACGCAATTGATAAACGTGGTTTTACAGAAGCAACAATCCGCACATGGGCTATCGGTTATGCGCCTGGTGGTTGGCGTAGTATGTTAGATGCGCTTAAAGAAATTGGCTATGACGAAGATGATATTGTCGAGGCAGGACTAGCCACACGTAACGACAAAGGCAATATCTATGACCGCTTCCGCAATCGCTTGATGATTCCCATTCATGATGATCGAGGGCGTGTTGTTGGCTTTGGAGCGCGTGCGCTTGACCCAGACGACGAGCCTAAGTATCTCAATTCACCACAAACAGCTTTATTTGATAAAAGTCGTACCTTGTTTGGTTTGCATCTGGCTAAAAATGCCATTCGAGATACTGACACAGCCGTCATCGTAGAAGGTTATATGGATGTTATCCAAGCCCATCAAGCAGGCTACGAAAATGTTGTGGCTCAAATGGGAACCGCCATGACAGAATCGCAACTCAGTTTGATTGCACCTCGTTATGCCAAAAATATGGTTATGGCGTTAGATGCGGATGAAGCAGGTCAAAATGCAACCCGTCGTAGCCTAGAAGTTGCGCGAACGGCTTTGCAAGCGGATTATATGGGTAAAATGTCAGTTGATATTCGTGTCCTACAAATTGATGATGCCAAAGACCCTGATGACGTTCTGCGCGAAACACCTGATAAATGGGCAGAATATGTTGCGAATGCCATGCCAGTTGCAGATTTCGTCATTGATATGGAAACGGCTAGTTTAGATAGTAACGCCAGTGTCGCAACACGTCAGCAAGTGGCAGAATCAATTTTGCCGATTTTGACAGCATCAGAAAACAATCTGTACACAAAGGACAACATTCAAAAATTAGCCCTCAAGTTGCGGATTCCTGAAAGTGACTTACTTGGATGGGCGCGTGAACTTCAACGTATTCAATCAGCCAAAAAGCCGAGATATACACCACCACCAAGGCAATATGATGATGATATGCCACCGCCATTATCAGATGAAGATTATCTCAACAATAGCAATGAAGAACCACCACCCTTTATAGGTGATTATGATGACTACGATGCACCACCATCTGACTTAGATGATTTACAGGTTCGGCAAATTGGTCAAAAATCGCAATCCGTTGTTCGACATCTGAGTAGCCGTAATGCAAGCCGAGCGACTGAGGCATATTGCTTGCGGATGCTACTGCTTGAACCAGCGACGATGGCACACGTTAATCGTAAGTTGCGTGAACTAGCAGGTGAAAATCAACAATTATTGCAAGGTCCACTCAAAGCACTCTGCGTAGAAGATTTCAGCCAAGGTGATTATCGTATTTTACTAGAAGCACTCCAATCTGCCCTTCGTCAACACGACATGGAGCCGATGGATTATCTCGAACACGAGCTAGATGATAATTTGCTTAATGAATTGACAGCTTTGCTAACTGATGAACAACTCAATATTCATAGTCGTGTGAATATGCGCCTTGAAGGGGAATTTGAGCAAATTTGGAATGATTTTGTGCGTAGTATACGTCCAGGTATCGATACACAGCAAGATGTCATTCGACGTGCGCTAAAAGTGCGACATCAACGTTTAGCCCGTGAACAACAAGAAATACGGTTTTTGTTAGAGGATGCCCAACGTGCACATGATGAAGCCTCTCAAAAAACGTATTTTGAACAAACAATTCCGACTATGCGAGCACTGAGGTTACTCCAACAAGAGTTAGATAATCGAACCTCCGCTTGGTAATACTGAGGTAGCAGACCCTTAAAAAAGGGGGTATGCTAGTAGCACTTGTTCCATCCTGCCCACCAATATCTTGGGATGAAAATATGAGTAATAAAGATATCCGTGATGCAATCAACGCATACGAAAGTGATGATGACGATAGCGAGAATGAGTTCATTCGCAAATTGCGTAAAGACTTGCCTGATGAACTCGTTTCAAATACGTCTGACGATGATGATTACGATGACGACGATGATGATTACGACGATGGCGATTTAACAGCACTCGCCCCTGCGGATGACCCTGTTCGCATGTATCTCAAAGAGATAGGGCAAGTGCCATTGCTCGATACTAATCGTGAGATGTGGTTAAGTGCCCAAATCGCTACAGAACGTCTCTTGAATGATTTAATTGATGACTTAGCTAGTCTCGACCGTCTTGATGACGAAGATAGTGAAGGCTTGCCAAGTCCAATTGATATTGTACGCCATGCTTTCCAGTATCTTTCTAAAGAATGGTCTGAGACCGAGCAAATGATAGGTGAGTTTGAACATGACTTACCAGACTTCCGTGCTTTCGTTGATGAGATACAAAAAATTAACAGCAATTGGGATCAAGATAGCGATTCAGCCATTCGCAGTTACTTTAAACAAGGTAACTGGGGCAGTGGTGGTAGTGACGATGATTGGACGGAATATGCTAAGAAGATGTTCAATGTCGTTCATGCTATTGGTCTATTGCCCTTTGAGTTACAAATGGAATTGCGTGGTTACTTCCGTGAGCATAAATCAATGCCTGATCTGCCAACATTCACAGGCTGGCTTGAAGATATGGAAGACCCACTTGATGAAACACAATACACCTTAGAACAAGTCGAATTTCGGGCAGAAATGGCTGTCGAATCATTGACTCGCGCTAACTTGCGACTTGTTGTCAGTGTTGCTAAACGCTATATGGGACGCGGTATTAGCTTCTTAGATTTGATCCAAGAAGGGAATATTGGTCTATTACGGGCAGTCGCTAAATTCGACCATACCAAAGGCTATAAGTTCAGTACCTATGCGACATGGTGGATTCGCCAAGCGATTAGCCGCGCCATTGCTGACCAAGCCCGCACGATTCGCATCCCTGTACATATGGTGGAAACCATTAATCGTCTGATGCGCGTTCAGCGTGAATTGTTGCAGAAATTAGGGGCTGACCCCAGCGCAGAACAAATCGCCCTCGAAATGGATTTCCTCTCGACTGAAGAAATCGAAGCGATTAAATTGCTACGCCGTCAAGGGCATCCACTAGACCAATCCTTGCAACGTAAATTGCGTCGTGCTGCCCAAAAAGTACGTAAAATTATGCGTATTTCTCAAGAACCCATGAGTCTTGATATGCCAATCGGTCAGGAAGATAGCAGTCAACTTGGTGATTTCATTGAAGATGAAACTATGCCAGGTCCCGTTGATGCTGCCAGTAAGCAATTACTGAAAGAACAAATTCGTAATGCACTTGGGGTTCTTTCAGACCGCGAACGCGAAGTATTACAAATGCGCTTTGGTCTCATTGATGGTCAAGACCATACACTAGAAGAAGTGGGCAAACACTTTGGTGTTACACGCGAACGGATTCGCCAAATTGAAGCAAAGGCCCTACGGAAATTACGTCATCCAACACGCAGTCGTCAACTACGTGACTATCTCGAAATCTAAAAATAGGGGGCATCTGCTCCCTTCTCTAGCTCACATCCTCAGAGAAAATGTCACCGACTATAAGCGAGAATCCTTTTAAAACAGCACCCCCGTCTAATTTATCTTTCTTGTTAAGGATGCGTACTTTTTCACCAGCCACGTAAACTTCAATTTGCTTCTTATCAGGACGAACAACCCATACCATTGTGCCGACAGACAAATAATTCGCTACCTTAATTCTCAAGTTTCGGTCACTGTCTGATGGTGACATAACTTCAATTGCTAAGTCAGGATGATTAGAATTGTATGCTTCATGGGAAGGTTTCTCTTGACGGGCAGATGATATATATGCCACATCAGGAATATAACGTTCACCTGCAATGACGTAACCACCATCCGCTCCTGTGATATGTCCTTCAAGATTATTTTCTTTCATGAATAATCGGATATGAAATCCAATCTCAAACGCTATTTTTGACGAATAATTATTAGAAACCACTTCAACAATTTCTCCCCCAATGTATTCATAAGACAGTCCATCGTTTTCTGGCAGAAAAATCCATTCATCGAATGTGTCCACAGACATCTGTGTCGTCGGAATTGTCATAATAAACTCCTCGTCTATACATAACGTCATTGTACCATATCTATGCTATAGTGACGGAAACACACTCAGCTAGAAAGACACTGTATATGCCACCGCAAACTCCTACATACTGCCCAATTTGTGGCGAAACTTTGATTGAACGAGAAGAAGGTGGTAGAGTGCGCCCTGCCTGTGATAATTGTGGCTATGTTCATTATGTCAATCCTGTGCCTGGAGTAGGTATGTTGATTGAGATGGATGGGGGTGTCGTACTCATTCAGCGTGGGCATCCACCACACCAAGGCGAATGGACTTTGCCAAGTGGATTTGTCGAAGCAGATGAATCTGCCGAAGAAGCAGCCATTCGCGAAGCAGAGGAAGAAACAGGTCTGAAAGTCGAAATCATTGAGCTAGCCAATATCAACAGTTTCCCAGAAGGTCCACCTGTCAGTGGTATCATGATTTTTTATCGGATGCGCCCGATTGGTGGCACGCTACAAGCAGGTGACGATGCTGTTGATGCTAAAGTTTTTCAGCCTGATGAAATGCCATTGCTTCCATTTCGTACTCATCGTGAGATGATGACCGAATGGCTTGAGAAATATAGCGAACAAATCGGGAAGAAGCCTTCACGCCAATCGGCTGAAATTCAAATCCGTCCTTTTACAGTCAAAGATACTGATGCCGTTTTATCTCTGTTGATGACAATTGCGAATAATCGTAGTCTGACTCATGAGGAAATGGTTGCTGTTGCCCTAAGAATGGCAGAATTAGACAGTGTCGAAGTCTACGTTGCTGAAACAGGTGAGATACAACCCTCTGTGATAGGGTATATATCGCTAACAATCATTCGTGGCCTAACTGACAGTGTAGGCATGGTCAGTAGTATGGCAGTCTCACCAACCTACCAGCGACGAGGGGTCGGGGCAGAATTGCTAGAAGCAGTCATGCGTCGGGCAACACAACTCAACCTACGTGCATTATGGGTAGATACTTCCCAAGCGAATAATCAAGCACGTGCTTTTTATGCTGCTCTAGGCTTCGAGGACTTAGAAATTTTACGCTTGAAACTCCGATAAAATATTCGATAGCCAATATTAAAATCAAAAATTATAAATACTAACGGCGGTTTCTTTGTCTGAAACTGCTGTTTCTTATATAGTCAAAGTATTGATTTTTAGTATGGAGGGGAAGCATTATGAAACCAAATCATCATGATGATAAACCCAAGCGACAGTCTAACTGGCGAGAGCGTATTGCAACACCACAACGCCTTGCAGACCTTTTTATTCAACAAGGTTTACCAGAGTCAGCTTGGCAACCAGCACAGGCATTAGCAGGTTTTGTGCCCACAAAAAAAGAGTGGTTACGGTATCTCAATCTCATTTTGACTGGTCTAGGCACAATTTTCATCCTTGCAGGGATTGTATTTTTCTTTGCCTTTAACTGGGATGACCTTGGGCGTTTTCAGCGATTTGCTGTCGTTGAAGGGGCAGTCATCATCACAACTTTACTAGCATTTGTCCTCAACCTTGATAAATGGGCTGGCAAACTAGCACTGGCTGCATCGTCAATTTTACTAGGCGTTGCGCTGGCTGTTGTTGGTCAAGAATATCAAACAGGTGCTGATAGCTATCGGCTATTCATGATTTGGACGATGCTCATCACAGGGTGGGTGCTGATTAGTCGCTGGAATGTCATGTATCTCATTTGGATGATTCTGCTCAATGTGACTATCACATTGTATTGGGAACAAGTCATTTATAGTGATTGGTCAAATTTGAACCTGATTCTACTAGCTATCAATGCGAGTTTTGTATTTCTCTGGGAAATTATCGGTTCACGGACACAATGGTCGTTCATGACAGAGGGGCGTTGGTTTTTATATCTGCTGATGACAATTGCACTCGGACATGCCACATCCCTCGCAGTAGACGCGATTTTTGGAAGTATTTTCACAGACGGTGCACAAATTCTGCAACCGATTGCCTACGTGGTTCTGATTGGTTTAACGGTGGCGTACTTCTCAATTATTAAGCGTGATTTGTTGATGATAACACTAGCGAGCTTTAGTTTGCTGATAGTGACAATTGCAGGTGCTGGGCAAACATTATCAGATGTAATTTCTGATGGCATCGCCTTCTTCTTCATGATGACCATTATCACAATTGGTACAACATCATTGATGGCGATTGGCTTACGAATACTTAACCAACGTTGGGAGGTGGATTATGAGTAACCGTGCATCACTAGGACATATCTACGACCAATTAAAGCAGGATGGCTATATTGATAGTGACGCGATGCTCCAGCAACAAGATGACGATAAGACAAATCCTTGGTTTATCGAAGGCTTGATGGGCTGTGGAGGCTGGATTGCCGCATTCTTTTTGCTAGGTACTATCAGCATTTGTATTACAACAGTATTCACAGCCCTAGATGAAACCACCATTGGCTTTACTCTGATGGTCATAGGGGTGATTCTCACTGTTGGAACAGTTGCCTTTAACCGCTTCCGAAAGGATAGCGGGGTATTTGTCAGTCAATTATCACTGATGATACACATCGCAGGACAATCAGCTTTCTTCGGTGGTTTGTTCGTCGCATTTGCTTTATGGCGTGAAGATAGCACTATCGTATCAGCCCTTGCGATTTTGATTACGATGCAAGTGATATTCATCTGGCTATATCCTAACGTGATTTATCGTTTCATCGCTATGTTAGTGATTGCTGGTAGTGTTATCGCAATTGATAGTACCATCACTGTGCCGATTCTCAATTCAATTGTAGTAGGCATCTTGTTCCTACTAGCCAGCTTAATCTGGCTTGACCGTTTGCCTGTGCAATGGCAATTCAAACAAATGCGATTGTGGCATCCTGTCGCATATGGTTCAGTCATTGGTGCACTAGGGATTTTAATCTATGAAATTAGCAATCGCTTCTATCTGGATATTCCCTCGTCAACTGCTCACATCACAGGTGGCTTATTGACTGCTGGATTGCTGCTACTTATCGTTACTTTACTCCGTGACTATGAAATTGTGCTTACATCGCCCTTTGCTATCGCTGTGTTAGTCTTTGCGACAATCGTCAGTGTGATTGTCATCAGCACACCTGGAATTATTGCTGGCATCGTTGTTATTCTGCTAGCATTCCGTCGCCGTAACGTCATTCTGCAAGGGATTGGTTATGGTTTCCTCGCAGGATTCATCGTCTACTACTATTACTGGCTGGATGTCTCTCTGCTGATGAAATCGATTATTCTCGTTGTGACAGGTGTTGTGTTGCTGGTAGGTCGCTTTGGGCTCAATCAATTGGTGACAATACCTGATGCAAAGAAAGGAATTTCCGCATGAAAATGATACGTGTTGCTATCTTGTTCGGAACACTAGCAGTGTTCTTGTATCTCATCAATTCAGGAATTGCATCATCAGAACGCAATATCGCAGAAGGCTTACCTGCTTATCTCGAATTAGCTCCTGTTGATCCGCGCTCACTGATTCAAGGCGATTATATGACGCTCTCCTATGCCGTTGAACGTGATATTCGTAACAGTGATGTCGATTATGAAGACCGAGGACAAGTCGTGTTGACCTTAGACGAAAACCAAGTCGCTACTTTTGAAAGCTTCTATGAAGAAGGTCAGACATTGGAAGCAAATCAAGTTGTTGTCAATTACAAAGCACGAAATGCGTGGCGTGTGCAAGTGGGTGTTGATTCATTTTTCTTCCAAGAAGGGCAAGCGGAAGATTATGAGATAGCCGAATATGCCGAAGTTCGTATCTTAGAAGGTGGTGGCGTGATGCTCATTAATCTCGCTGATGAAAATCTGCAAACTATCAATCCTCAATAATAATACACTTCAGAGGCATGATGATGAGTCATGTCTCTGATTAGTTGTCCTTCTCAGTAAATTCAGTCTTTAATGCAAATTGTACAAAAAATTTACGCTTGAATTGTGCAAATTACGCTATAATGTTTTAAAACAATATTAAATACGAAAGGTAGCGTAATGAAAATAGGCATTCCAGCAGAAATCAAAAAAGATGAAAATCGTGTGTCATTACCTCCAAATGGTGTCGCAGAATTAGTCAAACACGGACACACAGTTTTTGTTGAACAAGATGCTGGTCGTGGCAGTGGTTTTAGCAATGAAAATTATCAATCGGTTGGCGCGACGATTTTATCGACTGCGAAAGAAACATGGTCGCAATCAGACTTAATTATTAAAGTAAAAGAACCTCAAGCAAGCGAATACTCCTTTTTACGAGATGACCTTATTCTATTTACATACTTACATCTAGCTGCTGATGAATCCTTAACTCGTGCGATGTTGGATAGTGGTGTGACAGGCATTGCTTACGAAACAGTCGAAGACCGAGCGAGACGCTTGCCTTTGCTTGAACCGATGAGTGAAGTTGCTGGGCGTATGGCTTCTCAAGTGGTAGCACATTATCTCGAAAAACATGCTGGTGGAAGAGGTGTGCTGATGGGAGGAATCCCTGGCGTTAATCCAGCGCATGTGGTGGTACTTGGTGGTGGCACAGTTGGGACAAATGCAGCTAAAGTTGCGCTTGGTATGGGTGCACGAGTCACCTTACTAGATGTCAATCTGGAACGAATGCGTTATCTCGATGATGTGATGCGTGGTAACTTCCAAACGCTCTACAGCAACTCTGCCAATATCCAACAAGTGATTCAATCTGCCGATGCAGTCATTGGAAGTGTCTTAATTACAGGCGCACGCGCACCGAAGCTCATCACCAGAGAAATGCTCACTGACATGCCAGATGGTAGCATCATTGTAGATGTAGCTGTTGACCAAGGTGGTTGCGTCGAAACGACACATCCAACAACACATAGCGACCCAACTTATTTTGTCGATGGTGTTTTGCATTATGGTGTCGCCAATATGCCAGGGGCTGTACCACGCACCAGTAGTCTTGGCTTATCAAATGCTACTCTGCGCTATATTGTCCAACTTGCCAATAATGGCTTAGATGTTTTGCACGCTGATGAAGGCTTCCTCAAAGGCTTGAATACGTATAATGGGCATCTAACCTACAAAGGTGTGAGTGATGCCTTCAATCTACCATACGCTGACCCATCATCTGTCCTCGCTAAAGTACCAACTCCAATGATTTAAATTCTCTCGGAGTGATAGCTGATAAGACTATCACTCCTTGCATAACATCTCACTTGGCTGTAGGCTGAAATTACACAACAGATAAAGAGAGACAATCATGCGCGCAAAATTGTTTGTGCTTCTATTTGCTTTGATAACGTTTACAGCAATTCTACTAGATCAGTCTCATCCACATCCTGACCGTGCTATTGCTGTAGATATGTTCAACCAAGCAGGGGATAAAGTTGGTGTGATTGTGATTCAACCTGTCGCACAAAATCGTGTTCTTGTGACAGCCAATATGCGCGAGTTGACAACAGGCTTTCACGGATTCCATATCCATGAAACAGGCATCTGTGAAGGTGATTTCACTAGCGCCAATGGTCACTTTGACTTACATGGTCATAATCACGGAGAACATTCAGGCGATTTACCACCACTTGAAGCCGACGAAACAGGGCGTGCATTTCTAGCGGTTCATACATCACGCTTTCACTTTAGCGATTTATTTGATGCTGATGGAAGTTCGTTTATTGTTCATGCAGGGGCTGATAATCTAGCGAATATTCCAGAACGTTATGGTGGCGCAGATGCAACCACACTGGTGAATGGTGATGCTGGAGCACGTGTAGCTTGTGGGGTTATTGCTGAACCTCAATAATTAACGGTTTCGTTGCTTCTCAACGTAGCGATCCCATTCCACTGTAAAATCATCGATGACCACATCATCTCCTGTAGCTAATTGTGGGGCAGGAGGTGGCGTGTAATCGTTCAATACAGTCTCGATGAAGAATGTAATTTCATGAGATTCAAGCATTGCTCCCAGCCGATGGGATGCCCAAGAAAAGGCATATAAGCCTAGAACAGACAAGACTATAAAAATCGGTGACCAGTCCAAAAAGATAATGATAGATGAGATAAATGTTGGTAAGAAAAATTGCCCCAGTAAATATCGTAATTTGACGCGTGTTCGTGTCTTCAAACGATGTGTATCACCCTCAATATGCTCGAATTCTGCCGATAGTATCGCTGTGGCTTCTGTTCTTCGTTTGCGATGCCACCAAACTTTATTGGTTGTCATCATCTGAAAACTACCATCAGACCGTGCCCGAATGAAGTAGCGTCGCCCGCGTGCAAATAATTTGCGTAAACCCAAACGATTGACACTTGGTTTTGTGGCTGTTTCCAAGAGTTGATAAGTCTGCTGAGGTGTCAAAACCATATGAATGTGCGAAGTGGAATGAACATACCACGTATGTTGCACAATCCAATTCAATAGTCGCTGAAATGAAGATGGTGCACTATCAACAAGATGAAGTCGTGTGCTAAAGTTAGGACTAGCTACCATTAAGTTACGCGCTCTGCAACAATAATCAGTCGTTCACGATAAGCATTCGTAACAATATCATACGAATTACAAGTGATTAATGTCAATCGGTCATCGACTGTTTGCCGTAAAGGCGTGAGGTCAGTAGGAACTGTATAATATGTTTCGGTTACTGTATAAAAATAGTCAACACCTTCGGATGTCACAGTGATTGTGTCACCAATTTGTACATTTTCGAGTGTCGCAAAAATTCCTGGCAGACCGCTTGAAAGTTCAACATGACCCGAAATTACAGTATTACCAGGCTCATCGACCCATGATGTTCCTTGTAAGTGCCCAGCATTGCTCCGTAGATTGGTAATGTCCCAGTTGCCACCTGATAAATAGGCTTGAATGACATCTGACCAAATACTCGCTGTTGGGATGAAAATTTTAGTATCCAGTGGGATTTCATCTGATATAAAAGTACGTGGTGGATTCACTGCCGTTGCTTGAACAGAAATAGCTTGGTCGAATGCTGTTGGGTTAGCAACAATTGGGACAGGGGCTTGGGTTGGTAAATTATTGACTGTGACAGATGATGCAGTAGATGCCATATTATCCACAGCATAATACACTGCACCGAAGATTGCAGCCAAAATGACCAAAATAGGAAATGATAACCGTCCAAAGCGTAACCGCATACCAAATACTGTCCCAAAAAAACCAATGACATTCACATTATACTAGGCGATTGTAATACTGTGTTGCCTAATCCTTACAAAACACACAATTTTCGTGCATGATTGACACGGTATAATGTTCGCCCAAATCGTAATTTTCTGAGGAACTATTATCTATGTGGGAAACACTGCGTGCAACACTAGATTATAATCGTAGAGATATCGTGATGATTATCATCCTTGCCTTGGTGAATGTTGCACTTTTTCTCCCGATGATGGAACGCTGGCAAGTCATGGGAGATTATGTTGTTCATAATCAACTCGCTGGCGATGCAATCGAAAATACTGTCTCATTTTTGCGGAATACACCACATTTTCTCTATCACATAGCGGTGGCAAGCACACAACAACTAACATCATCCCCTGATATTAACACCTCAGCCACATGGGTGATGACTGCCTGCATCGCAACTATGGCAATCACAATTTATTGGTATCTACGCCGACAATCTGCGCTACCAGCTACCTTGAGTGTGATTGTATTATCAGGAATTTTGGCACTTTGCTTGAACATTATCATGCCAATCAATTTCTTTACCCCAGAAAATCTATATTTTGGCTACTTTGCGGCGCATGTGTATCACAATCCGACAATTATCATCATGACTCCTTTTGCGATTGTGATTTTCTACGTTGCTCAACAACTATTCCTGAATGACACACCAGTGTCACGCTGGATGATTTTGCCACTCGCTCTGCTGACAGCGTTATCTCTTGTAGCGAAACCAAGTTTTATTATTGCTTATGTCCCGACATTGGGTTTAGTGACTGCATGGTTGATGCTTCGCCGTTGGTCTGATATATCGACAATTTTTCGCAACCCGAAGACAATCTGGCAAGCATTCACTGTTACAGATGCAGAGCGTACAAATGACTTACCCGTGATGTTGCGTCCAAGTTATATTAATTGGTCAGTTTTGATATTTGGCTTGGTGTTACCGACCTTCGCTGTTCTGTATTATCAGACAATCACTTGGACAAGTTCAGGGGGCATTGGCATTGACCCCTTACGTGTGCTGTACGAATGGACATTGCACTATGATGATAATGCTGACCAACAACTCATCTATAAATTCATCATGTCCACAACATTTCCACTAGCAGTGTATGTCTTGCATTTCAAATTTGCCCGTAAGCACTTTAGCTTGAATGTGGCATGGCTTCTCTTAGGTGTTTCTGCAATTTATTACTACTTATTTGTTGATTACACCGTCATTGCAGCAGGGGACTTCGGCTGGAGTATTCAAATCGCCGTCCTGATGCTATACATCACATCAACTGCTTTCATGTTGCAAGTGTATCGACAAACCTTGACAGGTGAAGCACTATCACGTTGGGGGCGAGTTAAACTAACGATTTGTATCGCACTATTTGTTTTGCATGTTGTCGCAGGGATTCACTGGTATCGCTTGCACATGAGCCAATACATCGAAGAACTCATCTATATTTGGTGGTGAAATTGTTGTCAGAGGGCATCTTTCATCATATACTAATAATAATCGTTCGTGACACCGGGTTAAAGAGAGCCAAAACATGCCCGACAACAAACAACGTAATCCCTTTGAAGATCATATCAATAGTGAATCGTTCGATGTAAGTTACTTAGGGGCAATACAAGAACGTAGTGATTTTGATATGGAAATGGATGCCTTTCTGGAATCACTACCAGAAAATCTTGACCATAGCCTCTACGACATTGAACTAGATTCTCGTCAGCAAGCAATTTGTAGTTATTTAACGCACACTCTTTCTGAGCAACTACTGCGTGATGAATCTGGTGAATTCTCAGAGGATGTTCGCGAACATCACTTACAACAGTTATTGACTATGCCTGTTGCTATTGCCATGCTTGCCCAACAACGCTTATGTGAACCAGAAATTGAAGTGCAACATCCGCTACACGCTAATCCTGATTCATATCGAGACGATTTTTCTGAGTTACCGCCGAATCTAGGCGAAAAAATCATCAATGGGATTACCACAATAAGAGATTTTATAATTAACCTTTTTAGACGTAGTTAACTTCGTACCAGTCAGCGATGTGCAAGCATCGCTTTTTTACCATTAAACAAAAAACACCCATCAATTTGATGCGTGTTTTAGCTGAGGCGACGACCAGATTCGAACTGGTGTACAAGGCTTTGCAGGCCTCTGCCTTGCCACTCGGCCACGTCGCCATAGAAACAAAAGTATAGCCGATAGATAAATAATATTCAAGCCTTACCTAATCTAAAATCAATCAATGTCTTGTCTCCCAAATAAGATAGTACTGGCACTAATTCCAATACTTATCCACATACTCAGTAACATAAATGACAATCCTAATGACCAATTCTCAAATGTTGCACCACTGATAATCCATTGCATCATATTCTGTACATTATAATTCGGCAAAATACGTGGAATGATAGCAATCGCATCTACACTGATTAGACTTGCCACGAGGTCAAAAGCAGATTGTGATAGCAAGTCACCAAAAGCAATCAAAACACCTAAAGTAATCCCTGCCACTGTTGAACGAGTAATAAGCGTTACGATAACTGCATATAATGTTGCCACGCTGTAATTAAAGAATAGGGCTATGGTCAGCCAAAGATATTGTTGTACGAACGGTGTGCTGACTTCATTCCACGCGCCACTCATCAATGAAATATTGAGAGCAAGCGAAATCTCCCAAGACCCAATCAAAGTCATCAGAGCTATACCTCGAATAGCAACTGATATTGCTAATATAATGATGAAATATTTACTCAATACGATCTTTACACGACTGGCACGCGGAATAATGTTCTTCCATGTCTGCCAGCGATACTCTCCTCCAAATGTGATTGCTCCTAAGATGATAAATAATGTCTGTGATACCAATTGATTAGCAAACAACAAGGCAAGGATAATTTGCTCCTGCCAATTGATAGCTACCATCTCAGGTTGCCAGATATTCACTACAGCAAGCCCTGCCAAAATATTCAGTAAAATGAATGTCCCAAGAGGCAATATCGCAATCGTGAAAAGTGCGACCCAACGATTCGCCTTCAACTTGAGCCATTCAGCCCACACCAGATTAATCATGCGTCACCTCAAAGAATAAATCTTCGAGTGATTGTTGTTTCTGTGTCACTTCAAAAATGCGAATATTCTGCGAGACTAAATATTGAATCAGGTCAGGGATATTATCGTAAATGACTGTGACCTCTATAGATTGATTAACAATTTCAGTAGGATAATTTTGGGATAGTAAAGCATATGCTGTAGATATATCATCGACAGTCAATCTCGTGACTGAATTCGTTTGGAGTAAATCGTTTATTGCACCTTGTCTTACGAGGTGTCCATTGCGAATAATCGCAACATGCGTACAAGTTTGCTCAATTTCATGCAATAAATGACTTGACAAAAAAATAGTTTTTCCTTCATTTTGGGCAAGATGCTGGAGTAGTACACGAACATCTTGGATACCTTGCGGGTCTAAGCCATTCGTAGGTTCATCTAAAATCAGTAAATCAGGGTCAGTGAGTAACGCAGTGGCAATCCCCAAACGTTGTTTCATACCTGTGGAGTAGGTCTTTGCTTTACGCTTAGCAAATGAGCGCATCCCAACAATATCAAGTACCTCATCAATACGTTTTCGCTCAGTGACACCACTTGTGTATGCTATTGCTTTTAGATTGTTATAACCAGTCATAAATGGATAAAGCGTGGCTTCTTCAACTAATCCCCCAACACGCTCTTGCCTCACTTGACCTGCATCTTGCAATGATTGACCAAAGAGCGATGCCTCACCTGATGATGGATATATCAAGCCAAGTAACATACGAATTGTGGTCGTTTTACCAGCCCCATTCGCACCTAAAAAGCCAAAGATTTGCCCTGTTTCAACTGTCAACGATAAGTCGTTAACGGCATGAACGGCTTGCTCACCTGTGCCATAGATTTTGCTTAGTTTATCCAATTGAATTACACTAACCACAATCACCCTTTAGTCATCTATTCACCTAATGGATAGCATAGTAGCATCAATACAATCCGACAAGGGATGTGGAACAATCTAAATTCAACTTGCCAAAAGTGGATTAAACCATACAATACGCGCTATGACAGAAAAAGACGACCTCACAACCAACGACTCATCAGAAACACTTGATGAAACACATATCAATACTGACGACCTTGATGTTGAAGGTGCACTAGCCGCTTTATCATCCTTGCAAGATTTGACTCGTGATGACGCTGATGATGAGCAAGACACAGAGACAGACGAAGCTCCGACTGCATCTGAAATTGATGAAATCGAAGAAACAGACGACCTAACATCCGATGAGATTGAGCCTTTCGAGCGAATTGAAGAAGATGATTTCGCTGATGAGGGCGAAATATCAGATTCAGTTGATATATCAGAGCAATTAGTGGAGGATGCGCCACAACAAGCTGAAACTGAACGCCTTGAAAGTTACGAAACAGCCTTTCCACATCCACCGATTAGTGTATTGCATCGTGGACAATTAGCATCAGTTGTACCAGCTTTATTGCTCATTGGCGTTGGGAGTTATTTGACTTTTATCGTAACCACATCCGAAGCAACGCTTCAACTACCCTTGATTGCAACAATTGCTGTTAGCGGACTTGGTGCAATGTTACTTGCACAGTGGCTTTCGACCTCGCGTTGGTCAATTGGGAGCTTTTTTATTGGTGTTTTACTCTTGCTAACAGGTGGTACAGTCGCTTACCTCGTTTTACCTAATCAACTCAGTTTTGCGGATGGTTATCCATTGATTTTGACAGCCATCGGTACAGCTTTTGTTATCACAGATGTGTTTATGCCATCAGGAAGAAGAATCTGGTTAATTGGCTTAATTTTGGCGATTGCAGGTTTAGCAGGTGTATTTGCTACGACGACTATTATGACCCTCGACATTGCAGAAGCACTCTCAGGATTACTGCCCGTTGCAGTCATTGTAATCATCGTTTTGCTTGTTGCACCCCTTGTTCGTCAACGTCAACAATAAATTATGAAGATTGCCATTGATGCCAGCCGTTCTACTGTAGAGCGCACAACAGGCACGGAGTATTATGCGCGACAATTGATTCATTCACTGGTTGAATACAATGAAACACTCACAGAATCACACGAACTAATACTCTATTTCCGTGATGAACCATCACCGTCGCTGTTTCCACAATCAGAGTTCGTCAAGCAACATATCATTCCTTTTCCAAGATTATGGACACACCTGCGCTTTGCATCTGCCATCTGGGGATTGCGTCCCGATGTGACATTTGTGCCTGCTCATACTTTACCGTACTACTTTGCAGGGAATGCAGTTGTCACCGTACATGATTTAGGCTACAAATATTTTCCCGACGCTCATGAGCCATCACAATTACGCTATTTGGATTGGTCAACGAGTCATAGTGCCAATCGCGCGACGCTCATCTTAGCAGATAGTGAAGCAACAGCCACCGATTTGCAAAAATTCTATGAT
The DNA here is from genome assembly GCA_039200705.1 of Chloroflexota bacterium. Taxonomy (GTDB): domain Bacteria; phylum Chloroflexota; class Anaerolineae; order Aggregatilineales; family Phototrophicaceae; genus JAUZRW01. The sequence continues at coordinate 67,075 of JBCCSC010000010.1, forward strand.
GTGCCTGAAAGTAAGATAGAAGTGGTTTATCCAGGTGTTGATGCACCATTCGATAAAAGAGGTTGGGAAATTTACTCGAAGTATCAGATTCCGCTTTCATATTTTATATTCATTGGTACATTGCAACCGCGCAAGAATATTGAGCGTATCGTCCAAGCCTTTGCTATGTGGCAACGCGCCAATCCAGAAAAAGATGTTGGGTTAGTTTTAGCAGGAAAGCAAGGTTGGCTCTATGACGAGGCATGGATTGTAGGGGTTGAAAATGTCCATTGTATCGGCTACATCGACGAAGAAGATAAAGGGGCATTAATACGACAAGCCCACGCCCTTGTTTTTCCATCCTTGTATGAAGGCTTTGGCTTCCCTGTGATTGAGTCAATGCACATGGGTACACCTGTCATTGCTAGTAACACATCGAGTTTGCCAGAACTCGTTGGTGATGCAGGAATTTTAGTTAACCCTGAATCTGTGAAAGAAATTGCAGCATCACTCGACCTAGTGACCGAAAATGATTTACTACGACGTAAATTGAGTGTCAAAGGCATGATGCAAGTCAAAGAATTTACATGGGAAAGAGCAGCCCAACAAACAATGGCTGTTCTTGAACGTGCAGGTCAATCATGATGTTGAAAATTTGTTCGGATTCTTAACAGGCTTTTTGAACCATTCTGCCACTTTCTGCGTATAATAGAGATAGATAGGAGGCAAGAATATGTTAACACATTCAAAACGAACTGTTGAGGGGAATCTAGATAACCCACGTTTACGTATCCAAATCGCACCTGAGCTAAACTATCTCGGTAACTTGAAGACAACAACACTTAATGATGTCTCGATTGATAACTACTATTTTGTTCATCAAACCGACATAGGGAACATTCGCCGAATTTTATATTTTCAATTTGAAGCTAGCATCAATGACCACATATTAAATTATCCTACGATGCAAACTATCAAAATCAACGATTATCCTTTTGTCTACGATGGTGGTGTACGTCCCTACCGTTCTAGCAAAATAGAAGAGCAAGCCGTAGCATCTGATGTGCGTAAAACAGTCGATTTTCTCTCCGAACAAGGAGTCCACTTCCAAGAAGGTGAATTGTATGGTGCTTTGCGGTTTGCCCATCAATTTGATGATGTGAAGCAAAAAGATGTGCTAATCATCTACCTTGAACACGTTTATGAAGCGGATGTGCCAGCCGATGTGATTGCAAAAAGCCGTTATTCTGATGAATGGCAACCATATTGTGACCAGTTGATTGCACGCGCTTTACGCACCTTCACCATTTGTGAAGACTAACGTACTAGACTATAAGTCGGCATATCGTTTTTTTGGACAATGAGTACAATGTGACCAATTATGTTGATGAAACCGTTGGGGACTGCTGTTAGCTATGCCAAATCGTATTTTACTTGTGCAATTAGCAGATATTGGAGATTTTATTCTCACAATACCTGCTATTCTTGCACTACGAGAGGCTCGTCCTGATGCTCATCTATCACTTGTTGTATCGAGTCATGTCACCTCAATTATCGAAGAGGGACTTATTGATGAAGTTCTGCCATTTGACAAAAAAGGTTTCAATGGCACAAAAGCTCTCTTGAATCCTGCCAATCTACAGCGCATCTGGGCACTACGTGATGGGCAATATGATACAATCGTTTTTTTTCATCACTTCACCCTTAAGCTAGGGACACTCAAATTCTGGTTAATGGCAAAAGCATCAGGTGCGTCAACTATCATTGGCTTAGACAACGGCAACGCATCTTTTTTGACCGATAGTATCCCTGATGAGGGCTTCGGTATCAAACATCAAGCCCAATATTGGTTGGAGTTAGTTTCACTTTTAGGAGCATCGCCACAAAGTCGTCGTGCAAAAATCCCACTGGATGGTGGCGTTCTACCTATTCCTGTTAAGCGTAAGACACGCATTGTGATTCACGATGGAGGTGGCGATTATTCTCTTGCACGCCGTTGGTCAAGTGACCAATTTGCTGTGGTCGCAGATCATCTACACGAAAACTACGATGCTGAAATTGTGCTAGTCGGCACAGCTAGCGATAACGCCAACGATGTTGCATCAGCGATGACGAAGCCATCTGTCAATCTCGCAGGGAAGACAACACTCACTCAATTAGCCGACATTCTGCGGTCTGCTGACCTCTACATTGGCACAGACAGTGGCGTGACACATCTCGCAGCAGCAGTGCAAACCCCAACCATTGCCCTCTACGGTCCGACAAATCATCAAGCATGGTCGCCTTGGTCACCGAATGGCAGTGTCACTGTGTTACGGAGTGCGCCAAGCTGTAGCCCGTGTATTTATGTAGAACATGGGATTGGCTCACGAGAAGGATGTGTCGCCAAAACCTGTATGACGATGATAACGCCTCAGCAAGTTGTGCGGGCTGCTCAAACGATGTTGCGGGGGAATAGTGTTCGCCAAATTCAAGATTTCCCCTATGACGCGCGTCGAGAACGTGATTTCAAAGATACCGTGAACGTCCTTGGCTTACCTGTAGATAGTATCAGCTATCGTCAGTGGATGAATTTGATTGATTATTGGATCAAAGAAACTAATCGCCCGCATATGGTATGTACTATCAATCCAGAATTTGTGATGATGGCACAGCATGATTCCATTTTCAAAAGTATCCTCAAACGAGCTGATTTATGTGTGCCTGATGGTGCTGGTCTACTATGGGCAGGGCGTGTGCTCAAAACACCAATCAAAGAACGTGTCACAGGGAGTGATGGTGTTCCCCGCATTGCCGAAGAAGCCTCAGCACGCGGATGGAAATTATTTTTCTTAGGGGCATCCGAAGGCATTGCTGAAGAAGCTGCACACATTTTAACAGAGCAAAATCCGACTTTGAAAATTGTCGGCTCATATGCGGGGAGTCCTGCCCCAGAAGAAGAAGCTGACATTGTTGAGAGGGTCAATCGTAGTGGCGCAGATATTTTACTAGTTGCCTATGGCGCACCAAAACAAGAAAAATGGATTGCACGGAATATCCCACGCCTCAACGTGAAGATGGCAATGGGTGTAGGCGGGACATTTGATTTTATTGTTGGTAAAGTTCCGCGTGCGCCACAATGGATGCAAGATTATTACTTAGAATGGCTCTATCGCTTATACAAAGAGCCGTGGCGCATTTGGCGTATGTTGCGCTTGCCACGATTTGTGATGGCTGTCATCCTACGGGGAGCAAATTAAATGCCTATCTATTTTTATACAACAGGTGAGCCATACGGGGAATTTTCAAATTTTAGTCGTCATGGATTTGAGCTTGATGAACATTATTGGAAAACCTCCGAGCATTATTTTCAAGCGATGAAGTTTGAAGGAACGCCTTACTATGATAAAGTGCGTGAAGCCCGCACACCCAAAGAAGCTGCTAAATTAGGACGTAGACGCGATTTCCCACTTCGCAAAGATTGGGAAGATGTCAAAGATGATGTCATGCGACGGGCTGTACTCAAGAAATTCCAAACACATCAATCACTCAAAGAGCTTTTACTTAGCACAGGCGACGAAGAAATTGTCGAAAATGCGCCATCAGACTATTATTGGGGGTGTGGCTACGATGGCTCAGGTAAAAATATGCTTGGAGTCATTTTGATGGAAGTGCGAAATCAATTAGCAGAGTGACCATGTACCAGAAAAGACTATTATGACAGATAATTTGAAACAATTAGTGCCCGAACTCGCAAATCGACGTGTACTCGTTCTTGGTGATGTCATTCTCGATGAATATGTGACAGGGCGTGTCCAACGTATGAGCCGAGAAGCTCCAATTCCTGTGCTTGAATTACAATCACGTCAATTTATCCCTTGCGGAGCAGCCAACCCTGCTGCGAATATCGTCGCCTTGGGCAGTACGGCGATTCAAGTGGGGGTTGTTGGGTCAGATGATGCAGCCACACACCTCCGAGAGCAACTCGATGCATCAGGCATTGATGTCACAGGACTTATCATTGACCGTGATAAGCCAACGACACTCAAGACACGCATTCTGGCACAGATGGGCTTGCGCTTTCCACAACAATTAGCACGCATTGATACTGTCTCACGCCAACCAATTAGCCAGTTTGTTGAGGCGGCTCTTGTTCAACGCTTACAGACACATGTTAACACTGTCGATGTAGTGTTGATTTCTGATTACCAAAATGGATTGCTGAATCCTAGTCTCATCAGCCTTGTTAAACAGACCAGCAGTGGGCATGTGCCGATTGTAGTCGATGCACAAGGCGCACTCGATAAATATCATGGGGTGGACGTGATTAAGTGCAATGCAGATGACGCATCGCAATTTTTGAATGTCCCTCTCACAACTGATGATGATTTTGCAGAAGCAGGGCGTGAACTCGCCAATCGGCTGATGGTCAAATCAACTGTTGTGATTACGCGCGGTTCAGAGGGTGCAACGCTTGCAACTCAAACCGATGTTGCCCACATCAACGCGCCTGATGTCAGTGATGTTTATGATACCGTTGGCGCAGGTGATACATGGATTGCTGTGATGACACTCGCAATGGTTGCTGGTGCAGATATAGCTGATGCTGCCATGTTAGCTAATTATGCGAGTGGTATTGTGGTGCGGCATGTGGGTAATTACACGCCATCACCAAAAGAATTGATTGCATCACTGTCCGAGTAAATTATGACGACTTAGCTTGGCTAAACACAATGGAGTTGCCATCAGGGTCATAGACAGAGCAGATGAGCATCGTATCTTGTTCTTCAATTGCTGTGATTTGTGTGCCACCATTGTTCAAAGCTGATATAAACACATCATGAATGTCATCAACTGCAAATTCAAATTGTTGCCGATTTTGCTGAGCGTCAACTTGTGCAATGGTATTTGGACAAATTGTTAGCGGAATCCCTGCTAGTTTTCCTGAATAAAATGAGGTATTGGGAATTGGCTGGAACTCTGACAAATTTGCATCTAAAACAGCATTGTAAAATTCAACCATTTGCTGGGTATGCGTTGTTGCGATGGTTATTGCACTAATAGTGATGGACATCAACTAAGCCTGACTTTAAATGAATGATACAACTAGTATATAGAATATTTGTTCTTGTTGCAATCAATGGAGAACTTATCATGAGCATGTGGACACCGCCTGATGACTCGTTTTACGAAACAGTTTGGACAATCGTCAAACAAATTCCAAAGGGTAAAGTCAGCACCTATGGACAAATCGCCTCTATGATTCCGCCTTATGACGGCACTGACCCTGATGCTCATCAACGCTTATCGCCACGTTGGGTCGGGACTGCCATGCGTAAAGTGCCAGATGATAGTATTCCGTGGCAACGTGTCATCAACAGTCAAGGTAAAATCAGTTTGCCCGAACCAAACGGCACAAAACAGCGTGTTTTATTAGAAGCAGAGGGAATTATATTCAATCAGTCAGGTAAAGTCGACTTGACCGATGTAGGATGGGAAGGTCCTGATGATGAGTGGCTGGATGAACATAATCTTTTACCACCGAATCAGTTTATCAAAAAACCACGCCAGAAACCGCTATTCTAAAGGTGAGGATGAGACTCAGGAGCCTCATCCCGACAATACAAAACTATCGAATTAGACTTCGACGATAGTATTTTCAGCAAGGACAAAGCGGTATGCTGTCGGCATACGGTCAGTAGAAACAACCTGTGCGTTGTCCGCCAACAAACTACGGTCAATCCGCCCAGGAATGAGGTGGATTCTACAGCCACTCATGACAATGCTGGCTTCGATTTCACTGCCTTCGATGGTGCAGTTATCACCAATGGCGGTATAAGGACCGACATAGCTATTACGGATGATAGTGTTATCACCAATGATGACAGGACCACGTACAACACTATCAATGATTTGACTATTCTCACCAATGATGACACGGTGTGAAACATCACTATCGCCTTGAATTTTATTTTCATCAGTCGGGGCAGGTGTCCAAGGCAATTCTTCCAACACCAGTTGATTCGCTAAGATGATAGGGTCAGGTTTACCTGCATCAATGAACCACCCTTTGATTTTGTATGGCGCAACTTTTTTGCCTGAACCAATCAAGGCTTGAATTGCATCCGTGATTTCATATTCACCACGCGCCGATGGTTCTAGTGAATCAATCACTTCAAAGATAGATGGACGGAAGAGGTAAATACCAACAATCGCTAAATTACTCGGAGGATTTTCTGGTTTTTCCATCACTTCCTGAATTTTTTCATTTTCGACAACCGCAATCCCAAAGCGTGAAGGGTCGGGCACAGGGGTCAGAACAATAGACGCATCGGCATCTGAACTTTCGAAATTACGGATGAGATCACTCATTTTATCTTGGAAAATGTTATCGCCAAGGAACATCGCAAAAGGCTCGTCCCCGACAAAATCACGGCAGATACCAGCCGCATGTGCTAGCCCAAGTTGTTCTTCTTGGATAACATATTCAATTTTTACATCCAGATCATCACCATTGCCAAAGGCTTTCACAATCGGTGATTCGAGACTGTTAACCACGATACCAATTTCTGTGATACCTGCACCTTTGATGGTGTCAATAGCATATTCAATCAGACGTTTGTTAGCGACGGGAACGACGGGTTTCGGCATGGTGAGCGTTACGGGACGTAACCGTGTGCCTTGACCTGCTGCGAGAATAATAGCCTTCAATGTAAGTCCTTTCTGATGATTTGTATGATGTTGCCTATTTATCCTAGCATGAGACAATACTCAAGCATAGTAAATATCAACAAAAAAGAGCGTAATCGTTACGCCCTATTGTAATATATAGTAATATAGTACCAGATTTAACGGGTCATTGAGACAAACCGCCGACGAACTCGCTTTGTGAAGGGTTGCGGATTCTTAATTGTCCCATGCTCTGCCCATGTTATAACCGTATCCGCAATATCCCATACAGCATTTGGATTGCTAATATTGGTTGCATTTTCGGCGCGTTGTTTCAGGCTAGCTTCACCTTCATCCATCCAGTCACGCAAATAATTGGCGACTTGTTGTGGTTCAGGTGCCCATGCACCAGCGTTATTCTGGATAACATGCTCAACATTACCATCTTCTTGACCAGGAATGGCATCCATCAAAATCATTGGTAAGCCAGCGATTGATGCTTCCGTAATCGTCGCTGGACCTGCCTTAGTCACGATAATATCTGCACCATCCATCAATTGAGGCATGTTTTTGACGAAGGGGTAAATATGTGTGGGTTGATTCCATTGTGCTGAGTCACATTTTTTCTTGAGTGTTTCGTTACGTCCCGCAACAACGACTAATTGAATGTCACGTTGGAGGGCGTTGATAGCGCGTGCCGTTTCCCATAATGGACCCATGCCATCACCACCTGCTACCATCAAGATAGTGAGTTTATCTTGTTCCCACCCTAACTTAGTGCGTGCGGTTGCTTTGCCTTCTAACTTTTTGACAAACGCTGGATTCACAGGTAAGCCTGTAATCGACATTTTACTTGCAGGCATCCCATACTTGATACCACGCTCGAAAGCAGCTTGTGTTGGCACCATTGTATGCTCGGCTTTTTTGTCATACCAGAAGTTGTGTGTCGAGACTAAATCTGTGACCACTGTGATAAAGGGTGGACGCTCTGGCAGTGAACGCCATGCTTGCAAGGACGGACGTGCTACCAATGAGTGAACACACACAACTACATCCACGGGATTTTCTTTTGCAATTTTCTTGAAACGTCTGGCATTCGCAGCGTACATCGTCCGCGAGATAACCGCGACACGACGGCGTGTATTGGACATTTTATAACCAATGCCCCACGACCCTTTACTACGATTAATCAGCCAAGGATAAAACTCAGGGAAATAATTCATCGGGAAGCGCGACATCTTAAAGACATCAAGCAATTCCGCGTCAACGTTGTCATCACCATATTTCTCATATAGTCCATCCCGTATCGCTTCGGCAGCCGCACGGTGCCCACCACCTGTATCTGACATCAGGAACAAGACTCTCTTTTTCAAAATTAGTCTCCTCTACTTTTTGAATAACGAATTGAGGATTATGTAATTATAATAACCATTATTCTACTCATTAGTTACTCATCCCATGATAGCATAAGGCAATCAGATTTGGATAGTTGCTCACCTGTGTCGTAAAACACTCATTTTTGAGATATGCCACTTTCCTATACGTTGAATACTGTTAACAAGTTGCTGATAGTTTCGTGCTATAATATGGCGAATTCGTTGAAATCAAGCGTGGAGAAAAACCATGTTATTTGCACCGTTGTCGCTGGAATATTTACTAGCAGCAGGGATTGTGTTGCTATTCGGAATGGGCTGGCATGAATATGCTCATGCTGTTGTTGCTGATTGGTGGGGCGACCCTACACCGCGTCAATTAGGACGTTTAACACCGAATCCACTCGTTCATATTAGCTGGATTGGCTGGTTGATGTTCTTAGTGCTTGGCTTCGGTATTTTAGGCTCAGTGCCGATTAATGCTGCTCGTATGCGCGATCCACGCTGGGGGTCATTCTGGACATCCGCAGCAGGTCCGATTTCTAATCTGATACAAGCCTTATTTTTCGGTGTTGTGGGCTTTATTGTCTTTAATGTATTTGGTTTTGAAACAAATCCAAGTGACTTTTTCAGTCGCTTCATCTCCACCTTCATCTGGGCAGGTGTTTACCTCAATGTGTTGCTGATTTTCTTTAATTTGCTTCCATTCGTGATTCCAGCAGGTATTTTTAGTCCATCACCGATTGCTTTTGATGGTTGGCACATGATTTACGCACTCTTACCAGGTGCATGGCTCAACTACCGTACACTACCAGCCGTCCTACGCGAAGAATTGCGCCCACTAGGGCAATTTATAGCACGTCCTGCTGATAAATGGCGTGATTGGATGAATATTTTAGGCTATATCACACTAGCAATATTCCTATTGAGCTTCATTCCAAATAATCCATTGGATCCTGTTGGCTTTCTCATTGGACGACCAACAGGCTTAGTGACACAGATGATTCTCAGCTTTTTCTAGAAAATGCCAGTTACACAACGTTTTCGTCAAGGGATACGTGCCTTACTCGCTTTTTCCACCGATGTTGACTACGATTTAGCCGAGCGTTATCTGAATTCGCAACAGATGACGCTTTTTCAGCAGATGGCAAAGCCCGAACAACTGCATAGCCTCAATGTTCTGCGCGATGTGCTAGCACAATCAGAGCAAACACCCCATGACTTAGCTGTGGTTGCACTATTGCATGACTCAGGCAAGGCGCGATGCCACTTAGCAGTATGGCAAAAGACAATCTCAGTCTTGGTGAGTAAGTTTTTGCCATCTCTCGATGATAGGCTTAGTCGTGATGGTCAACTGACATTCTGGCGTGCGCCTTTCATGGTACGTCGCAATCATCCTACATGGAGCGCACAATTTTTAGCTGACTTGGGTTGTAACGAGCGTATTGTTTGGTTAGCAGAACATCATGCTGATAATGCAGACCAGTGGCACAATCATCCACATCATGCGCTTTTAGTACGTTTGCAAACGGCAGATGATGCTAATTGAGTTTTCATCGTTTTTGAATAAGTTTCTGGCATAGTAAAGGGCACTCTAAAAGTCCGTAATCATTTTGGGAGTACTACAATGGCAAATTTGAATATCGCAATTTTAGGCTTAGACCGTACCAGTGCATCAATGGGATTAGCCCTCAAGCGATTCACGAAAAAAGGAGGTAAACATAAGTTCAGTATTGTTGGCTATGACTCAACATCTGATAACCTGAAAGTTGCCAAGAAAATGGGGGCAGTCGATAAGACTGAAACACGCCTTGATAACGCAGTCAAAGATGCTGATGTGGTGGTCATGGGTGTATCATATGATGAAACTGAATATGCCTATCGTGATATCCGCTCACATTTGCGTGATGGCGTTGTCATCCTAGATTTATCGCCACTCAAACAACCATCACTCAATTGGTCCGATGTTTATCTGACATCTGAACATCATCTCGTTGGCATGACAGCAACATTTAATTCGCGCTATTTATTCGACACTAAAGAATCTTTAGAGAATGCAGAAGAAGATTTATTTGATGAAAGCGCAATTCTATTAACACCTGCTACCGCATCAGCAAAAGAGGCTGTTGACTTGGCGTTTAACTTTGCATCAATTATTGGCGGTAAACCACGTTTTCTTGACCCACTAGAACACGATTTACTATTAGCACAAACAGTTCAATTGCCTCGTTTGTTAGGGGTCACGCTTTTTTATGACTTGATGAATAAAGCCAATTGGGATGACCTTAAATGGCTCACAAACCCTGACTTTGGGGCGTTGACACGTCCATTGTTCGATGTACATCCTGATGCGCTTCGCGATGAATTTCATGGTAACCGAGAAGCACTAGCCCGTGTGCTAGATAATTACATTGAGACACTCTCAGAAGTCCGTGATGCCTTAAACTCAAGTGACAAAGATGCCATTGAAACAGTCGCCGTTGATGCCTCCGTCGTCTACGAAAATTGGATTAATAGTCGCCATAAGGGGGATTGGGATGCAGTGGCTTATTCAGCAGATGCCTCTAAAGTAAATACTGGTGGTATGTTGCAAGGGTTGCTAGGTAGCACACTCGCAGAAAAACTATCAGGTAAACGAGATGATTAATGCTACTGAATAAAGCAACAATGCCCTTTGTCATTTCTTCCCTATTGTTTGCTATTTTGCATTGTTATAATGTGTAACAATTTTCAAGAGTTAGGGAGTCAAAGTATCTATGTCATTCAAAACAGAATTGCTATCGGCTATCGAAAACCGTACTGCAAAAATCGGCATCGTCGGGATGGGCTATGTCGGCTTGCCATTAGCGGTAGAATTTGCTGAAGCAGGGTTTAATGTTATTGGCTTAGATGTAAATGCTGAAAAAGTAGACCTACTGAATGATGGTGTGAGCTATATTGAAGATATTGCATCAGAAACAATTGCAGCACTCGTAGAAACTGGCAAACTATGTGCAACAACCTCTTATGATGATTTAGCAGAGGTTCAAGCAATCAGTATTTGTGTGCCAACACCACTCCGCAAAACTAAAGACCCTGATATGAGTTTCATCATTCAGTCAGTTGAATCCATTGCTAAAATAGCGCGTGAGGGGATGCTCATCGTTCTTGAAAGCACTACATATCCTGGCACAACAGAAGAAATCGTGCGTCCACGCATTGAACGGAATGGGCTTGTTGTCGGTGAATCACTTTTCATCGCATTTTCACCAGAACGGATTGACCCAGGTAACAAAGAGTTTGGTGTTCGCAATACACCCAAAGTCGTTGGTGGTATGACTGAACACTGCTCAGAGATAGCGGCTGCACTTTATGGCACAGGCGTAGATAACGTAATTCAAGTGTCTTCGCCTACCTCTGCCGAAATGGTCAAACTACTAGAAAATACCTTCCGTGCAGTGAATATTGGCTTAGTCAACGAAATGGCATTGATGTGCGACAAGTTGGGCATTGATGTATGGGAGGTTATTCATGCTGCTGCGACTAAACCTTTTGGCTTCATGCCATTCTACCCAGGTCCAGGTCTCGGTGGGCATTGCATTCCTGTTGACCCACATTATCTCAGTTGGAAGTTGAAAACACTGAATTATAATGCGCGTTTTATCGAACTCGCAAGCGAAATCAATACCTCAATGCCCCTTTACGTAGTCGATAAAATCGCTGATGCACTCAATGACCAAGCCCTTGCTGTTCGCGGGTCTCGTGTTGTTGTGCTGGGTGTGGCATATAAACCCGATGTCACAGATGTGCGCGAAAGTCCTGCCTTAGACATCATCGAATTGTTGCGTCAAAAAGGCGCGGATGTCGTTTATCATGACCCTTTCGTGCCATCTATCCGTGTTGATACCCACGACAAAATGGAAAGTTGTGAATATTCAGCAGAATTGCTCCAATCTGCTAATTGTGTTGTTATTGTGACCAATCACAGCATGTACGATTGGGAGCATGTGCTCGCACACAGCCCTGTTATTGTCGATACACGTAATGCAGTCGCTGGCTATGAAACGCAAACACCAATTGTAACGCTCTAAATTTTGCTGATTGGAGGTTTAGCTATATACTGAGTCATATGAACTGATTAATTGCTATTGGCGGAGTATTATGGCTGAACTTCCAATTGATTTGAAAAAATTAGAGACTGTGCGCGGTGCGTTTGAAATCCTGAAATATCTATACAATCAACCTGATAATGCCGCTGATGGCGACGACATCATGGATGATCTTGAACTGAGTACCCGTCGCTTCGATAAAGCAAAACGTCGTCTTGTGACGCGCAATTATATCCAAATGCGGAGTGATTACATCTACGAATTGACCCGCAAAGGGGTCGAAAGTTCCGAAACTCTGATTGCCTTTGATAAAGCAGGTGGTGATGATGATAATGACGGTATCACACGTCAGTTAGCTGTTGTTGTGCCACGTAATTTTGTGTATGGACAAGTATCACCACTGAAAATTGGAATTTCACCTAGTGCTGAGATGACTGATAACAAAAATCTGATTGTGCGTGTGACACCAACAAACGCCGAATTAGGTGAATACAATGAGATGGCAACTATCGACAGTGATGCCCTCATCATGGAAACAACAATTACACCACAAGCCTATGATAAGGCACGCATCAAAGTTGAAGTCTACCAGATGGAAGATGATGATTTTGCCGAACTTGGTGGCATGTATCTTGACGTAGTCATTGTTGACTCAGGGGATACAGGCGATGATTTTGCCTACACAACCGATTTGATTTTTAGTTAAATCGCAAGTCCCAAGTTTATTTTAGTAGGGGCGTAGCCGTGTCTGCGCCCATGAGAGTGCTAGAAAATCTTCTCAAAGCACATCACCTGCGCCCGACCTAAATCCAGTACACCACGCTCTTCATACCCATTTTTGCGATAAAAGGCTTTCAATTTAGGGTGAGTATTCACTGCATCAAAGCGCACTTGAGGATACCCACGTTCCTGCACCAATTGATCGACTTCACTCATGCACCATGAGCCAATACCTTGTTGCTGAAACGCTGGCAAAATTGCATACGCGCTGAAATACATCGTCTCTAAATCTAAGCCTGACCAATAAGCAGACATATCATCCAAATAATAGGGTTCAGGCTGTGTGCTAATGTTGAATGTACCAATCAGTAAGTTATCTTGAAAAATCCCAAAAACCTCTTTGCCTTCCAGATGCTCCAAAAATCGCTCAGATGATGGAAATGGATGCCAGTGTGATAATCCTAGCACACGGTGCATGTGTTCCCCTGCGAGTGCCATGATGCTATAGACTGCATTGTATTGGTCTTCTGCTAACAAGCGTATTTCGCGCATATCGAATCCCTTGCTATATCTGCTCATATTCAATCAAAATGCACCATAATTTCATCTAGTGGTTTTTTCTCGATATCGGGTACTTCAGCATCTTCTGCAGGGTAGCCTACTGTCAGAATCATCGTAGCGCGTTCATTTTCAGGGCGATGCAAAATCTCTTGCAGAAATTTCATCGGACTAGGGGTATGCGTCAAAGTTGCTAAGCCTGCCAGATGCAAACTTGCAATCAACAACCCTGTCGCAATTCCAACGGATTCATCCACATAGTAATGCTTGATTTTCTTGCCATCTTCACCCATACCATAGGCTTGCCGAAAAATGACAATTAAGTACGGAGCATCTTCTAAATGAGGTTTATGCCAATCTGTGCCAAGTGGTTCGAGTGCTTTCAGCCATTCCTCACTCATGCGATGCTTGTAGCTCTCTTTTTCCTCAGCTTCGGCAGCAAAGCGAATTTTACGTTTGAGTTCAGGATTACTCACAACCACGAATGTCCATGGTTGTTGATTTGCACCTGATGGTGCAGTTCCAGCCGTCGCAATTGCATTTTCAATAATCTCAAGTGGCACTGGCTCAGACGAATAATCCCGCACTGTCCGACGTCTTCTCATTTTCTCTAAAAAAGTTTGGGATTGTTGTAATTGCTCTTCGGCAGATAGAGTTTCAAAAATCAACGGACTAAACGTGCCTTTGTGTGTCATAAAATTATTCCTCATTTTGTGAAGGCGACCATCCAAATGGAGTCGTATTATCGTCTAACGCATCAAATGGGATTGATGTATCATCTAAATCAGGGAATGTTTGTAGAGCTTGTGTTGAACCACGTAATTCATCACGCTGATTCAATCGGCGTAAATGATTAGCATAATAAATTTTCATATCATCAGGTGGATTTTTGACAATACGAGCAACGCCTCGCGCCATGACATCGAGAGGCATAGGTGCCATACGTCCGATGTGTGTCCATGATAAAGGGGGAATGCGACCAATCATGGTCATCATGCGATAAAATAAAGGACGCTGACTGCCACGAATATAAGTGATAGGTGCACGGACGATAGATGTTGTTAATCCTACACGCTGAATTTGTTGCTCTGCATCGCGCTTTGCTCGTAAATAATCACCATTAATCCAAGGCGCACGCACAGCACTCATCAGCACAAAATGCTGAATTCCATCTGATAAACACATCGAAGCTACATTTCGTCCTGAAACCACATTCAAACGATGAAATGTAAGACCTTGTGCTGGGTCAGCGACCATACTACCAACAGTATGAATCACTGTGCTATGACCACGTCCATGCCCACGCAAGGATGCGGAATCCCAAACATCAGCAATTGACCAACGTACCTTTGATTGTAGCATCCCTAAGCGTGACTCATTACCATCACGCACAATCAGCGAGACTTCAAATCCCTCAGCCAATAATGCTGATGCGATGTTGATGCCTAGATATGTGCCACCCCCAGTAATCAATACACGATTATGCTTCTGACTTGCCATAGACGACCATAATGCAAACTGAATAATGCTGTGATTGTACCGTTCGCATGGTCACAATCGCAAGCGAGTTTATGCTAACAAATCAATAGAGTTTGATAGAGTACTTGCCTTTAATCACATTTTCATATACAGTTTTGAGTAGAAACAAGCGTGCTTTTACGCTGATGAATAAGTTGTAACCAACAAACTTAAGTCTGTAAGTGACAGACATAATTGAGAAATAACAATCGAACTGTTTGACTACAGCCAGCAGATTTCGACAATAGACTATAAACGGCTGATTGAGCAAGACACTAACAAAACTTAACCGTGTATATTTGCGGATAAATTTTTGAGACAACGAGCATGTAACTAATGCTCAACAGGTAATCGGTAAAATGATAGTTCATAATCCTAATCACTCACATTATCTACCATCAGGATAGTTACTCCTGAGTTTTCAGCACCCAATCTGTGCTCTAAGAGATTAAACAAGTGACAGAAATTACTGTCTGGTAAACCGATTATCGACCTCATAGTGTAACGCTTTCGACAGCCGTCAATCCGAATGGATGCTACGGCTGTTTCTGTTTTGAGGATACTCCGATGCCGAAAGTGACCTTGCTTGAACGGCAGAAGAAAAATCAAGAACGTGTCAATGTTTATCTTGATGATGAATTTGCCTTTGGCTTGAACATCATGGATGCGATGCAATTGAAAAAAGGGCAGGAACTTGATGCCCAAACAATTGCAGAACTCAAGAACAAAGATGCGATTGTCAAAGCAATTGACGTTGCTGTGAATCTATTGTCTTATCGTCCGCGCAGTCGGCACGAAATTCGACAAAAGCTATCCAAAAAAGGATATGAAGAATTTGTCATTGAAACTGCAATTGAGCGCATGACTGATTTGAAATATCTTGATGACCATGCCTTTGCAAAATTCTGGATTGAAAGTCGCAATCGCAGTAAGCCTCTCGGTAAACGCGCCTTGCAGTATGAACTGCGAAACAAGGGCGTATCTGATGCGATTATCCGAGAGTTGCTAGAAGATATGGTCGATGAATCATCAGGTGCTTATGAAGCAGCCCAAAAACGGATTCGTCGGATGCGTGGCAAAACAGAATATGAATTCAAACAAAAAGTCGGTGCATTTCTCCAACGACGTGGTTTCAACTATGAGGCAATTAATCAGGCATTAGAGGCAATTATCATTGAATTGCAAGAAACTGACCCTGAATTCTTTGCTGAGCCTGATAACGATTGGATGTAACCGTTTCAGGTTGTTTCATCACGGTAGCACTCAACCAAACTATTATTGGAAACCGTGAAAGGAGAAACGGTGATTACTAGTCTGCTACCGCAGATGTTGAATCATCGATGTGAAAACTATGGATCCTGTATCAATAGGTATAGCTTTAGTAGTTGGCATCATCACTGCTGCTGTCGGGTTCTTTGTTGGACGCTCAAATGGCGAAAAATCTGGCTTGGAACAAGGTATAGAACGCGGTGCTGAACAAGGGCGTAATACTCTGCTTGAGGAACAACGCCTTGAAGGTCGTAGTGAACTGGCTCAAGCCCGTGATGAAGCCAAACGCATCACTATTGACGCAAATGATGAAGCTACAAAGCTCATTGCTGATGGTGAACGTAAGGCGCGTCAACGCCTTGAAGAAGCCGAACAAAGTATTACTCGTCGGCGTAAAGAACTTGACCGCGAAGAAGAAGGACTCGAACGTCGTCGCGGTGGCTTAGATAAACGTGCTGAAGACATTGACCGTCGCCTTGAGCGCATGGAACAACGCGAACAACAACAGAATAAACGCCAGAGCAATCTCGATAAAAAGCAAAATGAACTCGCTAAAGTCGAAGAAGAGAAATTAGTCGAATTACAACGCATCGCACAAATGACAACCGATGAAGCGCGTGAACAAGTACTCGCTTTGGCAGAAGAAGATGCCCGTAATGACATCGCACGCATTATCCGCCAAGTCGAAGCCGAAGCCCACGAAGAAGCTGATAAACGTGCTCGTAGTATTATTTCAATGGCAGTTCAACGCCTCGCTAGCGAGCACGTCAGCGAAATTTCTGTCAGTGTCGTGCCGTTGCCTAGCGATGATATGAAAGGGCGTATCATCGGACGTAACGGACGTAACATTCGTGCCTTTGAAATTGCAACAGGTGTTGATGTTATCGTTGATGATACACCTGAAGCAGTGACTATCAGCAGTTTTGACCCTGTTCGTCGTGAAATCGCCAAGCAAACAATGGCGAAATTGGTCGCGGATGGACGTATCCACCCTGCCCGTATCGAAAAACTAGTCGAAGATACAAAAGGCGAAGTTGACCAAACCATTCGTGAAGAAGGCGAACGCGCAGCTTATGAAACAGGCATTCATGGCTTGCATCCTGAAATTTTGAAGTTGCTTGGTCAACTCAAATTCCGTACTAGCTATGGTCAAAATCAACATGCTCACGCAGTTGAAACCGCCCACCTAGCAGCGATGATTGCTCATGAATTAGGGGCTGATGTTCAAATTGCCAAAGCAGGTGGTTTACTTCACGACCTTGGCAAAGCAGTTGACCACAACACTGAGGGGACACATGCGCTCATCGGTGGTGAAATCCTGCGACGCTACGGAGTGCATGAATCAGTTGTGAATTGTGTTGAAGCACATCACCATGAACGTGAAAAAATCTGTGTCGAAGCCTATATTGTGGAAGCTGCTGACGCTATCTCTGGTGCACGCCCAGGTGCACGACGCGAAAGCCTCGAAAGTTACATCAAGCGCGTTAAAACACTCGAAGAAATCGCCAATGGTTTCAAAGGTGTCGAGCAAAGCTACGCATTACAAGCAGGACGTGAAGTTCGGATTATTGTCCGCCCTGACGATGTCGATGATTTGGCTGCGATGGAACTCAGCCGTAATGTCGCACGTCAAATCGAAGAAACAATGCAATATCCAGGTCAAATCAAAGTTCATGTGATTCGAGAAACACGCGCGATAGATTTCGCTAAGTAAGTTACACACAATGGGGCAACATTACTGTTGCCTCATTTTCCTCTCTAGTCATAACCCAACATGAATTGCTTTTGACAACGGAACTGCCCAAGATAAGGCTTGGTCTACGGCTAGGCGGTCATCAATATGCAT
Source organism: Chloroflexota bacterium (assembly GCA_039200705.1). GTDB lineage: Bacteria > Chloroflexota > Anaerolineae > Aggregatilineales > Phototrophicaceae > JAUZRW01. The sequence continues at coordinate 85,074 of JBCCSC010000010.1, forward strand.
AGCGATTTCTGTTAGAAACGGCGCGGATTTTTTCGTCGTTCTATCAACATGAAAAGCAAGTGCCTCCATTGTTGCAGATAATACCCCCTGCGTTTCATTCACCATGAATACCATAAAATGTAGGCTTTTGCTGGAACGCATGATGAAACGACTATACACAGCAACGGTTTCACTAGCTTTGACTTCTGCACGGTAACTCAGACGTTGGTCAACTGCGTATAAGCCAATCTGATGCTCTTGGAAAAATGTGTCATCCATGCCGATGTCTGCGAACATCCTAAACACACTATCGCTGAAAATCCTGAGATAGTATTGTACATTCATATGCTGGAAGATGTCTAAATACTCATCTGGAATCACCACCCGATGATGAAATGGCAATGCTCTAATATCTGCTAATTCCATGCGTGATTATTCTTCCTCTTCAACATCTAGTGTGTAGTCGCCAAATCCAAAATCATTCCCTGCAAGCGATGTTCCTCGCAATGTCACCAAATACTCATCGTCTTCAGGTGCAACAAAAGTAACCACCAATGTATTGTTGAATGTTTCAGGTTGGTAAATCGCGCCTTGCAAGCCATTGGTGTCTGTCACGAACAGATTAGTATCGGGGTCATAAATCACAATGAAAGGGGCAGTTGTACTGTCAGATTCTACTGTTAATGTAATTTCATCGCCTTCTTCTGCTACCAATGTAAAACCAACAATCGGATTATTGTCATCAAGCGTCCCTGTATAAGTTTCGTCATCCGCTAATTGTCCACCATCCATGTAAGTTTCAGGGGCAAAGACAAAACTGAGGGTATTTCCAGAGATAGCCAATAATCCAAAAATACTGATACAAGCACAGACACCAATCATGCCAACCACAAGTAATGAGAGTGTCGCACAATTCATGCCAGACTTTTTCTGTGGTGTTTCGTCAATTGCTTCGTATACTCCCATCTTGGGGGCATCTGCTGATATATCAAAATCATAGGGGTCATCACTCAGAGTGCTTAGCAAATTCTGTGCTTTTACTCGACGACTATCATTCTCACTAAGCCTCAATACATTGTTGAGCGCATTACGCTTCACACGAGGGTCATCCGTGGCATTGGCAAGCAACCACCACGCATCTTCATTGTCACGATTTGCACGAATCATGGGTTCAAGCATGTCGATTGCAGCTTGCTTTTGACCCTCTTTGATGAGATTGTAAGCAGTCGTTAGGTCTTGCCTCATGAGTGTTCCTTTAAATTAGCTATATGATTTCAGCAGCCATTATAAGATAAAAAACAGCCTATGCAGATGTCATAAGCTGTTTATCTTTGCGAATACTCAGAGGCTTAATTATAAGCAACCTTGTTGAAGCGTTGTGCTAACCAGTAAATCAAACCGAGTTGTAGCACAATACCGATGATTAGCGCACCAAACCATAAGTCACGACCCTCTAAAGCCATCCAGTAGGCTTTCGCAATCCAGAAGGGCGGAAACAACCCGAATAACGATTGCCAAGGTTCAGCGATGAACCAACCAATAAAGAACACCATGCCCGATACACCGACGAACTTCGACATTGCAAACCCTTGTACCTTGTTCTCGGCAGTCACAGCAAAGAATAGTGTTGCAATCGGTGCTGTCAAAGATGCACCCAGTGCAATGGCAATCAGTTGCCACCACGGAATGAGTGCCTGATTGATAATCAACACGGTTGAAATCACACCAAACGCAGCAATGACTGTCGGAACACTAATGCGATATACCACATACTGATTAAGTGATATAGGAGTGACCAACATTGCTTTGAGTGTGTTATCGTCTTTTTCATCCAACAGCATGAAGCCAAAGATAACGCCTATTAGCACTGCACCCAAATAAATCGTAAAGTAGGCGACGAGCATTGGGAAATACGCACTCAAAGGGTCGGTGAAACTTTCATTGGGCAAAATGCCATTCTCGATGAGATAATTATCCATCCATGGCAACAAAAAGCGTAAGATGACAGCCATCACGAAGATGTAGACAAGCATCATCACCATGAAGCTATCACGCCCAATGACCTTAACATCATTGCGCCCAACCTTGCGGATTAAATCAGTCATTTGCATGATATTAGCCTACTTTCTCTACAATATGTGTCTGAAAAGCGCGGTACGCCCAAGCTGATAAGCCTATGAGTAAGACCGTGTTGTAAATCAATGTGTATGCCCATTCCCAGCCCTCAAGTGATATGAACGAGGCTTGTGTCAACATAGTTGGTGCACTCGTCGGAAGAATGAGAAAGGCAGGATGCACCACGAACCCCAAGAAGTGCACAAATGGTAACTGCAAGAGGGTCGCAACCATGACGGCTGGCACAAGAAAATCTGTGATTTTGTCGTAGCGCACAATCATGATGATGCCGATGAGTGTATACATCACTCCCATAACAATTGCTCCAAGAAGCAAAATTGGAATATTGGGCATCACAATCGGATTTCCAAAAGCATAGATTAGCGCAAGTGAGCCACCGACCATCACGACCGATTCTAGTGTAGCAAGGGTCGTCAGTGTGATGATTTTCGACCATAGATATTCAGATGTGCGTAATGGAGTCACAATTACAGCGTTGAGTGTGCCTTCATCTTTCTCGAATAGAATCATTCCTGCAACATAAAGCAAGGTTGACCCTCCTGCGACCAATAACACAAGCACAGGGATAGCCGTCGGAATTTGATTCACATTCAGCAATTGTGACAATACAACGGCAACCAACACACCAACACCAATCCCAATGGCATACAACTGATTGCGAACCTGTACCATAAAATCTGTTCGCATTGCATTGAATAAGCGTGTCATGCGTCCAACTCCTGTCCTGTGACTTCAATAAAGATATTCTCCAATGTTGTCTCTTGTGTGTGAATCGTTTCAATACGTGATGCCGATTGCAACAAATTCATGAATTCACTATTGTTGCCGAGGCTATCCAATGGAAATTCTCGACACTGAACCTCATGCGCACCATTTAGATACTCGACTTTGACATTGCGCTTGCCGTATTGTTTCTTGAGTGTGGATGGTGCATCAATCAAGCTGATATTGCCATTGGTAATGAACGCGACACGGTCACATAATTCATCAGCAACCGACATATTATGTGTTGTGACAAAAACGGTTGTCCCTTTTTGACGTAAATCAAGGATAAAGTCTTTGATATTACGGGCATTTACAGGGTCAAGTCCACTCGTTGGCTCATCCAAAAATAGCACTTTTGGCTTATGAATCAGACTACGTGCGACATTCAAACGAATTTTCATGCCTTTGCTGTAGTCATCGACTTTTTTATGAGCATCTTCTGCTAAACCAACTCGTTCCAATAGATACATGAGGTCGTTGGTCTCGCTGCTGTAGAGTGACTGAAAATATTTCAGATTCTCTAATGCTGTTAATTTGAGATAGTGATTCGGCAACTCAAATGATACGCCGACATGCTCATAGTAATCCTGTCCCCAATCGCGGACTTCGCGTCCCATCACGCTGATATTGCCTCTGTAATCTTTCAGCAAGCCAATCAGAATCTTCTGTGTGGTAGATTTCCCTGCCCCTGATGGACCTAGAAAGCCGAAAATCTCGCCATCAGCAATCTCAAAATCAAGTCCATGTAGTGTTTCTTTATTTGCACCTTTGTAGGTAAAGGTCAAATTATTGACTGTTATCATGATGTCTCTCTCCTATTTATCTTGCTCTTATTCATTCATTTGTGCTTGTGCTGTACTCATAAGTTGTCGTATTACTTGCTTACCTGCTTCTGAATCAGCATCTGGTGGTGTTAAGGCTCGGTCTAAAATTTCTGCGATTCCTGTCAGCAAAGCCTCGGTTTCTGGGATGTGTGCTGGATTTTTGATGTCACGCATCGACACTAAGCCAAATGCCAACATATCCATCACATGCGAAATGACTCGTGTGTCGATATCTTCCGTGATGACACCTGCATTTTGCATCATCTTGACAAAGATAAAACGTCCATCATGCTCTTCTTGTCGTCGAAAGAAATTATTCGGCTTACGAATATAACTGCCCATGACACGCGAATCACGGATAAACATCGCTGTCATGAAGGGACTTTCTTGCAAGGCTTGTAAAATTAGCCGATACATCACACCAATTGTCCCACCTCGCTCATCGGCTTCCAGCAATTGCATCCAACGCATGGTGTACGCCTCCATTTCACGGATAAGTAAGGCTTCAAAGAGGGCATCTTTACTATCAAAGTGCAGATAAATAGCTCCTTTGCTAATACCTGCCTCGCGCGCAATGTCACTGACCGTTGTCTTGTCGTAGCCATAATGTGCAATCAATTCGGAAGCAACCTCTAAGATGCGTTGTTCACGCTCGTCATTTGATGATTTTTCTGGATTCAAACCATATCTCCTCTTCCTTTTTGACTATATGACCAAATTAACAATATTGGTCATATAGTATCAAAATGTAAAATTCCGCGTCAATTAAATTTGCTTAGACCCCTAATTATTAGGGGGTAAAGCTATACAGAATGCCTATTAATAAGCAACTGTTTATTTTTGTTGCATGGCACAGTATTGCGATGTAATCATCACAGACTATAATCAGATGAATTGTGTAAACCAGCGTATCGTAGGATTCTTATGGCAAGTCAGCGAAGTATGTGGTTAGTAGCTTTATTGCTGAGTTTGTGTTTTTCTGTGTCACAAGCACAATCATCCATCATTGAGGTCTGTCCTGAAAATCCGATTCAACAACGTGGCGCAACTTTTGAACCGAGTGGTATCATCCTAACCTCGTTTGATAGTACAGCCCTGTGGGTCTACGACATTGGACGTAACACACGCTATCCCTTGCCTGAAACGAGTCCCTGTACTTCAAACTGCCATCTATCCCCTGATGCACAATGGCTCATCTACCTCAATCCACAGACCTTTGTTTTTAGTAAGATGCGCCTCAATGGAACGCAACGAACACCGCTTGTCAGTGATGCGTCCGAAGTGCGCTGGTGGAATCAAGAGACCTTACTCATCTGGACAACCGACCAAGAGGTCTACTTGCGTCCTGAAGCTGATGTTAGTGCTGAATTAACTCCCTTGCAGTCCGATGGTGTGATTAGTATGCAACCGAATGGCTATTTCGCACTACAACTCACTGGCACAAATGGAACATTTACACGTTCATTGATTGACCTTAACTCACCAGATGCAATGCCAATTACACTTGCGCCTGACCGTAATTATTTCAATGGGGCTGGCTGGTCACCTGATGGACGTTTTCTAGCCTATGTCGGAGAAGGACAAACCGATAGTAATGGTTTTACAGGTGGTGAATTATATTTTATTTCGCCATCATCAGGAGAGATACAACAAGCAACAAATTTGACTGATAATTATGGCGCAGTGCGGATTAACGGCTTTGCACCATCAGATTTGAGTTGGTCGCCCGATAGTTCTCAAATTGCCTTCTGGGTCATTGATTTAACAGGCGATAATCCTGCTCAAGATACAGGAGATGCTGTGTTGCATGTGCTGGATACAAATACTCAAGAATTACGTCGCTATTGTGGCTTTACTGCAACTGAACACACCCCCGAAACGCCGCGTTTAATTTGGTCACCTGATAGCTCTCATGTCGCATTTGCAAGTAATGTTAGTGGCGATGATAAAGGGGCGTTGTTGCTAGCTCTCAATGTCGAGACAGGTATCTTCACTGAATTAAGCAATGGCATGTTCCCTGTGTTTGGGATTCCACAACTTAATGCGTGGGGAACAGTTCCATGATAAGTTCTTGACACTCTTCTGCTAAATTAATGATATTTGTGAGAGATAACAGGGCGAATGTTTGGTTTGACTTGGCAACTGTGGCGGATAATACGCTATCCAGAGTGGCAACATCCCATCTTTCAATACGGACGACGCTTACGCGATAAAGATGATACTGATACCCGTATTCGGCGAGTCATCATAGGTATAGCCATAGTCTTCCTCGTGATATTAACCATTTTATTTCCTATTCCCGTATTTCCAAGTCTCATCGGTTTGATTATAGCGATTCCGATTTTATTGGTTATATTTCATGGAACACTACTTGGCGCAATTTGGGTTACCAATATTGCTATTTCATTAATGATGATGCAAAACAGCAACCGCTATGATCTCATGCGTGTGACGACGCTCAGTAGCATAGGGATTGCATGGCAATTTGCATTAGGTGTCATCTATCGACATGATTGGCTGAGGCGTGTCAATAGAGTCGTTCGATGGGTTGCTACACTCATACTTGTTGCGCTAATACCTGCTACTTTGCTATTGTTATTTAGCATAGCAAGGGGCAATAATACACTGCTACAAGTCCAACAATGGAATATCTTGCGCGATTTATTGACAATGAGCGTAATTGTCATTTTTTTCTGGCTTGACCATATGCAATCGATTATTGTGGCGTTTCTATGGGGACTTCTCTCGCCAACATTCATTCATGATAGGTCATTGGCGCGTGTTTTGATGCCTACTTTATATTGCATCTTACAAATTGGAACGTATCTCGTCAGTGTAATTATCTATCTTTTGATTAGAGCCATCATAGGTGTATTGCTGGGTAGTACATTCATCGGATTTATATCATCACTTCTTTTAGGATTGTTGAGTTTTTTCATCATACGAGAGGCGATATTGAGTTTGTTAGTGCGCTTGCTCATCCTAAGATATGAATCGTCTGTGTCTGGTTTTCAGCATTTGCTGAGGATGTCACCTGAACTGTAAATCGTCTGCTATAGTGAGTTTGATTTTATTATTAGGATTTATCATGATTAGTCTTAAATTGTGGCGTGCTTTATCTAAACCACCGAAACGTCATCCACTGTTTCAATACGTTTTGCTCAATGCTAAGCGAGAAGAACCCCATGTCACGAGTTCATTTATTGTATGGGTCATGATGTTGGCAACGGTTATCTTCACACTGACCTTTCTCTATCGTCCTGCCACATGGATTATCTTAGCGAGTTTTGTTGCACTTAATAGCATCTACAGTGTCCGATGGGTGCTACGCATTGCACGTACCCTGACTCAAGAAAAAGAGAGCCGTCGCTATGACTTGCTAGCAACCATGCCAATCGGCTTATTAGGGACAAGTTGGGCATTGAGTACAGGAGCAGTACACAAACGTTCCTCATTCCGTTGGATACCCTATCTGGTTTTAATGATTGCAATTATGGCTTTCATTTCTCTGTGTGGTTTATCAACAGTGACACTCACCCTTATTGATAGCTTGTCAGATACAGAGCAATCGTTAATGGCTAATTTAGCATTTGCGAAGGTTGGCATCTTTGCTCTGCCTGTAGTCATCTTATTTTACATTGACCACATCTATTCTATTTTGACAGCAATTGTCTTTGGACAATTGGCAACTTACGATGTTAAAAACACGGCTGACGGTCAAATCCGTGCTTTATTTGGATTCCTGACACTGCAAATTATGTTTTATACACTCATCGTTGGTTTAACACTGTGGGCAACACCCAGTTTATTTGGTCTACTTGACCCCAGCAAAGTCAGCGACATTATCTTGTTTAGTATCATTAGCATCACAACATTTGTTGCTGTCAGAGAATTAATTCTGACAGTCATCTGGCGGATGTTGGTTAAATTTTTGTCTGCTGACCACAAAGAAATTGCGCTTGTTCTAAAGCCATTTTATGAAGCAGAAGCAATTCTGAGAGAAAGTGAGAAAGCTCGTGTCAGACGCTTGGATGCCACAGGAAAAATGGCAGCGACAGATTAATGGAGATAACGACATGGCACGCTACGCTACCACACGTTTCCAAGATGTGCTTGTATCAGATTTTGGTTATTGGGTAGCGGATTTAGAGCGCAGTCGTGTTGTATTGCATCATAATCAATATGCTAAGGGTTACTGCTTGCTCATTGCTAAACAAGCAGGTATCGCCGAACCACACCAAATGTACGAACATCAACGACGCTTATTCTTTGAGGATATGAATCGTCTAGCAACAGGGCTAGAAAAGGCATTTTCGACGACGAAAATTAATTGCCTCATCCTTGGGATGCAAACTCCACATCTGCATGTCCAACTTATCCCTCGTTATTATGGCGATGATTTGCCGATGCAAGGTGTTGACCCCGAAGCTGAAACAGCCACCCTCTCTGATGCTGACTATAAAGCTAGAGTCTCTATAATCCGTGAAGCAATGGGGTTCTATCCTGATATTATCCTTGACGATAATTTGCTCAAATTCATGGATGACCAAGCACGTATCAAAGATTGGCCTCCCCTCAAACTGGAAGACTCACAAAATGCTGTCAGGGATTACCTTGCAAGCAAATTTGAAGCAGGGATTCACTACACTGAAAAAGAAGTCAATGCGATTCTAAATCGTTGGGCAACCTTTGATGACTGGGCATTACTCCGCCGAGAACTTATTATGCACGATTACCTACGTCGCATGAAAGATGGGTCTGCTTATTGGGTCAATCAAGACTGACTCAATGGTATGATTGGTCTATAATGTGATGAATATACCATAGATAAAATAAATCAATATCTTTAAAATTAAACAAACGCAGATTTCTGCATTTGAAGAATTGGAGTAATCGTGTGACTGATGTCATCAACCCAAATCAAATTCCAGTAACATCGAATGAAGACTGGACTCCTGACCCTAAACATCCGCGTCGTCGCCCACCTTGGATTCGCGTCCGCGCACCACAGGGCGAAATGTACGAAAATGTCCGTAATTTGATGCGTAGTAAAGAATTACACACCGTTTGTGAAGAAGCGATGTGTCCTAACATTGGTGAATGTTGGGGTAGCGGTACAGCAACTTTCCTCATGATGGGCGATACGTGTACCCGTAGCTGTGGCTTCTGTGATATTAAAACGGGTCGTCCAAATCCATTGGATTGGGCAGAGCCAAATCGCATTGCACAGAGCGTGCGCGCCATGAACTTACGCCATGTTGTTATCACCAGTGTTAATCGAGATGACCGCCCTGATGGTGGTGCGCCAATTTTTGCGATGGTCATTCGTCGTATTCGCCAGTTGCAACCAGGATGCAGTATCGAAGTCTTGATTCCTGATTTCAAAGGGAGCGAAACAGCACTCAAAATTGTGATGGATGCTCAACCAGAAATTCTAAATCATAATGTCGAGACGGTTAAACGTTTGTTCAAAACGGTGCAACCGCAAGATAATTACGATTGGGCACTAGCGACATTGCGTAACGCGAAAGCAATGGATCCACTTGTGCTAACTAAGAGTGGTATCATGGTTGGTCTCGGTGAAACATTTGATGAAGTCGTTGAAACTATGCAAGACCTTGCTGATATTGATGTCGATATTCTGACCATTGGGCAATACCTACAACCAAGCAAAAAACATCTACCAATTGAGCGATACTATACACCAGAAGAGTTCGATAAATTACGCGAAATTGGTCTCGAAATGGGCTTCAAATGGGTCGAAAGCGGTCCACTTGTTCGTAGCAGCTATCATGCTGACCAACAAGTTCGTGAACTGAGTAAGTTGAATCACTTCCGCTTACATGAAGAGCGTGAAGGTGTTGGTGATTAAGTAGAAATAATTAGAGGGACAGTACAGATGTATATGTCCCTCTACGCAATTTCTCTATTGTCCACAAGTAGAGATAACACTCTCGCACATCTCACCATCACGTACATAAACATCAGCCATCAAGTCAGATCGGTCAATAAATGGACATTGCACGAATTCATCTGATGTGAGCAATCCGTCTAATGTGCTGAGTGATGACTCAATCGGCAGATGAGGACGATAAAAGATGAAAACACGTTCTGCATCTCCAATGAAGTAATCATAACGGGTAGCATTGTCACCTTCTGCAACTGCTTCTGGCATCAAACCAGTTAAATAGGTGAGGGCATCATCGTTCTCATTTATAAGACGACTGAGTGTAACCCCCGTCACAGGCACATCATAAGTATAGTATGTGACAACTTGGTCTTGTACCCATTCTTCTTCAGGTGTGTTCCAACCAAAGACAAAAGTATCACTCTCAGTACCACACATTTCAGCCGTTGAAGTGATTGATTCCATAACGCTATTAGGAACAGCATCAATATGTTCAGGAATATTGTTCATGAAGTCTGTTGATAAACCATAGAATATGCCTGCTCCCATCCAAATAACAACGAGTCCCCATGTCACAAACTCTGAAGTCCGTTGACCGAGATACACTATCCCAATAGCGACTAAGGTCACAAAAACGGGCATCAAGCCGATAATGTGACGCGGGTGAAACAAAAAGTCAGCAGCAATATTGGCAAGCATCGCCACACCAAGAATACTCAATCCCCATACCCATAAAAAGCGAATAGCATCTTTACGGATAAGAGTTGCACTCAAGGCAATCATCGGCAATGAAATAAACCACAAATTGTTGCTAAATCCTGTTGTCATTGACCACAGTAAGCTCAATGTGCCGACACTACGCGGATTCAGTGACTCATTGACGAAAGAAATATACAGAACGCCGATCCATAAGCCATAAACCAAACATCCATTGATATATAGCTTCAAAATTGTCAACCAGCGTTGGGATGGTGCAGGACGTTTTTCTTCATCGGTGCGTAAACTGCTTAGAAGGTCTTTAGGGCGTGCGAACAACACATGATAGAGACCAATCCCAAAGACAACAGCAATCCCGATATAATGTGTGTACAATGTGCCTATAATACTAGATGCAAAACCGTAGCGTGTTGCACGCCCTGCCTGTGGATTTTTGAGCAATTGCCAGTAGAGCCATCCATTAAGGGCGGGCATCAGCACATAAAGGGTGTAACCACGCACTTCGTGCAAATAAAATGTGAAAAAGACAGTTGTGCCCAATAATGCAGAAGCAATAATCCCTGTTTTCTTATCGGTCATACTACTTGCCATGCGATAAGTTACGCTGACACTGATTAAGCCGATGAATAGGGCAAGTGTGCGGTCTACAAAAACAACACCACCGACTAAGGCATCCCAAAGCATTAATAGTAAGAAAAAAAGAGGTGGCCAACTATTATCGAGGGCAGTAATACACAAGGTATGGGCTACAGAATGATATTCATGGCTCAGAAAATCTTGGCAAATGGGCATTTCTGCAACTGTCGTTGCCCCATAGAAGTTAGGGTCTTCACCGATTTGCCCTGTATTGGTGATGAAATAAGTAATCCACTCATCAAACCAAATGGCATCATAAGTGATTAACACTGTCCCAAGAAATGTTGTCAGCAATAAAATTGGAATAAGCGACATCCAAGCAAATCGTAAGCGCATGATAGACCCTTCTATAAGCAAAGACGCTCACCATAGGGTCAGCGTCAAATAATCTCTATCGTAGTGTACTCGCAATTTGCGATAGTGAAGGCTTAACTTTCGATAATCTTGTCATCAATCAGTTGTTGTTGCACTTTTTGTCCGCGTGGATTAAACGCAAAATTCTGTGCATGAAGCTCAAATTCAATATCCATCATCGCACGTCCAGCACGATTTTTCTCAACTGTCCATACAACCCAATTACGATATTGTTTCGCTGTATACGGATTAAATGAGATGTGGTCTTTCGCTAGAATTTGATATTTATTGTTCATGATGAGCGCAATATCAGATTCATAGTCAAGCGCACTACTACCCCGTAAGTGGTAGAGATGAATACGCTTGCTCTTCAAGCCTTCGCGGTCTGCTGCTACGATTGACAATACAGGTACATCGAGGGAGAGGGCAATATCCTTGAGACCTTCCACGATGATGGTTACTTTGTCGTTCTCATCGCGTGGACGTTCAGGATGAACGGCAATTTTCTGCAAATAATCCACAAATACAGTCACATTACCACCTGTTGCATCAGCGAGGCGTGCGACCATCTCTTTGATTGAGCGCAAATTGGTAACTGCCGGACTCGCTTTAAGCATAATCAAGCGGTCTGCATAACGACTCATGCGACCAATGGCTGGGGCAGTCTTGGGATGATTCTGCAAAATCGCTTGTAATGTTCCCTGACCACTATTGCTCCCCATGAATTGTTTTGCCCGTTGTGCCACAATAATCTGATACATATCGCGCAATTTAACGCCATTTGATGTCGTAATCTCAGGTGGATTAATACTTTCGAGGCAAAGAAGGCGGTGCATCAAATGTGCTTCGGTGTGTTCGTAAGATAGATAAAATGCGTACTGATCGGGACGCATCGCAATGTTACGTGCAATTTGTAGGGTCGCAATGGTTTTACCAATACCCTGTGCGCCTCCCAAGAGCGTTAATTCAGTTTTGCGTAAGCCACCACCGATTAAACCATCCAGAGGGTCAAAGCCTGTCGGAATAGGAACATAATCCACAAGGTCGCCTTGCATGACTTTATCATCAGCTTCGCTCAGCACTTGAGATAATGTACGTGGTAAATGAGTTGTCCTACGCTTCTTTTCTCCGCGCGGAGTAGTGGAGCGTGGAGCTTGTGGTAACTTCATTGTTGCACTAGGATTTCCTGATTGCTCTGCTTCGCGCTCACTCAGTGTATCGTCGTCGTCAAAGCTAAAGTCATTGTCGTCTGGTAAATCATCTGTGAAGCGACGAGTTGACATAACACGCTCATCCTTTATTGTTATTCTTTATGGAATGGAACAATTTGATTGTACTAGATATTATCAATTTATGCACAATGCCTGAGAGTGAGTCTCAAAACTTCTGATAGATTACCCTCAGATTAGCTCTATTTTTTTGTTACATACTGTAATATCGTAAGTGTATCAGATTCACTCTAAAAGCAATAGTTTGGATAAAAAGTCCTATCTAAATTCAAACTTCTGTTACATTACACGCAGATGAATCTGCTGATATTGCCTACATAACAGGCATCCATGCTACTTAAAAACATAAATTAAGATAAATTACAAAATAAGTTTCAACTTATGCGTGATTAAGCTACACGTAGAAAAAATTTGTGCTATGATAAGTAGCAGATAAGCAATAAACCGTTTGATAACTCAATAAGACATATTTTTGTTTGTTGAGTTAATGCTCTAAAGTAATATTTTTTATTTACAGGTGTCTGGGCAATCGTCGCACAGACAAAATAATGACAATTTAGCTGCTAGGGGAAGATGACCGTGATTCAGGAACTTCTTAATCGTGCCGAGCAACGTGGCTACCTCACCTTCGATGATGTGTTGGAAGTATTGGAAGAAGATACCGAAGACCTCAACTCCATTGAAAGCGTCCTCTACGAACTTGATGAACTAGGAATAGAATTACAGAAAGAGGGCGAAGATAACTCTGTAGACGATGATGGAAGCTCCTCTACCTCACCTGTTTCAAAGCCTATCAAAGACCCCACCGTCGGTGACATAGCTGCAATCTCCTCTGACGACCCTGTTGGTTTGTATTTTCGCCAAATGGCACAAGAACCACTCTTAACTGCCCAAGATGAAATTGACCTTGCAAAACGCATTGAACGTGGTTGCAAAGCACAAGAACGTGCTGACCGTGATGATGCAAATCAGAAAAGCCGTCGCTGGCATCAAAGTATGCAACGTTTGATTTTCGATGGACAACTCGCACGAGAACATCTTGGACGCGCTAATACACGCCTCGTAGTCAGCATTGCGAAACGTTATATGGGACAAGGTTTACCATTCCCTGACCTCATCCAAGAAGGTAATGTCGGTTTGATGCGTGCGGTTGATAAATATGATTACCGTCGTGGCAATCGTTTCAGTACTTACGCAACATGGTGGATTCGTCAAGCGATTACCCGTGCGTTAGCACAAAAAACACGCACAATTCGTATCCCACTACACATGACAGAACGCATTCGTCAGATGTATCGTGTCGCACAAGACTTGGAACAACGCGAAGGTCGGCGACCAACACCCGAAGAAATTGCACAAGCGATGGAACTTCCTGTTGATACAGTCCGCGCTATGATGGATGCCAGCCAACATGCGATTGCGCTAGAACGTCCCGTTGGTGACGAAGGCGATAGCGAATTCGGTGATTTTATCGAAGACCAAGATACACCGAGTCCCGTTGAATCAGCAACACAACATTTATTACAAGAAACAATTGAAGAAGTCCTCAGCGAATTGACCCCACGCCAAAGCCATATTTTAAGATTACGCTTTGGGCTGGGCGGTGGTGAACCCCACACATTAGAAGAAATTGCAAATAAATTTGGATTAAGCCGTGAACGTATTCGCCAACTCGAAAAAGAAGCCTTGCGTCGTTTACGTCATCCTCGCTTGGCTCACAATTTGCGTGATTATCTCGGCTAATTGTTGACATAAGTAAAATTAAATAGATTACTCATCGGAGAGGATAGAAACCCTCTCCGATTGTTATTTCACTCATGGTATCTTAATGAATGCTATTTATCACATGAATCAAGGTCATCTATTACTGCCACTGAAGCTCTAAATAATCTATGCTTTAGGAAACGGTAAAAGTATAGGAGTGGCAAATGTTGAAGAAAATTGTTGTTCCATTAGATGGTTCGCTGATAGCAGAACAAGCCCTTGATCGTGTTGAGCAAATACTCGCAAAGAATGGGCAGTTGATTTTGTTAAGTGTGATTGAAATTCCAAATGACTACGATTATGGATTAGTTGATATTCCTATGACGCTTGTGATGGCAAAGCAATATAGTGAGCAAGAATATCAGAACACACAGCAACGGGTAGAAGACTATCTGATACAAGCAGAAAAACGATTCACTGCGAAGGGTTATCTTGTAGAAAAAATTATCGAAACAGGTGACCCTGCAACAGTAATTAACGCTATAGCGGAACAAAAAAATGCCGATGCTATCATGATGACAACACATGGGCGCACAGGTCTGAACCGCTTCTTGTTCGGTAGTGTCACACAAAAAGTGATGTCGAACATGGTTTGCCCAGTGATGGTCATCCCAAAAAAAGTCGTTGATAAGGTCAAAGTGTCGATTCAATCAGGACGCGAAATTCCAGCAACAAGTTAAAGTTTAGGGGAGGTTAACTCCCCATTTTTCACGTTTCATTATAAGCATGGTCTAGTTGTTCTGCTGTGAGAAAACCCTCATTACCACCTGCCGACCCAATTTTGTATCCAGCGAATAAAACTGCTTTTTGCATGGCAATGATAGGATCACCATCAACGATGTAGCTATGCAAAAATGATGAAAACAGGGCATCTCCTGAACCGATTGTGTTAACAATTGGGCGTAATGCTTTTGCTGGAATATGTTTAATGTACTGTGTCTCATGGACACCAACTAATGCTCCAGCAGCACCTAATCCTATTCCAATAATTGCTGTCTGATGACGTTGCCACAATTGCTGAATCCACTTTTCAGCGGAGGTCGGTAAACGTTCGTCACTCATAAACAAAATATCTGCCATTTGCATATAATCTCTATTGTAATCATCATCCAGACTGATGATTGTATGAATATCCGTCGCAATCGAAATCCCTGCCTCTTTGACCTCCGCTAACATTGGACGACTGAAATTAATATTTGCTAAAACAGCTAAATCTACATTTCGTAAGTTGAGTTTCTCAAGTGGATAGTCTGTCTCTTGAATAGTTTTGAGGTCACTGTGAATCATTCGCTTGCCATCGCCATCATAGAGAATAGCTGACTGTGGTGTTTCATCTAATAGAGATAGCACATGCTTATCCGAGATACCTGCCTGAGCAAGTGCCGTTCGCACACTTTGTCCTGTAATATCCTCACCAACCAACGATATAAAATCGACATCATGTCCAAGCGTAGTTAAAGCCTTGCTGATGTTGTAGCCTACGCCCGATACAGTACTCTTAACACCATGAAAAGCAAATCGCACAGGCTCATATGCAATTGGAAATTCTTCAACTTTAACAGTCGTTTCCACATTGATGAGTCCCGCAATAATAATTTTTGCCATTACTGAGTCCTATCGCTGAGTTATTGAGATGTCAATTGGTTGAGCAGACTGAATATCGTACACAATCAAGCTTAAAGCATCCAAATCAAAAATGGCACAAGTGTTACTATCACGACTGGTAACACTATAGACTGAACCAGAATTGATGATGTGCAAATTTTGAATCATAGCGTGCATCGGGTGATGTGTATGTCCAAGAATGATAACATCGTATTCAGCACTATAATCACGATAAATACGGTCAAAAGAGCCTTGGCGACTATCAGGGAATACACCCAATACATCTGACCAAGGTGTGCCATGTGCAATCAGTATCTTTTTGTTGGCAAGATTGAGAGGCATCGTGTCAGGCAAATTTATCAAGAAATCTATTGTGGTATCACTCACGACGCGCCCTAATTCATGCATCCTCTGCTGCTTCGGATGTTGTCGCCATCTATCTTGATTAGCGACTACTGTACGGTCATGATTACCTGCAATGCAAAGAATTTGTCTTTTTTGAATTACCTTAATAATCTTATCTGCATCTGAACCACGATCAACAATATCACCTGCACATACAACATTCTGAACATTTTGTGCATCAAAGATACTTAGAGCCTTTTGAAAGCTGTCATAATCTCCGTGTATGTCTGCGATAATGCCTATTTTTGAAGTCTCCTGAGATAGCTTCATAGTGATGTATTCTTGGAGTTTTTGTAACTCTTGCGAGGACATTGTATCAATTTGTGATTTCAGTGTCTCAAATAACATGAGCCAATCCCAAAAGAAGTGCCTACCGTTTCCGATAGGCATTGATGCGCTAAATTACTTGTCTGACCAGTCGCGTGAACGCTCTACAGCTTTCTTCCATCCTGCGTAGAGTGATTCGCGTTGGTCATCACTCATGCTCGGCTCAAAGGTACTATCGACACGCCACTGCTGCTGAATTTCGTCTTGTGATTCCCAATAGCCAACTGCTAATCCTGCTAAGTATGCTGCGCCGAGTGCAGTCGTCTCCGTTACTGCTGGACGTTGTACAGGCACACCCAAAATATCAGATTGGAACTGCATCAAGAAGTCATTGGTGACTGCGCCACCATCTACACGCAATGCTGGCAATTCTAGACCACTATCCGCTTTCATTGCTTCGAGGACATCACGCGTTTGGTAGGCGATACTTTCAAGAGTAGCACGTACTACATGCGCCCGACCTGCACCGCGAGTCAGTCCGACAATTGTGCCTCGTGCATATTGATCCCAGTAGGGTGCGCCTAATCCTACAAAAGCAGGCACAACATACACACCATCTGAGCTATCGACACTCGTTGCAACGGCTTCACTTTCAGCAGCTGTGCTAATCAACTTCATTTCATCGCGTAACCATTGGACAGCCGCCCCTGCAATGAAGACACTCCCTTCGAGTGCATATTGTGTAGGTTCTTCACCAATACGCCAAGCAACGGTTGTCAGCAGATTATTCTCTGAGCGAGTGGCTTTTGTGCCTGTGTTCATTAGCATAAACGCCCCTGTGCCATAGGTTTGCTTTGCCAAGCCAGGTTCATAACAGGCTTGCCCGAAAGTTGCGGCTTGTTGGTCGCCAGCGATACCAGCAATTGGAATAGCTGTCCCGAAAATATCAGCATCGGTTTCGCCATAGACCATACTACTAGAGACAACTTGAGGAAGCATCGCCATTGGAATATCAAAACGGTCAGTGATAGTCGTACTCCACCATTTTTTATGAATGTCGTAGAGCATTGTTCGGCACGCATTGCTGACATCTGTTATGTGCAAACGCCCACCTGTCAATTTCCAGATGACGAAACTATCAACTGTTCCGAATGCGAGTTTGCCAGCTTCGGCTTTTTCGCGTGCGCCTTCGACATTATCCAGAATCCACTTGACCTTCGTACCACTAAAATAGGCATCTGTGACTAAGCCCGTTTTTTCTAAGATAGTCTGGTCAAAGCCTTCTTCTCGTAATTCATCACAAAACTTTGCTGTACGTCTATCTTGCCAAACTATGGCGTTATGAATTGGTTCACCTGTTTCTTTATCCCAGATAATGGTTGTCTCACGTTGGTTAGTGATGCCAATGGCAGCAATGTTGTATCCTTCTGCTGCTTCACGCGCGACTTTGAGTTGTGTTTCCCATATTTCGGCTGGATTATGCTCAACCCATCCAGGTTGCGGATAAATTTGTGTGAATTCTTGCTGTGCTGTCTTGACGATTTCACCATTTTTGTTGAACACAATCGCCCGCGATGAGGTTGTACCTTGGTCTAACGAGAGAATAAAATCGCTCATGTATCTGTATCCTTATTTATCTAAGTATTGAGTAACACAATTTTAATGAGGCATTATGGATATTTCCAATGGTTATCATGAACGCAATTCTTTTGGAATGTGCATCACCTGTGATTCGCGGATACCGAGGTCAATGCCCTGTGCCTTTGCCTTTACGACAATTTCCTCAACTCGTTGTGCAACAGTTTCTTGCCATTTTCTATTGCTCATGATGGAAACCACTTGACGGGCATCTTTGTTTTCTCGCAAGTTAATCAGCCAGATTATCAAGCTGAAGGGAAAACCTGTATAGGCTATCAGGTTGCGACTCATCTCTGCCACTTCATTATCTTTACGGCGGATTGCTCCTTCCCATTGAGAGCGAGGTAGTTGTATAAGTTCTTCTGCAAATTCGAGAGCAGCATCCCGTGCGATATTAATCCCATAGCTAACTACTGTTTCATCAGCCCGCCATGCCCAACGGTCTAAATGATGAATCAATGGTGAGGCTTCTGCAATTTCGCCCTGAACAACGTCGATCAACGTAGTGAGGATATGATTGAGCCGATAAAAATCACGTTTGAGTGATTCGTCCATTCGTCCATCTGCGACTTCTGCGGTGGCAATGCCTAAATCCAGTGCAATATGAGCATTCATCCCTAAAAGCAAATGTTGCAACAATAGGAGATTTCTGTCAGCTTCCATCTCAAATGAGGCTGTCCAACAGGCACTAGGTGTGCCAATTTGTTGTTTGTAATAATCGTAGGCTTCAAAATAGCGATTCGCAAAAATCGTATCAAGTTTACGCATACGGTCGTTATCTTCAAATAATCCGAGATTACACTCGTCACGGACAACAATCGTTACAGTGCGATAAAGCGACGCAAAGTACCCTAATCGACTATTGGTCTGCATCGTATCTTGGATGATACTATCCATGATAGTGATGACTTCATCTATGTTTTGTGCAACAAGTGGCATTCAACTATCCCCTAAAATACCTATCAATTTGACTCTATTGTATAACCATCGCCACCTGATTGTGTCAGATCTACAGTGATTTCTTGACCACCCCAACCATCGACAATATCATGGGCACGAACGATGACCGTTGTCACATCGTCTGGAATCACGATGTTGCTCTGACTACGTGTGAAGGGTTCAGGTGTATGTGGATGCAGCAAAACGCGCGTAAATTCATCACCACTGTTCGGGATAATCGGAGTGCCATCAGGAAGCACCACATCCCAACCATTGGCATAATCTTCCCAACCTGTATCAGGATGTTGTACCGTTACATGGAATGTCCATGTGTTGTCACCTGTATTAACAGCACGCACAAACGTTACATCTGCATCGCCACTCATTGCCATGTCATCTGCTCCAGAAGTACCTAAAAATTCACTGATACCAGCACACCCACTGAGGAAAATCAGCGTAATAAAAATCATCCACTTCGGCATAAACTATCCTCTTCATCATATTTATATGTGTCATAGTCTAGCATACCCAAGAATCTAAACAATCACTTACACTAGGCGGATAATCGCTTCCCACATACAATGGACAACCAATCGACAACAACAATATGGAAACACTATGTCGCTCTCAAAATGGATTCCACTATTACTCATCACACCATTGGCAATTGCTATCGACCAAGTGGCAAAGATTTGGGTCATTAATAACCTCTATTTGTATGACCCGACACAAATTGCAGATTTTCTATATCCTTATTTGCAAATTACCCGTACAACCAACACAGGTTTTGCATTCGGTTTAGCATCAGGTGGTAATCTAATCATTCTGAATTTAGCGATTATCATTACAGGTGTGTTGCTGTGGATGTATTATCAAACGCAACCGAACGAACGTATTCAACGGATGGCATTCGCGCTCGTGATTGGTGGGGCAATCGGTAATATCATTGACCGTATTCGCTTAGGGCATGTCGTTGATTTTGTGCATGTCACAATCTTTAATATCAATAATGTATCTAACTTTGCCGACCATTTTGTAGTGATAGGTGTCATTATCTTGATTCTGGATAGCTTCTTCGGTGACCATGATGAAGCAGAAACAACAAATCAGTTAGAGGCATCATCTGCTGAGGGCTGAAGCACATCCTCGCGCTTGAGTTGCTCTGCAATGAGTTTATCAAATTCGGACATCCATTTATCAGCATTTCGCATTCGTTTACGAGCTTCACGGTCATTTTCTGCTAGTTTTTCATAGATGTCGGCGGCTTGTGACATATAATATTTCGCTTGTACATTATCGCGCTGACGATGAAATGTCAGTCCTAGATAGTAAAGTGTTTCGGCACGGTCAGGTTGAGCAGCCCATGCGTTAGTGAAGTAAGTCAAAGCCTCATCATATTCTTTGTCATTATAAGCAATCACCCCTTTGCCGAAGTTTGCTAGAATCTCATACGGATTAATCGCTAACGACTGGTCAAAATCTGCACCTGCTTCGGTTGGTGTCCCATCCTGTAAACGAAAATAGCCACGCACAGCATAATACTCCGCCCGACGTGGATACATATCAATGGCACTGTTGATGTTATTGATAGCTTCTTCCAATTTTTTCTTCTGGAAGCTATCTAAAGCAATGCGATAATATTCATCTGCTTCATAACGGGTCATCCCCAAACGCGCAGTGAGACGTGCCATACTTGTTCTCGTTTCTTAATTGACTTTCCTCTATAATCATAGCACACACACATGAATTTAAAGGATTTTTATAATGGATTTTGAACTTAATGATGAAGTGAAAATGTTTCATCGGGCAGTTCGTGATTTTTGTGAAAAAGAATTAAAACCACACGCATCAGAAGCCCATGAGACAGGCGAACTTAATTGGGATGCTATCAAAAAAATGCCTTCATTAGGTTTAACAGGTCTTCAAGTTGACGAAGCACACGGGGGTATCGAGATTAATACGCTTGGTGCATCCATTGCTGTCGAAGAAATCGGGCGCGTTTGTGGTTCAACAGGTTTGACGATTTCTGCCCATAACGGGCTAGGATGCGGTCCAATTATGAAGTGGGGCACACAAGCCCACAAAGATAAGTGGCTACCAATGTTGACCAGTGGCGATTATCTCGGTGCATTAGCTCTCACTGAACCGCAAGCTGGCACAGACTTGCTCAATGGCGCACAAACTCGTGCTGTCAAAGATGGTGATGATTGGGTCATTAATGGCACAAAAGCATGGATTACGAATGTCGCGTGGTCACCTGTTCTTTCGGTTTTAGTACGCACAGATGCTGATGCTGGCTCACGCGGATTCAGTCTTATCTTAGTCGAGACTGACCGTGAGGGCTTCACCATTCATCCACCAGAGAAAAAGATGGGCTTGAACGCTAGTAAATCTCACATGATTACTTTCGAGAATGTTCGTGTGCCGATTAGCAATACACTAGGTGAAGAAGGCAAAGGCTTTTATTATGTAATGGAAACCCTCGATAGTGGGCGTGTCAGTATTGGGGCATTAGCACTCGGACTCGCACAAGGCGCATATGAAGCGATGGTGCAGTACGCAATGGATAGACATGCCTTTGGTGAACCGATTGCAAACTTTCAATTGATTCAAGAGAAAATCGCACAAGCTGCTATGGAAATCGAGGCGGCACGTGCCCTTGTCTATAAAGCCGCGTGGACGAAAGACCAAGGCAAAGACTATACCAAAATTGCGTCCATTGCGAAATTGAAAGCTACCCTCGTTGCTGAAACAGTCAGTTATGATGCTGTGCAAGTACATGGGAGTGCAGGCTATAGCCGAGACTACCCCGTAGAACGCATCTATCGTGACCAACGCTTAATGCAAATCGGCGAGGGAACGAACGAAATTCAACACATTGTCATCGCACGTAACGTCCTCAAAGAGTTCGAGCAGGGCGTACTCTTGCCAGTCTAAATATTTACATCAGGGGATAGCATCAAGCTATCTCTTTTTCATTTAGGAGATAAATAGTGATCGTCATACACGGTAAAGCTCCAATTAATCCCGAAAAACGCGAGCTTGCTAAAGACATCATGAAAACGATGATGGATGCTACTCTGCAAGAAGAGGGATGTATTACCTATCAATTTTTGTTCAACCCTTGGGATGATGCTCAAGTGCAAATCTTTGAAGAATGGGAAACACAAGACGCACTGGATAAACACTTCCACACTGAGCATATGGCAACATTTCGTCAAGCACTACCGCAAGTTGTCACAGGCAATTTCACACTCAAACGCTACGTTGTCAGTGAAGTGACTGTCCTCTAAATGTCCTTGCTATCGACAGATGTCGGTAGCAAATTTTTCCTATCAAAACTCTCTCAATCGACTGATTCAAACTCAGTTCTGACTCGACAAATTTGAACATTTGTTCTATAATAATTATCCACCATAAAACAGAAATTACGAGTAGAAAGTTGAGAGAGTCATGCTATCAGGACGCGAAATGCGCCGTTATTTGGTGTCTCTAGGTGTTGATGCTCAGAAAGTCGTCCGTAAACGCGAAACAGGCAATTACGTCGCCGATTTTTACATCTCAGGGATGGATGACCCGATTGCTCCTGCCAGAAATTGGGCATGCGATATTTGTCATGTCTTGCCTGATGCAAAGATTGTGGATACACACGATACAATCGCAACATGGCGTAAAGGCAAGCCCGTGATTTATGCCACTGTCACATTTGATTGGAACGACAACAGCATAATCTAAAGCGGTCTGTGACCCTAAAAAATAGTGGAGATGTCTTTTGATGTCTCCTTTTTTGGTTCTCATTCTCGTGAAAATAGACTTTTCTCGCTATAGTTGTGATTGACTGTCTATTGTGTTTTGAGGAAGCAAATGAGAAAAATATTTTTAGGATTTTTGTTAAGTTTACTGCTCATGCCGACGATTATCATCGCGCAAGATACAGAATTTCGTGAACCAAACTGGTGGGAAGAACGGGTCTGGTATTCGCTATATGTGCGTAGCTTTAATGATAGTGACGGCGATGGTATTGGTGACTTCCAAGGAGTTATTGAACGTTTAGACTATCTCAATGATGGTGACCCAAATACCACAGATGACTTAGGAATTGGCGGGATTTGGTTACTGCCAATTGCCGAATCAGATACAGTACATGGCTATCATGTCACAGATTATTTTGCAGTCGAAGAAGATTATGGTACAGCAGAAGATTTTCAACAACTAGTGGATGAAGCTCATGCGAGAGGTATCGCAATCATTGTCGATTTTGTTGTCAATCATACGTCGGACCAACACCCTTGGTTTATTGCTTCAGCAGAAGGCGACCCTGAATTTGCTGATTGGTATGTATGGGAAGATGAAAATCCGAACTTTAACGGTCCTTGGGGAGCGCGGGCATGGTATCAGAACAATACGCGTGATGCGTGGTACTATGCGCCATTTAATAACACTGCACCTGACCTTAACCACGAAAACCCTGCCGTGACAGATGCAATTTACGAAGCAGCGACCTTTTGGATTGAAGAGTATGGTATTGATGGTTATCGCTTAGATGCCGTACGTTATCTGCTTGAAACTGAAATTAATGGCTTACAAGTTTTGCAAGATTTACCAGAAAATCGAGCATACCTTGCAGATTTGAACGATCACATTCACATGGTTGACCCTGACGCATTTGTCATTGGCGAAATTTTCACAGGGTCAACGAACACAATCGCTAAATACACAGAAGAGGGTGCGGTTGATGCAGCCTTTGAATTTGTTGTTGCTCAAGGTACAGATGCGACAGGGGGCATCATCTCGGCAGCATCGACAGGCAACAAACGACCACTAGAGCAGGTTTTACCGTTTGTCTTTGCAGAATATCAAGGCGGACAATTTGCAACATTTGTCACTAATCACGACCAAACACGCCTCTTCACAGAGATTGATGGTGATGTAGGGGTTAACAAAGTTGTGGCAAATCTATTGATGACCTTGCCAGGCTTCCCATTCTTGTATTATGGCGAAGAAATTGGCTTGGCAGGTCCGAAACTAGATGGTGATGCTGAAATCCGTCGCCCAATGCAATGGGATGCTAGTGAGGGTGCAGGGTTCACCACAGGCACACCATGGAATCCATTACCAGAAGATTATGCCGACCGAACTGTTGCAAATCAAACCGATGACCCTGATTCGCTGTTGAGTCATTATCGTGAGCTAATCCATCTGCGGAATAGCCAACCAGCTTTACAATATGGCGAGACCATCTTAGTCGATTCGACTTATCGCGCATCATGGGGATACTTACGTTACACAGCCGACGAGACCTTACTTGTCGTGATGAATCTCGACGACCGTGAAAGCCGTGAATACACATTTACAATTGACGAAGGTCCTCTGGAAAATGTCAGCAGTATTGATGTCATCTACAGCACAACTGATGTAGAAGTGAATCTGCCAGAAATCAACGCTAATGGTGGTTTCACAGATTACGTGCCGATAGATGCACCACTCCCACCATTCAGTCTCTATGTCTTACGTTTGAACAACTAAGCCACAATCAAAAAGGCGAGTCTCATAGCGGACTCGCCTTTAAACTTTATAGTCAGTGATATTGTTCAATCTTCTTCACCAAGGAACTGCATCCAGTTGCCGTGCATTCCATTTTCAGTGACACCATAAAATACACGAATATTACTGTTCTCGCGCTGAACAAGGTCGTAGCGCGTGCTACCAGCTTTATCATAACGTCGCCAGACACCAATATCACCTACCCAATCGACACGGTTATGTTTGACAGGATTCCCCTCATGTTGCTTGATAGCATAATGCCACAAGCGACGGGCTGATGAGCGTGTCACATTACTGACTTTGTTGCCATTCCGCATATCACGCATTGTGTAATAATATGTACCACCACGCTCTTCCACATCGGATATTTCGACACCACTACGAGGAGGGGTTTGACTGGCTTCATTCTCATTAGCAGGCTCATCGGGCAAAACCGCATCAGGGATAGACGCACCACCACCACTGATACGCACTACATCAGGCTGTGAACCGTCAATAAATGGACTATCGTTCTCATTGTTGCTGAGTACCATCCCTTGCCGTACAAGACTCACAATTTCATCACGCACAGCCAAGTTTGTTTCTGCTTCATCGCGTAAGTAAATTTTGTTATCGCTCAAGGCGTAAGGACGGTCTTCACCGTATGGTACGAGAATCCGTATTACATTTTTGCCTTGCACATCTTGAATATCAATTTCGATATTAAGCGCAGGGGTCAACAATCGGTCAATTTCGTTTTCAAGAACACGCACCGCATCATTGATGGCTGCAACGCCTTTGGGGTCTTTTCTCTTATTCGGACTCAAACCAACATAAATCGTGCCACCATTTGTGTTCGCAAATGCACACACATCAGCAACGATAGCATGTAATTTGCCTCCTTGTCGCTCCATCGATTCATGAAACGATTGGACAAGACTTTCGCCTTCTTCACGAGCAGCCAAAATATAATCATAGGGTTGATGGTCAGGGTTATAGGGGCGATGACGCGAAAAATCTGTGCCGAGTAACATCTCTTTGATGGCATCAAAAGAGCGATAGGGAAGTAGCATTTCCGTCACTCGTTCGCCAACACCATAGCGTGTATTTTTGCCTTCTTTAAATGTATCGAGGGCATGAGCATCTGATCCCTGAATACAGTGCATCCGACGTGGATATTCAGCTTTAGTACCGTTGAAGAATCGTTGTGTACTACCACGTCCTTTGCGATGCAAATCAGTTAATTCGAGTGCGTGCAGATGCTTATCTTGTGTGTAAGCAATCCGTGTTTGCCCACCAAAACTCAATCCACGCATCGCAACCCCATGAGCAGCATTCGCATGAGCAGCAATCGCTAATCCACCTGCTTCCTCAATCACTCGATAGGCATCCAGTACATCGGCTGTTGCCCCTGCTGCAGCATCCCCTGATTCAAGCACTTCAGGCGGCACATTGAGGCTTAATAATAAATGTTCAATGTAGCGCACAGATGTATCTGGTGGGAAAATCCCCAGAATGTGAAAGCCAAATGTGGCAGTGAATTCAAAACCTGGTAAGACCAGTACTTTATCTAATAACCGCCGATATTCTGCTAATAAGCGCATTTCATCAGCTAAGGCACGTCCAGATTGTTCTAAAAATTCGAGGCGTTCAATTTCTTTGAGCATGTCAGCATAGCCACCCACTGAGTTATGGTCAGTGAAGGCGATAATATCAATGCCTCGGTATTCTGCTCGTCTTAATATATCAATGTAGCTTGCATTTTTATCTTTATAATCAATGCTACCAGGGGTATGAATATGTAAATCCACCCGATACCACTGCATACGTTTTTTGCTTCGTCCCACGTTATATCGTTCTCAGTTTCGTATTTATTCGGAAATTAATCGATTGAAGAGGTCTGGTAATTCTGATGGCTCGAAAGGCTTAATCAAAAATTCGTTTGCACCTGCTTTTTCTGCTTCGTAGCTCACATCCATACCAGATGCCATCACAATCGGAATATCTTTAAAATCGGCATGTTCGCGCACCTCTTTGATGACCTCAACCCCTTCAATATCAGTCAGGTGATAATCAATCATCATCACGTCAGGTCTATCTTCTGTCATCTTAGGGATAACATCTGCACCACGTCGCGCAATCAACACCGTAAAACCATCAAGTTCTAATAATGTTTCTAATAGAGAAACAGTTACCGCATCATCGTCCACAATTAACACTTTAGTCAATGGAAGTGCCTTTCTTGTATGTAATATCAACCAACAATTGGGGACACAGTTACAGTGTCCCCATTGAATCTATCTCATGACAGTTTAGCTTACTTTGCTGCCGACTGTCCAGCAATTGAGAGTGCTAGGTCCAAAACTGCATCCATGTGATCGACTAAATGAAATGTCATATCGCTACGAATTTCATCTGGCAAATCGTCCAAATCCAGTTCGTTTTTCTGTGGCAAGATAATCGTATCTACACCAATTCGGTGAGCAGCGAGCACCTTATCCTTGATACCACCAACAGGCAGAACTTGTCCACTGAGTGTCACTTCGCCTGTCATGGCGATATTTTTCTTAGTGGGTCGCTCTGTCAACAATGATGCAAGGGCTGTTGTCATCGTAATTCCTGCAGATGGTCCATCTTTAGGAGTTGCTCCTGCTGGCACATGTAAGTGAATGTCATGTTCGACGAAATATTGTTCAGGAATATTGAGGTCATTCATGCGAGAACGCAGATAACTCATCGCAATCTGACCACTCTCCTGCATGACATCGCCTAACTGTCCTGTCAATTTAAAGCCTTTTGATCCAGGCATGGCTGTTGCCTCAATGAATAAGACATCACCACCAACAGGGGTCCATGCTAGACCTGTTGCTACACCTGGCACCTCCAAACGGTCTTTCAGTTCGGCTCGGCGACCAAAACGCGGCTTACCAAGCAACTCACTAGCGAACTCACCATCAATAGTGACACTTTCATCTGTGCCTTCAGCAATACGTGTCACGACTTTACGTGCCACACGTCCGATTTCCCGTTCTAGATTACGCACCCCTGCTTCGCGTGTGAAGTCTCGGATAATTGTGAGTAGAGCATCATCAGCGAAGGCAATCTCTTGTTCACGCAAACCATTCTCTCGAACCTGACGAGGCACAAGATACTGTTTAGCAATATTGAGCTTTTCTTGTTCTGTATAGCCACTGAGTTGAATGATTTCCATACGGTCACGTAAAGGACCAGGTATCGTATCGAGGCTATTCGCTGTACAAATGAAGAAAACTTCACTCAAATCGAATGGCACATCGAGATAGGTATCACGGAACGCATTGTTTTGCTCAGGGTCGAGTAGTTCTAATAATGCAGATGCAGGGTCACCACGAAAATCACGTCCTAACTTATCGACCTCATCAAGCATAATCAGCGGATTTCTTGACTCAACGCGCCGTAACGTCTGGACAATACGCCCAGGCATCGCACCAATGTAGGTTCTGCGGAAACCACGAATTTCTGCTTCGTCACGAATACCGCCTAAACTTAATCGGATAAATTTGCGTCCCATTGCGCGTGCAATCGATGCCCCTAGTGAGGTTTTACCAACACCAGGAGGACCTACAAAACATAGGATTGCACCTGCACGTTCTCGCCGAACATTATCATCATAGGCTTCGAGTTCTTCGGCGCGTTCTGAACGCAGTTTACGCACAGCGAGAAATTCTAGAATCCGCTCTTTGATATCTTCCAAACCATAATGATCTTGTTGCAAGACTTCGCGTGCGTGCGAAATTTCCAAATTATCCTCAGTACGTTGATCCCAAGGCATATTGGTCAGCCAATCGAGATAGGTACGAATCACGCCGTATTCCGCGCTAGCCACAGATAACTTGCTGAGACGGTCTAATTCGCGTTCAGCTTCTTTGCGGGCTTCCTCTGGCATATTGGATTCGTCAATCTTACGACGAAATTGGTCAGCTTCTGCGCCTGATTCATCGCCATCAGATAACTCGCGTTGAATTGCTTTTAGTTGTTCGCGCAGATAGTACTCACGCTGAGTTTTCTCCATCTCAGACTGGGCTTCAGTTTGAATTTTGCGCCCAAGTTCCAGCACTTCCACTTCTTTGTTGAGCAACTCCAGCAAGAAGCGTAACTTGGCAACAATATCGTCCATTTCAAGAAGACGTTGCGAATCTTCAATCTCAATGCGGATATACGTTGCGATGGAGTAGATAAGTTGCAGTGGTTCATCAACAGCAATCGCTGACGAAACGAGTTCATCTGGAATGCTTGGCATCAATTCAGCTAAAGTCTTGAACTGTTCGCTGACATTCCGCATCAACGCTTCGATTGTGAGGCTTTCGGCTTCACTCTGCGCGACATCATCTTCAGGGTCAGGCATGATACTCGCTTTGAGGTAGGGGTCTTCACTCGTAAATTCGGTTATACGAATGCGGTCAATCCCTTGTACCAATAAGCGGATTGTGCCATCTGGTGCGCGAAACAAACGATGGATAGATGCCAATGTCCCAACACGATACACTTCATCAGGTCCAGGGGTTTCTTGCTCTTCATCATGCGCTGTAACTAAGCCAACGAGTCGCTCACCTGCAATGACATCATCCACTAAACGCACACTACGGGGTTGCCCAACCGTCAATGGAATAGCAGTTTGTGGATAGACAACCATGCCACGCAAGGGCAAGATTGGAACTTCTTGTAGGTCAAATTCATCAATGTCATCAAATGTATCGTTTGTTTGTTCGATTTTAGCATTCTTGCTGTCGCCCTCATTTTCTGAAAGCAAGTCAGCAATTAAACGCTCTAAGTCGTCACTCATTCAGTTGTCCTTACACGTCATTTGTTATGGTTTCTCTCAAAAACGCTATAAATTCGCCAAGAGAGAGTTAGATTATGCTACACTCGGTTTACGAGCTATGCTAAGATTTAGATACAATGTCGTAGATTAAGTTTACCTAATACACGGTTAAAAGTGCGTAAGATTAGAACTGGTAAAATAAACATCTGCTGAATTTCTGCAATTTTGGCATATAATCATACTATACGAGAAATAAAGGTGACAAAAAATGGAAGTTGTCACGTTATTGCAACAAATAGACCTTTTTCGTGATTTAACGGCTGAACAACTTGCTGTTATCAGTAATATTATGGTTGAAGAAACATTTTTATCAGGTGATGTTGTATTTGAACAAGGTTCTGTCGCAGATAAAATGTATCTTATCAGTCAAGGACAATTAGAGGTAATTGTCGAGTACGAGAATGGTAAAAAGGAATCTGTCCTGTATTTAGGAACAGGGCAAGTTGTCGGCGAAATGACACTCGTAGATGAAGGAAGACGGTCTGCAACGGTCATTTCAGCAGAAGATGAAACACACGTTTTTTCGATTCCTAATGCAACATTTACTGAACTCTGTGCAACGAATACGGATATTGGTTACATCATCATGCGGAACATTGCACAGGATATGTCATTCAAGTTGCGTCACCGTGGGTCGGAAACGATAGAATAATAAGGGGTAGATGAGTATGATTTATAAAGTTAGCTATGTCGTGAGTGATGGTAGCAAGCCTGGTAGCATCAAAAATGAACAAGAACGCCCTATAGTTGGTGATCGTGTTCGTATTGGACAATCAAATTACAAAGTGGTTGATGTATATGAAATCATGCCGCCACGAGGTGAATTCCTCTATTTACATGCCACAGTCGAACAAGTTGCTGAGGTACGAGTTTAAATACGCCTCAAAAATCAAACTCATCAAAATCTTTAGCCAGATACACAGGACCATCAAAATGAGTCTTTGCTTCGTCAACTAAAGGCGCGGGGTCAGTGTTCCAAACTTGATAATGAATCAGATAGAGTGCTTTCGCCCCTGCCTCCTGTGCAATTTCCCCTGCTTGTGCAGCCGATGTGTGTCCCAAACCATCGTACCCTGTTGATTCACTCATCATCACATCTGCATCTTTAGCAAAGTCAGTTAATCCTGCAAAGGGCATCGTGTCGCACGTATACGCGAGAACTGTCTCGGTATGCTTATCAAAGATGTGTAAGCCAATTGTTGGTACGTCGTAGTGACGAACAGGATAAGACCGTATAATGTAATCTCTATTTTCTAGTAGTGTAGCGTATTCTCGATGGGTGATGCGCTTGAACTGTGTGTCATAAAAATTTTCCCATTCGCGCCAACCATAAGCCTCCATCATACTTTCTACTCGATTTAAGCAATGATACAAACCATAAATCCGCATGGGAGCTTTGCGACCTAACAACCACATATGCATTAGCATGTTGGGTATTCCTGCAACATGGTCAGGATGAAAATGAGTGATAATCATATCTTGCAGGGTTTCGTCATCGACACCCAAATTCTTGATTTTACCGAGTGGGTTTGACCCAGCATCGACTAAGATAGGCGTGTCTTCTTTGCCAGTTAACAAAAAATGAGTGTAATCGTGTGTAGCATCATTGACGGCTGATGCAGACCCTAAGATAATGACGTGCCCCATACGTATCCTCATGTGTTAGCTTCTCAAGTATTATACATTGCTTGAGGAAACACGCTACGATGCTACTTTTTCCACCACGATAAAATGAGATAAGCCCCATGTATCCCAAACACTATTTTCTAGTGTGTATAGGAAATTACGGAATTGTTCCATTGGACGACCCAAACGAGGAACAAGATTGTCATAACCGCCATATATACGATGATGTTGTTTAACTTTGACGGGTAAACCATCAAACAGACTACGTAACCCATTGTAGGTGTAAGCACGAACATGAGGAGCTAATTTGTCACGGAATGTATCAGGCAAGTAATTGATGAGAGGGGTGTTACCGAAGTGATATTCGCCTCGCCAGTAATGTCCATGTTGTTCAAAAGGATACCAGCGATTCGGACAGAAAATAATCAGATGTCCGCCCACTGTCAGAGTACGAACCATCTCACGCACACTGAGCGCATCATCTTGTACATGCTCAATCACCTCGTTAGAAACGATAGTGTCGAATGTCCCTGTAGCATAAGGCAAAGTTTCCCCTGCTGCGACTAAAGCGTGAGCAATTTGATTGCTTCGTGCTTCCTGAACACGCTCAAATTCAATTTCAAATAATTCTACTTGTGATGTGGGGTATCGTTGTTGAATTTGTGAAGCATACATTCCATTGCCACCACCAGCATCTAAGATATGTGCCTCATCAAGTTTTGCCCATGTTTCAATCATTTTCAGACGACGTTCTTGCCCACTGCGCCACACATAACTCGGTTCGCCGCGCAGAGCAGCCTTATCAGAATGACTCATTGTGATCCTTGTCTTGCCATAGTCAGGACGAAATAACATCCTGTTAATTTATACTGTGAAGTATAAAGCATAGACCTTTAAGAACACTCTGGCAACTGTCTATGCAGATGGTGACATAGGACCTGTATATTGCTTGCGAGTAGAACGTCGTGGTTTGAGGATAGGTGTACGCTGTTCTGTTTGACCAGTCCTTACAGGAACGCGAACAGTAACAGTTGTCCCTTTACCAACAGCACTTTGTAACTCAAATGTGCCATTGATAAGTTCGGCGCGTTCGCGCATATTGACCAAGCCAAAACTACCACGATTTTCGTAATCTGCACCGACTTCAGCCATATTGAAGCCACGCCCATTATCACGTACACGAACAATTATTTCGTTCTTCTGTAAAGTTGCAACCACTTGAATCATGCTAGCTTTAGCATACTTGCGGGCATTGTTAGCAGCTTCTTCAACCAGATAAAATAAGCTACTTTTTGCATCTTTATCCAACAAATCTTCAATGCGTGAGTCAACTTTGGCTTGCATAGGTTGTTTGTAGGTGGTGTACATTTTTTCTGAAAGTTGGTCTAATGCTGTCTTGAGACCACTAGCTTCTAAGGATAAGGGTCGAATTGTGAACATCACATGACGTAGTTCTGTTGTTGCCCGTAACGCCATCTCCCGAATATTGGTCACTTCATCCTCAACGCGCTCAGGATAGCGTTTCATGATTGTTGGAATGGTCGAAAGGTGCATGGCTACTGCAGAAATTGTCTGCGTTGGAATATCATGCAAATCACGAACGAGAGCTTTACGCCCATTTTCTTCAATGCGTAAGATACGTTCTTTTTCTTCGCGCAAATTATGATAGAGAACAGCATTTTGTAGTGCGACAGTCGCTTGTACACCAATAGTTGTTAGTGTGTCATAATGATTTTCGTTGATTGCATTACGCGCACTACTGCCAAAAACGAGCACACCATAGGTTTCAAAATTAGCTCGTAGGGGTATCACCAAGGTTGATTTGACTAAAGCAAATGCACGAACAACACGTAATTCTGGATCATCTTTCCCACCATCGTAGATAATCGGTTCGCCTGTATCCATTGCCTTAGCAATCACACCTCTTTTACCTGCAAATGTGTGATGTAAGTCTGTATGTGTCAAACCGCGATGCGCTTCTATCGTTAACTCATCGTCTTCTGAGGTGACCATCAAAGCCATACTCACCACACGGGCAGAGTCCGTATCACGTACACTTAAACGTCCTAAATCAAGCGACGCATCCAAGATACTGTCAAATTGTAAACTAGCGTTGATACGGGTTGCCATTTCTGCAAGTGCGCTGGTTCGCCCACGCATATCGTCTAATGCTTTGCGTGATTCCTTAATTTCTTGGCGGACTTCAACACGTTTACGAGAATTCTCTTCATCAATCACCAAATGCCAAATGAGCGCAACTACAAAGCTAAGGACACCAATCAGCACTACTGGGGTGATTGGCTCAAGATTCTGGAAAATCGTTTCAGGAACAACTTCTGGACGTGCCAAATATGCAACAGAAGATGCTGCTAAACTACCAATAATCGCAATAATCCCGAAAATTGCCCCTAAATACAAAATCCCTGATAAGGTGATGATAATCGTGATGCCCATTGGAATCAGATAATTGTTATCCGCAGGATTAGGCATGTAGTAGATATATGCAGTGATTAAGGCAATATCTGCCACGATAACCATAAAGGGCACATAACGATTCGTTTGCCGAATCAGCGTCGCAATGATGATAATCAAGACGGTGATTAATCCAACGCCAGCAGGGTAGGCAATATCACGAACAGACATCACATTTGTGATTGTGCGCGGATATTGCACCAAGATAAGAAGACTAAAAGCAATTATCATCGCAACTTTGAGGAAGAGATACATCCACTTGCGACTATTCTTTGATGATAAAATGTTAGACAGCATAACTTACTTTCGATGCCGTAGTGTTGTCAATTAATAACGCTACCACTATTGCTAGTGTATACCAATACTATTCCATTATTGTCTGTAGCGTGCTGAAAGAAAAGTAAGAGTTTGTATTAAAAGGGCTTTGTGTGAAAATCACAACCAGAATGCAACATCACCGTTGATATTATTCGGTAACATCCCACGCGCCAACCAAGTTGATAGCTTGTCACCATTCTGGATTGTGACAGGCAGACGTGGCAAAGTGCTCGTACCATAACTCAGCAAAGTCATTGCAATGACACTATAAATAGCTTGTTCAATTGTGATGTCACCCATGCGAATACGTAAGTGGATTGATTCTGGCATAATATCATCTTTTGGGTTAGAAGAAACCACAAATGCCTCAGACGCATTGAGCAAATAGACACTTCCCCAAGGTGCTTGTGAGATACCATTGTTCAAACCATAGATATG
The DNA here is from genome assembly GCA_039200705.1 of Chloroflexota bacterium. GTDB lineage: Bacteria > Chloroflexota > Anaerolineae > Aggregatilineales > Phototrophicaceae > JAUZRW01. The sequence goes on from JBCCSC010000010.1 coordinate 119,478, forward strand.
AGGAATTTTCTCTGTGTGAATTTCAATCACCATCAATTCTGCACCTAATTCGTCACCCCATGCCTTTATCAAATCAAGCAAGCCACTTGGAATTGTACCGCGATGGTGAATGATAACGCGCTTCCCTTTGAAAATAAGGTGAGGAAATAAAGCCTGCATCATACTGGCTGGGGGTGTAGCGTCTGCTTCGAGGTCTTGAGTATCCATAAAATACCGCATGAAGAATCCATCACGCCGATAGACTCGTGACATTCCCACTAAGCGGTCTCCTCTAGTTAGAGATTCACGTACCCAATCCAACCCGACGACTAGGTTTGCACTATCAAAGCCTTCCGCCAAGACAAAGGGCACATTGCCTGTTTTTGCTAACAAGCCCATCGTAACCCATCCCATTGTGTCGGGATTGTGCATCGTTTGTTCATAGAGAGCTTGTAATGCAATCCCTTTACCCAATGTTAGACTGTGAACATAGTCATAACTATCCGTTTGGTCGTCAGCAAAACAAGCGAGCAAAACATGCGGATTTTCTTTCTCGACAGCGCGTAAGGCACTCGCTAAATTTTTATCCGAAACAACACGGACATTACGCGCCTTAATCAATTCAATCTTTAATCCAAAATCTTTTTCAATTTGTCGGCGCATCGCTTCCACAAAATCTATTGCGATAGAGGCATCTAAAGTATTGATGACTGCAATCCGAACAGGTTGTTCTTTAAAACGAGGATGTCTGGCGAATAGTCCATATTGGCTAAAGTCATGCGTGAGTGTTTCTAAACGATATGGACGCACACTCTGATTCGCAAACTCCATTTCTGGCACATGGTCAAGATAAATAAAATGCTGTGGATGTACTCGATTGTTGTAGGCATTGCCGATAATATTATTTGTTTTCAGTATTTCTGTCGCATCCGAAACAACTTTAGCGACTTCATCAGGAGGTAATGTACTTGCTTTGGTTACCGAATCTGCATCAACATCAAATTGTTCATAATTTTCATCTTGTAGAATGATGTTCAAGGCTGTTGCAACATAATCCCGCTCAAAAGCACCGAAAGAAACGCAAACAACGGATGTATCATCATCTGCATCTAAGATGATTTCATTCATTTCAGATGATAATGAAGTGGTAAGCAAATTGTCTCGATAATCTTTGAGTGTGCCATGTATCGATTGAATAATACCGATATTGCGTGCATTCGTTTTATCAATGACCTGTAGACCAATAACCTCATGTCCCTGAGATAAAGTTGCTTGAACATTATGTAAATAGAGAACACGAGGAACAAGGCTAAACGATAAAGCTGGTTGTCCATCGACTTCCCAAGCACGCATCAAATAGTCACGCATGATATAGCCATTATGAATCCGCACACCCTGTGCTCTCAATATGGTGCGAATATCACTATCATAGGTTTGCTCGCAACAGCGTGCTACAAAACGAGCCGCATCCTCCGCAGTAGGATACCACTCTACTTTTTCATTTACTGCTTCAAGCACACTAAATCGTTTTGGATGTTCTTTACGTAAAACATCTAAGGTAATCTCACTCTGCATGGGTGCTGCTGCATGGTCTGTGATAATTTGCTGACCATCCCATATCCAGTAGCCACCGAAGGCTTTTCTGAATCGGATTAGTAAGTCATCAATGATTGCTGTCGGATGCTCTCGCTGTGTGACAATATCGTAAGCCGTTAGATGTCCAATTTTATCGACATTGATTGAGAAAACTTCCGTAAAGTAATCAACCATTTTTCATCCTCTTACTCACTTAGTTCATTGTGTCGGAAGATGAAGAATCTTACTAGGATTAATTCAGAAAATATGTTCTATATTTGTGAATTCTAATCAACGCTCACCCAACGCACATGCAAAAATTTTCCAACAAACACGCTTGCGGTTATACTAGTTGTTTAAGTTTTGTAATCGAATACAGCTAAAGGTCAATCTGATGACTGAAGATGCTTTTACAATACGCGCCCTTGTTCGTGAAGATCGAGAGTGGGTCGCGCATTTTCTTGATGAATACTGGGGGTCAACCCAGATGGTTACACGTGGTCGTATTCTCTACGGACACCTTTTACCAGGATTTGTAGCACAGCGGTCAAAACCACTAGAGGGTGAGGAAATTGAGCAAATAGATGACGATGCAACTGAAGAAAATCCGATTGTCACGATGGAAAAAATCGGTTTGTTGACTTATAACGTTGAAGATAATGAGTGTGAAATAGTTTCCTTAGATAGCACCGTGCGCGATATAGGTGTTGGGACAGCACTTGTCAACGAATTGATTACGGCTGCAAAAGATGCAAAAATTGAGCGTATCTGGCTAATTACAACCAACGATAATCTTCCTGCGTTGAAGTTCTGGCAAAAGCGTGATTTTGAGATTGCAGTGGTACACCGCAACGCCATTGAACAAGCACGTCGCCTCAAACCCCAAATACCAATCACAGGTATTGAAGGCATCCCTATCCGTGATGAAATAGAACTTGAAATACGGCTAAAATAGCTAGTGAGTAACAAACAGGCGGAGTGGTTTCCGCCTTTGGCTTTAATATGCACCTACAGGAATCACAATATCTATCGTTGTTCCCTCTTCAGGATTGCTATCAATCGTCACACGACCGTTATAAAGATAAGCCCGCTGTTGCATGTTTCGTAAGCCTAGTCCTGTGCTATGGTCGAGCATCTTGTGATTAAAGCCTGTGCCATTATCAATCACTTGGACTTTGAAAAATCCATCACTAACATCTGCTATAACACGAATAATCTTGGCATCTGCATGACGAATAGCGTTACTCATTGCTTCATTGATGATTAAGCAAATTGATTCAAAAGCAGTTGGCGAAAAGGGGGCGAGTGTATCAGGCGCATCAATCTCTATCACAATGTTTTGTGGAGGATGCAGACGCTCTCTTAGGCGATGAATATTTTCACGAATTGTCAAAGTATCACGCTTTGAACGGAGTTTGCCGATAAACCCACGTATCTCTTCAATGACATCATTTAAGTTATTAACTAAGTCACTGAGGTGTTCTTCGCCGACATCTGCACCACTCCGACGTAATAAATCGACTTGCATACCAATTCCATACAGCGATTGAATCACACCGTCATGTAACTCCATACCAATATTTTCGCGCTGTTCCAATAGCTTGAAGCGACTCGCATTCTCTGATAGTTGTGCGCCAGCAATGGCTAAGGCTGCATAACCAGCTAGAGCCTCTACAAGTGTTTCATCCTCATCAGTGAAAACACTGCCATTCGCCTTATCTGATAGATATAGCATCCCATAGAGATGATTTGCGACGATAATCGGTGCGCCTAAAAAACTACTCATCTGTGGATGATTGTCTGGAAAGCCAAAAGAACGTGAGTCATCAGCCATATTGTTCAAGCGAATAACTTTGCGTTCACTCATAATTGCTCCAATTAAACCATGTCCAAACGGACGGTGAGCAATTCGTGCTTCTGCTTCAACTGTCATTCCTGAAGTTTTGAAGTAGCGTAAACCACCTTGTCCATTGGGGATACCCAAGGCAGCATACTTCGTTTTGACCAATTGACGCGCGACATCTGCAATACGTTGTAATACCGATTCAAGTTCATTAGCTTCCGCAGCATACATTACGGCGGTTGAAATATCTTTGAGTTGCTCTAAGACAGTCATACGATGTTTGTGACATTCCTCACTGGTGAATAACAATATTATTGATTAGAGTTAACTAAAACCTTAGAATTATTGTACTTGAACATAATTACTTGTAAAAGAGGGGCTGACTCATGGCTCGGACAATTCGGATTCTCATTGCAGATGACCATTCTGTGGTACGTGCAGGGTTACGCTCATTACTAGAACACCAAGGACATTTTCGTGTCATTGCGGAAGCCAGCACAGGTGAAGAAGCCATACGCCTCGCTAAAGAAAATCGTCCAGATGTTGCTATTTTAGATATTCGGATGCCAGGTGTATCAGGTATTGAAGCCTGTCGTCAAATTGTTGATGCGCTTCCTACTTGCAAAGTTGTTATGCTGACCTCATACGCCGAAGATGAACTCTTAATGGCAGCCATTCAAGCAGGAGCATCGGGTTATGTTCTCAAGCGAATTGGCGATAATGAACTGGTTCAAGCTGTTGAACGAGTTAGTCGTGGTGAAGGGATGCTTGACCCTGCGATGACAGCAAGCGTCTTTGCAGAAGTTCGCAAAGCCAACCAAGCACAACATGCGACGGCTTTCGCTGAATTAACACCACAAGAGATGGCAGTGCTGGCGCATGTAGCTGAAGGCATGACAAATCGCCAAATTGCGGTCAAGTTGTTTTTGGGTGAAGGGACTGTTCGTAACTATGTCAGCAGTATTTTGTCCAAAATTGGTGCAAGCAATCGAGCAGAAGCGGCTGCATTCGCTGTCAAAAACAAAATCAGTGAATTTGTGCCTATCGAAGACGACAAATAATAGTCATCCATTCATCTAGTTAATTAAGAACGCTCTATTGTTATTCATTAGAGCGTTTTTTGTGCTTCAAATTGAACTCTAACGTCCTAAACGCTATAGTGACAGTGAGCACACGATACAAGGGGCATCATAATGTCATTTTTTACGGGACGACGGTCAACAGATAATGAAACTGACCAAGATGTTGCACGGGTTGGCTTCGATACAGTCTTAAGCGCATCAACAGTTCTAGAAGGAACACTTAAAAGTGAAGGAAATATTCGCCTTGATGGTCATTTCACGGGCAAGTTAGACATTACTGGTAACGTTTTAGTGGGTGAATCGGCTGAAATCAACGCGGATATTGAAGCACGGAATATCTCGATTGCAGGTATTGTCCGAGGGAATGTCATCGGCAATAAGGTTCAATTACTCAAAACGGGACGTATTTGGGGCGATATTCAATCCAATTCTCTAACAACAGAAGAAGGCGCGTTCATTGATGGCAGTGTTACGATGAACTTGCCTACTCCCCAAGAGGTACTCAGCGAAAGTGATGAAACGGATACATTAGCTGAAGTCCCTGATACAGAGGAGGCAACAACGCCTAGTCGATTTGATGACCTCGACCAAACATCACCTGATTTAAAAGACAGCATCGATACAGATAATTCAGAGGAAACAGAATAACCATGATTAAAGTTTTATTTGTTTGTCTAGGCAATATTTGTCGTTCACCAATGGCAGAAGGCGTTTTCCAACAAAAAGTAAAGGAAGCAGGCTTAACTGATAAAATTATGGTCGATTCGGCTGGAACAGGCAGTTGGCACGTTGGTGAACAAGCACATCAAGGAACACGCGCGGTGCTTAAAAAGCATCATATCCCTTATAACGGACGCGCACGCCAATTTGCACGCCGCGACCTCACAGACTTTGACTATATTCTAGCGATGGATAGCTCCAATCTGACAAATATTAGAAAAATAGCAGGAGGTGATTCAGATGGAGAAATTCGCTTATTTTTGAGTTACGCCAAACAAGCTGGCACAGTGGATAGGGAAACAGTACCCGACCCCTATTATGATGACCGCTTCGATTATGTCTACGATTTGGTAGATAAAGGGAGTGAGGCTTTGCTACATCATATCAAAGATACACATCAACTCTAACTATCGTCTACTGTAGTCGGTGTTGCAGTACCAGTTGGTGTATAGGTTAAAGTGATAGTAGGAAACGGTAAGGGTGTATCGGATGGTGTTGGCGTTGGATTGATAGGGCGCACAACATCTTCACGCATATAACCAGGCTCAATAAAATTGGTCACAGCATCACGGTCAATGTAGTACCAGACAAAACCATCAGCCCCTTCTGTACTATCAAGCACACAAACAATCGATCCCTGCGATAATGATTCTAAAAGACGTGATGTCGTGCTGGCAGCTTGTCGCATAATGCCACTGCTGGCACTCACTTCAAAATTCTGACAATCAGGCTTAGGAGTTGCTGTTGGTCGCCTTGTTGGTAACTGCGCTATATTGGTGACTTGTCGCACTGCTGTAGAGGTCGATTGCACTTGCGAAACAGCAGTCGCCTCACTAACACTTAAGCCACCACTGCGTAGGAATGTTTGAAAATTCGCCCACAGATATGCTCCGCCGAAGACAAACGCTATGCCAAGCAAGAATATAAACCATGAGGGAGGTCCACCACCTCGTCGTACACGATAACCCATATTGTTCCGATGATTGTTGTGCGAGTGCATCTAATCATAGAAACTTCGTGCTAACTTGCCAAGTCTGCGTGGGTTAAGCGTCAGGTGAAATTAAGAATTGACCATTTTATTGACACGCTCAAGCAAATCGTCCCCATCAAATGGGCGTGTCAAAAACTCATCAGCCCCAACTTCCTTGCCACGTTCAAAATCTCGACGGTCATCAAAGCCCGTGACAATCATAATAGGGATAAGCTCAGTAGATGCTTGTGCTTTGAGATGTAAGCAAACATCATAGCCAGACATATCAGGCATCCGAACATCTAGTATAATAGCATCAGGTAACAAGGCTTCTGCGGATGCTATACCATCTGTACCATTGCTAGCCAGTGATACAATATAATTTTCTGATGATAAGAATGCTTCCATAACTTCCCGACTCATGGCATCATCATCAATGACAAGAATCCTTTTTTGCTCTGTATTGCTCACTGAACCCCCTCAGTTAAGGCAAATGAGATAATTAAACATCATGCTATCATCAATTGTACCTAATGAAACGAAATAAACGAAAGATGCCAAAGACCAATACTAATCTAATCTGCCTGATTTTACTCTTGCTGAGTGTTCAGCAGATAACGCTTGCACAATCCAATGATGAAATTACAGTTTTTGCTGCTTCATCACTCACGAATGTCTTTACTGAATTGAGTGACACTTTTGAGATGATATATGATGTGGATGTGATATTGAACTTCGCAGGGTCTTCAACTCTAGCAACACAACTCAATGAGGGTGCAATTGCTGATGTTTTCGCAAGTGCAAATCTCGAACAGATGCAAGCTGTCATCGAAGAGTCTTTGATTGAACCAACACAAGTAACTATCTTTGCTGAAAATGAACTTGCCTTGATTGTTCCAAATGACAATCCAGCTAACATAGAATCCATTGCCGATTTAGCAAACAATAACCTATTTTTAGTATTGGCAAACCCATCTGTACCGATTCGCGTCTATACTGACCAATTATTGGAAACTTTATCCTCTGATTATGATGAAACCTTTGTTCATGATGTCTTGCAAAATCTTGTGTCAGAAGAATCTAATGTCAGGCAAATTGTAGCGCGTGTTGCTATTGGAGAAGTTGATGCAGGCATTGTTTATCGCACAGATATAACACCTGATGTTGCTGAAGCCATTCAGATTGTTCCATTACCTATAGGTGCAAGTCCTCGCGCACAATACCCAATTGCACCGCTCATAGACGCGCCAAATTCCGATCTTGCGCTTAAATTCATTGATTTCGTTTCATCTGATGAAGGACAAGCAATTTTACAAACATGGGGATTTTGTTCACCTGACGAAAGCATACCAGAACCAATGCTTACACCTGAAATGACTCCTGAGCCAGAACTTACGCCCAATGCTGAAACAATCTGTTAACAGTCAAACACTTTCTCGTATTATCATTGGCTGTGTTGGGCTGTTTGCCTACGTTTTGTTGATGATTCCATTGTTAGTGCTGATGATGCGTGCTCTTGCAAGCGGTGGCTGGCAATCTTTGCCTGATCCATCTATTGTGCTTGATGCCATTGGCTTAAGTCTTCGCACGACAAGTATTAGCATTATCGTCATTGTGTTACTAGGATTGCCGCTTGCGTATATCTTCGCGCGATGGGACTTTCGTGGAAAGACTATAGCAACTGTTCTAATTGACTTACCGATTGTGATGCCCCCTGCGGTTGCTGGCTTAGCACTGTTGCTCACCTTTGGCAGACGAGGAGCAGTCGGTATGTCCTTATCCATGTTCGGGATTAATATTGCATTTACCATGTGGGCGGTAATTATCGCCCAAGTGTTTGTAGCAGCCCCGTTTTTTATTCGTGCAACACAAATAGGCTTTGCCAATATCCCCGATGAACTAGAAGATGCTGCGCGGGTCGATGGTGCAACAGAATGGGAAGTATGGCGTTGGGTGACGTTTCCATTGGCATTACGAGCAATTATAGCGGGATTAATTCTCAGTTGGGCACGAGCAATTGGCGAATTTGGTGCAACAATTCTCTTCGCAGGGAGCTTGCAAGGACGCACGCAGACCATGCCTTTACTTGTCTATGCTGTATTTGAACGCGATATAGATGCCGCAATTTGGACAGGTGTTTTATTGATAATAGTTGCTTTTGTTGCCTTGCTGATGAGCCAGTTATTAACTGCATCTGATGACACTTAAATGAGGACTTGCTCAGGGTTTCAACTTCGTGTGCAATTTCTCGTACAATATTGTTTAATTGTCATCTATCTGAAACTGATGTTATGGTGCGTGTTGCGACTTTAAATCTGAGAGGGACAGCCAATCGTTGGGATGAGCGTTTTCCATTAGTAATTGAAACACTGCGACAAGCAGATGCAGATATGATTGGCTTGCAAGAAGTCCGTCTCAAAGTTAATCAACATCAATTAATTTGCGATGCACTCAATCAACATAATGAAAGTAAATACACCCCCTTTTTGTGTGAAGATTGGTATGACCCTCACATACTCGCTAATGCTTTCTTGACTCGTATTCCCGTGATTGAACATGAACGCATCGAACTCCCCGAGGGATTTCGCACCGCACAACGCATCCTCATCAACATTGATGAACGAACTGTCAATGTCGTCAATACGCATTTACACCACAAACCTTATCGTGACGAAGTGATACGCCTAAAGCAACTAGATTACATCCTAAATTGGATAGAGCCTCAAGGTCATCCGACAATTCTGATGGGTGATTTGAATGCCCGACCTGATAGCACGACAATACAGCGAGCAAAAGGACGGTTTCAATCTGCCTACGAAGCAATTCACTGTGCTGAACCTGATGTGACATTTCCATCGCCATTACGTGCTGATGAAAATCTGACACCACGTACTATTGACTATATTTTGTGTGATGAAGTATTCGCAGTCAAAGCGTGCCAATTGATTGCCAATCAACCAGCCGACCATGACACGACGCTCTATCCATCAGACCATTTCGGTCTTGTTGCAGAGATAGTCTAACGCCGATAGCCAAACACATCTTTTTCACCTGATAGATAGCGTATCGCACGCGACCAACTATCGCCTTCTTGACCCATTTTGTGTTGAGGCAGATTCTCATCGTTGTGCTTAATGTATAGTTTGAGGTCATCATGCAAGGCTTGCCATTTAGGTTGTTGCATCGCCATGAATGCTTCCAAATCAGCTTTTTGGGAGAGTTGCGCTATCACCATGCATCCATGTGGTAAGCAAACACCACCGATTGATTCCTCGAATGCGTCTTGTAACTGACGGTCTTGCACATTTTCTGCCACGATATTAACGAAAGATGTTTCATTTTTAGTCATTGTTTCACACATTAAACAAGGTCCTGTGGGGTCAAGTTGTTTAGATGCACGCGCACCAGATGATTTTTTGCTTATCAAACGAAACCCACCCTCTGGTTTGACTTTTGCCACATCTTTCATCAATTCGACCATTGTAGATTCGTACATGACAGCAATCGCAGGTGCGCCACCGCGTGCAGTCATCAATTGATGAGCATGGGCATTGCATAAACCACGTCCTGCCCTAAAAGCAAGATGTGTCGGCACTTTATTGATGCGTTCCAACAGCAAAATATCTAAATCTTGCTTCAAATCACGCATGACCATCGCACAAATTGGACACCTAGGCTCGGCAAAGGCTTTTAGCAAATCATAATGTCGTGTGGATTCATTCATGGGCATCGTGCATTAACTTTCGGGGATGATGACAGCACCTGTGACTGCCTCATCCTCAGGTAAAATACCCTGAGCCGATAACTCCTGTTGCACAAGAGCCAGTAAGCGTGTTCGCATCTCCGCACCTTTGCCGAATTTCGCCTTCGCAACGATAGTGAGTTCGGCTTCATCACCTAATTCACCTGATTTTGTAATCACTTGCCAAGGCTCAATTAAATTGGGTAAGAGTGTCATAGCACGTTCACTCAATTTTTCCAAATGGTCGATTGCTTGGCTAATTTTCCGAGCAGGAACTTTAACTGTGATATTAGTTGGGGAACTATCCCCACGACTAAAATTGCGTACCAGACGAATATCACCATTCGGCATCGTGAATAACTCGCCATCAACGCCGCGCACACTTGTTACGCGCAAAGTGACTTTCTCAACCACTCCTTCCACCCGTTGTGGATACAGTGGAATCTCGATTTTATCGCCGACATCAAAAGTGTCCTCAAAAATGAAGGATAAACCTGTCAGGAAATCACTGATAAAAGGTCGCATCCCCAAACCAAAAGCAGCACTAAATAAGCCTACAACCCACAGAATTGTGTCTGCATCGACAAATAGTCCAATGCTAACAAGCGTAGCAACGACATAAGCAATGATAGTAATGACATTGGCTAAGAGTGCTTGAAGTGTCTTCAGACGCTCAATACGATGTGGATTTTCACGCAGGACTTTTGCGCTAATGGGTTTATACCGTTTGGCAATCGCATCAGATGTACGATGCACAAAATAAGCGATGAGATAAAAGATGATGATGGGCAAAATATAGTCATAGAAAATGAGACGCATGTTGTCAGAAAGTGGCATAGTATCCTTCTACTGAAATTGTGACCTCTAATTAAGTCTACGTCGTACCAGAACACCTCATGATAACACTGTCATTAAAGTCAGTACAGATGAGCAATCCCATCAAGATATAAAGCCTTGCCCTAAGTTTTAGTTGAATATTTGGGTTTTCAAAATCTTAACGCTTTCTCACGAAAAATAGTCTTATAGTAGGCGAAAAGTACCAAAACAATTTGTAAATAACAACTTAAATCGATTGTAATTCAAGCTAATTCATTATTGGCTAGTATCAAACAGGTAGGTTGGGGAGTTCACACGAAATGTCAAATTTATATCGAGGTCTGCGGTATATCGCGCTTGTCGCGCTCATCATTATCATCTTAGGCAGTCTTTCTCTTGTTTTCGCGCAAGGAACAGCTACCGTTAGCGTCAATCCAGAAGGTATACCCAGTCCTGTTGAAGTGGGGCAGGTTTTCGATTTTGAGATTGAATATACCTGTAGTAGCTCTGTCAGTGATTGTGACCGCTCTGCTATTGAAGTTGTCATCCCCACAGATGTCGTTGACGCAGGTAATTTCATTCTAGTTGATGACCCCAACGGACGCTATGAAGCTGTTGGGCTTACAACACGCACCAACACAGATGACCCAGCTAACCCTTACAGCGAAACAGTGTTGACCCTCTCTAACACAGCAGGTGCAAATCCATGTATCCCAGGTGGGACAGCGACACAACAAGCACGCTGTTTAACAGCAGGTCTCCAAGCAGAATTAACTGTGCGCGTGGGCATTGCAGATGAAGCAGATACCTTTGGCACAGATTTTCCATTGAGTTTGATTAGTATCAATCCAGATGACGGTAACAGCGCAGAACCGCCTGTTACAACAACTGTTACAATCACACCACCTATTTTTGATTGGGAAATCACAAAAACCCGTGTATTCCCAGGAACCGTTGCACCTACCCCAGATGATAATCTTTCGGCGAGTTACAACATCGTCTTCACGCCAGAATCATTGGGAAACTTCAATTTAGATAGTTTCGTGATTACCGATACATTACCGCCAAACGCTGTCATGGTTGGGGCTTCGATTGCACCTGACCAAGCCCTTCCAGCTACAGGAACAATTACATGGACATTTGGCGCACGCGAATTCTCTGATGGTCCGTTAACGATTCGGGTTGATGTTGCTTATCCGCCTGCTAGTTTTGTTGGTGGTGACCCTGCTATTGATGGTGATGGCACAGTGGTTGATAATCAAGCGAGTTTCACAGCAAATTATCGTAATGGCACAGAAAATGGGGTTTGTGGAACACCGTGCGCTCAAGATGAACTTGACCAACCCACTACAACTGTCAGCCTCAGCAAAGGCTTGGTACAAGGTCCAATTGGTGTAACAGGACAAGGTCGCTTTAATCTGAATGTCAGCACGGTTGGGTCAAACACATACGTTGAAGATGTTGTCATCGTTGATGTACTCCAAGACCAAAATGTTGCCCCTAACACGGCTAGCACAGCAGATTTATTCCAATTCATTGGCGTGCGTCTCGGTTCGTGGAGCGACGGCACAACGTATAGCAATCTGACAGCAAATGTTAGTTATTCTACTGAGCGCACACGCGCTGATTGTATCAACCCAGCAGGGAATACAACACTCGTTACAGGTCATGATGGTAGCACGAGCAATATTGTCAATATTCCTATTGCCAATGCGACCTGTATTCGTATTGATTTTCAATTCAATGATTTAAATGGCGTACTACGAGATGGCTTACCGCCAGATTTCTCATTCACGGGCAGTAATCAACCGTTCCAATCTGTTTTTGAACCAATCGAATCAGGCTTCCAACCAACAGGGTCAGAGCCATTACCCTATGATGCTCAGCGTGTTAATTGTTTGGATGCTGATTATCGTGACTCATCAGGCAATTTAGTTGCATCCTCACAAGCCTGTGATAACGATGTGGTTGATGTTATCTCGGATAACAACTCCAATGAGAGTATTAGCGGAACAAAACAAGTATCTCCATCGACTATTCGTCCCGAAAGTCCACTCAGAGATGATAGCACGGAGTACGTGACATTTACGGTGCGCGTTAATATCACTGAGCGTACATCCGATGGCGCAGAAATTGACGAACTTATTATCGCAGATGCCTTACCAGAAGAATTTGACCCAGCAACACTAGAAGTCACGGGATTAACGATTACGGATGACTTTAACACGTTGGGAGGCACATTAACTGCGCCTAACCGTATCACTGACCTAATGGATATTAATAATCCAGCACGAGATAATTCAGCTCAATATGATTACTACACAGAAGTTCGTAATCAAGATTGGGATGGTGATACTGACACTGAAGATCGTACTGTTATGATTTTCCGATTTGGTGGTGATTCTGGCACAGCCAATGAGATGAATTACTCGCCAGCAGATAATCAAAATCAGCGAGTTGAAATCACATTCAGAGTGATTCTACGCCGTTACATTCCTGAAGGAAGTTATAGCAATCAAGCAATTATCTATGTTGATGATAGTGCGAACTTAGTTTGTGAAGGCAACAATAATGGTAACAATGCAACACCCGATTCACTTGATGTCGATAACGATGGCAATACCACTGAAAATGTTTGTGAGATTGACCGTAGCTACAGTGTCCCAACAACACTCGTCGTAGACGGTCAAAAATGGATTCGTAACGAAACCCGTTTCGATGCCGCCGACCCATCCAATTTCACAGATATTGACTCAGACACGAATCCTGGTCCTGTGCCATCCAATAGCTCAGTTACCAGTTGTCCTTTGGTCATAGGTATCAATAATACCATCAATGGCTTATCCGATAGTGGCTCAGGCAATCTCACCAATGAGCAATATTACAATCGCTTTGGCTGTGTTTCTGAGGGGATTGTTGGCGACCAGATTACCTATCGCTTAACTGTTCAAAACTATGGTAACGATTATGCAGTCAATTATGCACTCTATGATTTGCTCCCACATGAAGGTGATGTGGGGGTTAGTCAAGTAGAATTCAATAACGGTGGTAGTCGTGGCTCATCTTGGCGGACAATTATTGACCCAGCTTATGTAGCAGGAAATCCAAATTATGTGGCTGGTGTACCGATTGAACTCGTTGGTATCAACAACGAATCTGACCCTGTGCTTGCTGATTTGCTCAGTAGCGGTGTACCACCAGGCTATACAGTAGTCACCCCTGCAAACTGGCAATCTGCCTTTACTATCGAGTACAACAACACGTTCACACCTTGTCGCGCAGAAGTCTACCCATCACTGACGAGTTGTGATAATACGTGGACGAGTACACCATCGATTAATACCCGCTCTTTCCGCATTCGTTTGAATCCGAACTTTGCGATTGCCCCAGGCGCACAATTAGATTTTGTCGTTCGTGCAAGAATTCCAAGTTCAAGCAACTACGTTACAGCACCAAATACAGACTTCCCAACCAATGCAGCCGATATTCAGAATGTACCACATACAGGGACAATCGCATGGAATAACTATGCTCATGCTGCTGCCCCTGCGTCTGATCCAAGCGATGCGCTTGACGGCGTAGATGTCATCAAAGTCGGTATTCGCATCCCAGAATTTGTTAGTGTTGGCAACCGCTTATGGTACGACCTCAATAATAACCGTCGCTATAATCCTGGTGCTGGTGAAACACCAATTGAGAATGCTGTTGTTAGCCTCTATACATGGAATGGCACAGATGTTGGCGCACTTGTGGCACAAACAACCACTGATGCTGATGGCTACTATATCTTCAACCTTGACCCTCCAGGACTAGACTTAACCCCTAATCCTGAATACATCAATAATGGTCAATATGTTGTCGTTGTCGAAGCATCCAACTTTGCTGACCCTACCATCCTTCAAAATTATGTCAGCAGTACAGGCTCACAAGGCACAAACTTCAACAATAACGATACACGCGATCGTGGTGTGGATACCTTCATCGTTGGTGGTCTTGCTGATGGTGGTATCCGCAGTGAAGTATTTACTATCAACACCAGTATGGGTAGCAACGAAGATGACCCGAATCCGAATAGTGCCGATGACCCGAATAGTACAACTGACGACCCGAATAATCCAAACGATGATGCAGGTAAAGGTGGTGAATTTGGTCCCGAAGGTCGTGGTAACTTAGGGCAAGACGATAACAACAGCAATTTACGTGTTGATTTCGGATTCACGCTACCTATGAGTATTGGGAATCGTATTTGGCTTGATGATGGTGGTGAAAGTAACGGCACATATACACAAGCCAATAAGAACAATGGTGTCTTTGATGCAGGCGAATCACCCATTGAGGGTGTCACTGTTGAACTTTATGAAGATACCAACAACAATGGTGTCTACGACGCTGGTACAGACCAACTTGTACAATTGTTAAATACAACAACGGGTAATTATGATATTCCTGCCCGTGTAACGACTGATACCAATGGCTATTATCTGTTCTCACCACTTCTGCCTGATGATTATTTCGTTCATATCCCAGCGAGTAATTTCACAGTAGATTTGGCAGACCCTACCAACAATGCTGTGCTTGCCTTGCATGTCAGTAGCACAGGCTGGACAACACAACAACAAGATATAACTACAGTAAATCCAACCTTTGTCGATAACAATGATAACGGTGTCGATACAACAACTCTGACAACAGATGGCATCACCAGCGAGCGTATTCGTTTGACATTGGGTGCAGAACCCACCACCGAAGCTGACAAAAAAGCAGTGAGTTCGCCACCCAATGCGGATGAAGGTGATGGTTATCTATCCACACAAGCCATACTGCCTGAAAATAGCGATTTAACAGTTGATTTTGGTTTCTTGCTCCCACCAATGAGCATCGGTAACGTGGTATGGCAAGATGCTAACAATAACGGTATACGAGACGGTATTGGTACAGCAACAGAAGAAGTAGGTATCGAGAATGTGCGCGTTAATCTCTATCGAGATAGCAATGGCGATGGCAACCCTGATGATGTCAATGGTAGTGGTGGTTTCGACGCTGGTGATATTCTGGCATTCACTACAACGGATGCTAATGGCTATTATCTCTTTGATGGCTATGTATCAACCTTTAATGCTGATGTCAGTACCGCAGACCGTGATTTACCAGCAGGTCGCTACATTATCGAAATTGACCCAAGTAATTTCAATACAGGCAACGCCTTATCACTCTATTTCAGCAGTGATGACCCAGCAACAATTGGCGACGACAACACCGATAGTAATGACGATGGTATTGGCGCAGATGCAAACTATCCTTACGATGGGGGGGCAGGAACAGCACGCTTGCAATCAGCGAGTGCTATCTTAGTCCCTTATGGTGAACCGACCAACGAAACTGACGATGCAGGTGTCACAATGCCGAATCATGGCACGAGTCAAACAGCTTATGGTATCAGCACCGATGGCTCACAATCAACAGCATCAACAGCAATTGCGGATAATCAAAGTGACCGCACATGGGATTTCGGTTTCTATCAAAAATTCAGTGTTGGTAATCGTGTTTGGTACGATATGGATGCCAGTAGCCCGAATGCACGTCCTGGTGATGGTCGCTTCTCGGCAGATGGCACGGGTTCAGATGATGCTGGCGTGAACGGTGTTGTCGTTGAACTCTATCTAGCGACGCAAACGGCTGGTGTTGATATCCCTGTGGCACGCACCACAACGGATGCTAATGGCTATTATCTCTTTGATGAGACCAATACGCTTGACCCTACAACGGGCAATGATGACCCGAACAATACACCGATTTCTGCTGGAACATACTTTGTTCATATTCCAGCCTCAGAATTTGGTGTTGGTGAACCATTGCACCTCTACAACAGCAGTGATGGCGGTGGTATCCCTGATGGCGCAAATGAATGGGACGACCCCGAAGAAACCGATAACAATATCGACACAGATGATAATGGTAATAATCCTGCTGATCCTGCAACTACAGGTGTTTCGAGCAATGCTTTCACACTCAGTTATCAAGCAGAGCCGACCAATAATTCAGGCGCAGGCAACACAACTGATGTCGTTGTAGGCGAAGAACGCGACTTTAACCCATCCCCAACTGACCGTGATGGTGATGGCATAGATGCCGATGATGATGTCTATGGGGTTGGTGTTCAAGACAATAACAACAACATGACCATCGACTTTGCTTTCTATCGTGCGATGAGTATTGGTAACCGTGTTTGGTTTGACCAAGACCGTAGCGGAACGATAAACAATAACTATCTCGGTGTTGATGAAAATGCCACGAACGGCATTGACGGTGTGCGCTTATTCCTTTTCCGTGCTGATTCAGCAGGGAACGCCCTCAATCCTGATGGGACGGCTGGTGGTAGTTTCACCGATGATGCAGGTGGTAACGGCATTCCTGATGATGCGATTGCCGTTGATACAACAGCCAATGGGGGTTACTATCTCTTCGATTCATGGATTACAGGTGGTTTCGATGCAGGGGGAGCAGAGCAACTGATTCCACCAGGATACTATGTTGTCGTAGTTGACCCTGCGGAATTTGCAGGTGGCGAATTACAAGATTACATCAGCACGATTACTAATGTTCAAGCCAACGGGTCGCCCGATGCTGCGAACAGCGACAATCAACGCGATAGTGACGATAACGGTATCGACACTGAAGATAATGGCGCACTCGCTCGGACAGATGTTCGTAGTGGTGCGATTCACTTAGTCACAAATACAGAAGCATCACCTACTAATACACCAGATGATACAGATTTAGATACATCCATCCCTGATGCTACACCAAGCAACCGCGAGGGAACGGGTATCACGGACTCCAATGGTGAAATGACTGTTGATTTTGGTTTCTTCATCCCGTATGCGATTGGTAATCGTGTCTGGTTGGATGACCCAACAACTAATTCATCACAGATTCATCCTGATGGTGATAACAACGGGCAACCTGATGGTCCTGAAGCAACAGCAGGTCTACCGAACGTTCAATTGAGTTTGTTCCTTGTTCCTGCTGGCTACACCGTAGGCGATTCACCCATTGATGCAACAGGCGCAACGACGAGCTTCATAGTAGATGCTGATAATAATGGTATCCCTGATGGTGCTTTTGCAACAACCCTCACCAATGCCAATGGCTACTACATCTTCGATTACTTGCCAGAGGGTAACTACGTTGTCCAAGTTGACCCACTGAATTTTAGTGCTAATACGGGCACAACCACTAATGCAGGTGGCGCATTATATGATGCACCGAATATGTTCCCATATTTCAGCAGTGAAGATACTGACACGAGCTTCATCCCAGCAAATAACGATACCGATTTGCGTGATGATGGTATTGATGAAAATAATCCACAAACAAATGGCGTTCGTAGTAATCGCTACACACTGAGCCGTAATGCTGAACCATCCACAACCGTTCCGACGGATGACCGTGATTTGGATGCCACAGCAGGTGAAGGTACAAATGGCGAACTGGATGCCAATGCCAATATGACAGTGGACTTCGAGTTCAACGCAGCCATTCCGATGTCAATTGGTAACCGTGTTTTCTACGACTATAACAATAATGGTATCTTTGATGGCACAGATGTCGGCGTTCAAGGAGTGATTGTACGCCTTTACAGTGTGGATGCTGCAGGTAACGTCGTTGGTGGCGGACAAATTGATGATCCAAGTGATGCGCTACGTCAAGTCACCACAGGGGCAAACGGCGAATATATCTTCGATGGCTTACAACGTGGCACATATCGCGTCGTACTAGCCGAAGAGAATTTCCGTAATGGCGCATTGCTGGATAACTACCAAAGTAGCACCAACGTCAATGGTAATCTTGTCGATAACAACGGCGATAGTGCTGATGTAACAGGCTTTGAAAATGGTGGTTCGGTGACGGTTGGTAGCCAAGCCGATAATCTCAATCCAGAAAATCAGGGGATTATCAGCCCAATCATCACACTCACACCAGGGACTGAACCTCAGAACGAAACTTTCAAATTCGATACGGATACCCCTGCCGATGGTATTCCTGATGATGGTCAACCGAATGTTGAAGATTCCAATGGGGATATGACCCAAGATTTCGGTGTCTACAAACCTCAGAGTATTGGTAATCGTGTCTGGTTTGATACCAACAATGACGGTCTAATTTCAACAGGCGAAAATGGCGTTGCTAACGTAACAGTCAGCCTCTATTTGGATGAAGGTAATGGTGTCTACGATGGCACAGAAGCACTCGCTCAACTCGCAGATATTACAACGCGCACTGTTGTCCCTGCACAAGAGCAAACGGATGCCAATGGTTACTATCTCTTCGATAATGTACCACCAGGGCAATACTTCGTTGTCATTGAAGATACAAACTTTGCGACAGGTCAGCCACTTGCAGGAGTCAGTAGCACCACAACAGGTGTTGATAATCCGAGTTTCACACCACCTGCTGGCTTTAGCAATCCTGATGATGATGACAGCAACGATAATGGTGTCGATACACCTGTGGCTGGTGACATTCACAGTGAATTGATTGACCTCACTCGCCCATATGATGACTTAATCACTACAGAACCCGACCTCAGCAACAATGCTACTAACGATGGTCCAAGCAATATCGGACGCAATGGTGAAACCGACAATAACAGTGACCTCACAATTGACTTTGGTTTCACATCACCGAACATGAGTCTCGGTAACCGTGTCTGGTATGACGAAGATGGTAATGGTGTCATTGATACCAATAACCGCTTTGGCAATGACGAAAGCGCAGGCATTGATGGGGTCAATGTCAGCCTCTACCGCGACAATGACGGAAATGGTACGCCAGATGGGGCAGCGATTGCACTAGATACCACAGGCAATGGTGGTTACTATCTCTTCGAAAATCTCGCGCCTGGGCGATATGTTGTCGGTATTGATAACAGCAATTTCAATGCTGGCAATCCGCTCAACGGACTCATCAGCACACTGACAACGACTGATAACCCTGCCGATGACCCAACAACTGACCCTAACACAGGCGCAACATTCGTTAACCCTGATGACGATGATAGCAACGACAATGGTCGTGATGTACGTAATACTACCTATGGTGTCCTGAGCAATACCGTCACTTTAACTCGTGACAGTGAACGCAGTGGCGAAACAGATACCGAAGCAGGTGTTGGTAACGGTACAGGTGTTGATGCTGATGATAGTGATTTGACAGTCGATTTCGGTTTCTTCGAGCCAATGAGTCTCGGTAATCGTGTCTGGCTTGATAATGACGATAGTGGTCTGATTGATAATGCTGAAGTCGGTGTTAGTGGTGTAACAGTCTATTTGTTCCGCACAGATGGCGCAGGTAACATCATTGATGCCGATGGCGATGGCACAGGTAGTACCACTGATGATACCAATGGCGATAATATTCCTGATGATGCGATTGATTCTGATGTGACCGATGCAGGAGGCTATTATCTCTTCGATGGCTTGCCACCAGGTACATACATCATCGCAGTTGATGGACAAGCCTTCGGCACAGGTCAACCATTGGCAGGAACAGCCAGTAGCACTACGGATGGTGTGCCAACAGTTGATAGCGACGACGATGGTATCACTGTCGATGCGAATGGCAATGTTCTGAGTGCAGAAATTACGCTCAATACCCGTGATAGTGGTATCAATGAACCAACAGGCGAAACTGACCTCAGTAATAGTGCTGGCGATGGTCCGAATCGTCGTGGTAACAATGGCGAAACCGATGCCAATAGTAATCTCGCGGTAGACTTCGGCTTCACACCAACAGCCTTTTACAGCATTGGTAACCGTGTCTGGCTGGATAATGGCGGTGGCACACCTGCGAATGCTCGTAACGGCTTCTTCGATGTTGGTGAAACAGGTATTCAAGGCGTGGCAGTGAGCCTCTATCGTGACGCTAATGGTGATAATATCCCTGATGGCGCAGCGATTGATACAACGACGACTGATGCGAATGGTTACTATCTCTTCGATGGTCTCGCAACAGGGACATATATCGTGGGCTTAAATCGCTCGAACTTCATCGGCACAGGTGTATTGGTTGGTCATGCAAGCACTATCCCTAATGCTGATAATGGTAGTGGAACACCCGAAGCACAAGATAACAACGACAATCGCAATAATCCAGCCGTTGGTAATGCCCTTGACCCAACCTATGGTTTCTACAGCTTAGGGTACACACTAGATGGCACAGAACCAACAGGTGAAACATCGCCTGATAACACAACAGGCAGTCCAGACGATACAGGTACTGACCCAGCGAGTAACGCGATTGCAGATACCAACAGTGATTTAACCATTGATTTTGGAGTCTATCGCTCAATGACAATTGGTAACCGTGTCTGGTTTGATTTGAATAACAATGGCTTAGCAGACACAGGTGAAAATGGCATTGCAGGGGTTGAATTGGTGCTGTTCTTGGATGCTAATGCTGATGGTATCCCAGATGATTTAGATGGTAGCACAACCTTTGGTGATGATGGTGATATTCTGACTGATAATGCTGGGAATCCATATACAGACATTACTGATAGCCGAGGCTACTATCTGTTCAACAATCTCGCACCGAATAATTACATCGTTGCCGTGCGTGATACCAACTTCACAGCAGGTAATATCCTCAATGGCTTTAGTAGCAGTACAGGTACATTCGCAACACCACCAGACCGTTCCGATAATGGTGTCGATACACCAACGAACGGGCATATCATCAGTGAGACCATTAGACTGACACTCAATGGCGCACCAACAGGCGAGACCGATAACAGTGGTAACACAAACGATGGTCCGAACTTCCGAGGGGTGAACAACGAAACTGATAACAACAGTGATTTGACATGGGACTTCGGTTTCTTCAGTCAGCCAATGAGTATCGGTAACCGTGTCTGGCTTGATGATGGTGGTGCGAGTGTTGGTAGTCTAACACCAGCTAACGCAGGGAATGGTGTCTTTGATACGGATGAAGTCGGAATTGCTAATGTTATAGTCGAACTCTTTGCAGATTCCAATAACGATGGTGCACCTGATGGCTCACGCATCGCAACGGATACAACCGATGCTAATGGCTACTATCTCTTTGATGGATTAGCCCCTGGTCGTTATATCGTGAGGATTGCACCGAGCAATTTCAATGCAGGGAATGCGTTAGATGGCTTGTTCAGTACAACGACGATTAATACAGCCGATACCGATGAAAACGATAATGGTATCGACAGCACCAATCCTGAAACCAGTGGTATTTTGAGCGAATCCATTCTGCTCGAATCCACATCAAGTGAACCAATAGGCGAATCCGACCTCAGTAATGATGCAGGTGATGATGATGGCTCAGGGAATTATCGTGGTGCAAATGGTGAAGCTGATGAAGATAGTAACCTCACAATCGACTTTGGTTTCACAACAGCATTTGATTGGGGTGATGCCCCCGATACCTATGGCACAGATGCGACAGATAGTGGTGGTGAAGGCGTTGGTCCTAGCCATCGCATTATCACACAATTGCGTTTGGGCAACACCATTGATGATGAAGTAGAAGGATTCCCAGTCGTTGATGTCGATAATCCACCTGATGACCCTGCGAATGGTGATGACACTGATGGAACAGACGATGAAGATGGGTTAAGTTTCCCGCCAACTATTGTTCCTGAAACAACCTTCGACCTTGAAGTGTCAGTCTTCAACAATACAGGACGACCTGCGAATTTAGTTGTCTGGTTCGATTGGGATGGCGATGGCATCTTTGAAGTCAGTAGTGATGTCAACGGTGATGGCACAGCAACCCCAGAAGCAGTCACGGAAGTTGTACCAAGTAGTCCAAGGCAACAAACAATCATCATCCCCGTGACAGTTCCTGCTGAGGCGGACATCGCAACCGATGGAACAACCTATGTTCGTGCTAGATTAACCACTGACTCCCTTTCTGCTAGTGACCCAACAGGTTCACGAAACGATGGTGAAGTTGAAGACTACGAACTAGCTGTTTCACCACCAGGAGTTTTCATCAGTAAATCCGATGGTGTCAATGCAATCGTTGCAGGACAATCAACAACCTACACGGTGATTATCGAAAATAGTGCGAGTGCGCCCAATCTGCTCAACCAACTGTTCACAGATGATGTGCCAGTTGCGAATCCAAATGGCTTTGTCGAAAGCTCAGTCAGTTGGACATGCACCGCATCTGGTGGTGCGAGTTGTGTCGCTGGCTCAGTCGTGACCAGTCGTAGTAGCGCAGATTCACCAAATAATCCTTGGGAAATCAGTGAACGGGTCGATTTGCCGTCAGGTGGTCGCCTTGAATACCGCATCACGGCAACCTTGCGTGCTGCCGCGACAGGTGTTGGTGGCATCACCATTGATAACACTGCGGAAATTGCCAGTGTCAGTGATACAGATTCCAATAGTATTGTCTTTGACCCACCGCGAGGCGTAAAAACTGGCACATTGCTAAGCGATACTGTTCTAAGATGGGAAATGGTCTGGTTCAATTCAGGTGATGGCAACCCTGCCACCAATAACCGTCAACTCGTGACCATCACTGATACGATTCAAGCACCACAAACCTTCTTGGGTAACTTAGAGTGCACTGCCTTCGATAGCAATCCAGCGAGTAATGGGGCAGGTGGTGTCGGCACTGAAACCATTTCCTGTACAGAATCAGGTGGAACAGTCACTTGGACAGGCTATATCGACGAAGACTTTGGCACAGCAGGTGGTGATAA
The DNA here is from genome assembly GCA_039200705.1 of Chloroflexota bacterium. Taxonomy (GTDB): domain Bacteria; phylum Chloroflexota; class Anaerolineae; order Aggregatilineales; family Phototrophicaceae; genus JAUZRW01. Next base: position 142,950 of record JBCCSC010000010.1, read on the forward strand.
TCGCCTTGTGATTGGATTTGATGTCACCATTCCTGGTGATGGCACATACAACAACGTCGCAGAACTCGACGATGGCGACCCTGCTACATCGAATGTCGTCGCTAGCGCAACAGTTGTGGTTGATGATGGCGTAGCGAATAATCCGAATAATGATGAAACTATCATCACGGCTGACCCTGTAATCGTTAAGCTAGTTGACCCATTACTGGCGTTGCCTAACGAAGATGTTACATGGACAATTTCCGTGACAAATCCGAATAGCTTCACTTTAAATGATATAGTGGTTGTTGATGATATTCCTGCTGAGCTAGAAATCATCTCGGCAAGTGCATCATTCGGCACACCAACAGTATCAGGGCAAACAGTCCGCTACGAAGTTCAATCATTGTTACCTGACCAAACAGTGACAATGACAATTGTGACACGGATTCGCTCAAGTGTAACCAGTGAGCAAATTATAAATATCGCCATACTGGAAAACACGTTGACCGAAGCTGCTGCAACAGTTTTCCCAGTCTATGACCTACCAGAAACAGGTGAAACACCTTGGTGGCGGTCATGGTTCGCTATCGGCAGTCTTGGCGCAAGTGTGTTTGTACTCTTAACTTTAGTAGGATGGCGTAAACGCACCACTGCTTAGAGATCATTTGAAAATTAAGCATTTTGGTATTCTTGGGCGGGTCACAGACCACGCCCTTACTCAAACTCTAGTACGATAAGCGTAAGGGAGCGTTTGAAACGCTCCCAATGTACCTAAAAATCAATATTCAAATAGCTTCTAAAGTTAACAAAACCAAGTCCGAAAGACCCACATATATCTAACGTGTGGGTCTTTTTGATTAGATTTACTTGAGGCGAATAATATCACTCTCGACAAAGAGATGTGGCACATCCAAATTGAGTGGAGATTTAGTATATAATTCTGGGGGTACGCTGATGTCGGCTAAGTAGAGTTCCCCAACTTGTGCTTCAACACCCGCTTGACCTAAGCCTTCTTTAGGTAGAGCAAGTGTCATTGTTGCCGTTGCACGAATCGCAGGGTCAAATACTGTGCCTGAAGTGGTATCAACACCAGAAGGGGCATCTAATGAGAGAATCGGTGCGTCTTGCTCATTTGCCCAACGAATCATCGTTTCAGCCGTGCCATAAGGCGCACCTTTAAGACTATAGCCGATGATACCATCAATGATGAGGTCAGGAGCAAGTACATCTGCTAGTGTGTCACCCATCATGATCGGAATGTTCATACGACGCAAAATGTCCAGTTGATGAGCAGGAACAGATGTGAATTTATCATCAATTGCTGTGACACATACCTGCACATTTGCACCATAGTTTTTGAGGCGACGCGCACAAACCATTGCCCCACCACCATTGCCACCTGTTCCTGCTAACACGACAACAGATTTACCTTGTGGACTACCCTCAAAAAACCGTTTTCGTGCGAGATGCGCTAGATTTCGACCTGCATTTTCCATCATTTGAATGAGTTCAATGTGATAATCCTCAATCATAGCACGGTCAACTTCTATCATTTGCTCTGTAGTGATGTAAGGAACATGACCCGTATACAGTGGAAAAAGCGTCATTGAGATACCTCAGCTTTCTGATTCTGCCTGTGTGCTGAGTAACTCCGCGATGAGACCAGTCCAGCCTGTTTGATGGCTTGCCCCTAATCCAGCTCCATTATCCCCATGAAAATATTCGTAGAAGAGTAGGTTATTACGCCAATGATCATCTTCTTGAAATTGTCTTTGCCCACCAAATACAGGACGTTTCCCGTCAGCGTCTCGCAGGAAAATACGTGATAATCGCTGCGAGATTTCATCAGCAACTTGATTTAGGGTCATCAAATTGCCACTACCCGTTGGGCATTCAACCATAAAATCATCGCCATAGTAGCGATAATATTTGCGTAGTGCCTCAATCAGCAAATAATTGATTGGAAACCAAATCGGTCCACGCCAATTAGAGTTACCACCGAACAAACCATTTTGTGATTCGGCTGCCCAATATTGAATGCTGAATGTTTGCCCGCCAATGTTCAGTTGATAGGGTGTTTCATGTGCTTTTGATAAGGAGCGGATGCCATAATCAGATAAAAACTCGTCTTCATCCAGCATATAGCTCAGGATACTCCGTAAGCGGTCTTCAGTCGGCATCGCAAATAGATGGGCACTGCCATAACCTGGCACATGCACTGATGCAAGATTTTCAGCAAGTTTTGGGCGATGCTCCGTGAGCCAGTCAATACTCCGCGAAAATTCGTCAAATCTGTCGAGTGTTTCTTGTCCAACGGTTTCGACAGCAATTAAGGGCATCAAGCCCACTAATGACCTCACTTTGAGTGGTATAACTTGTCCACTAGGCAATTGCAACACATCGTAGAAAAAACCATCGTGATTGTCCCACAGACCAACGCCACCATGAGCATCGCCACCAATCGCTTTGGCTATCCATAAGAAATGCTCATAAAATTTGACCGCCATATCTTCATAGGCTGAGTCGTCTTTTGCTAATTCTAGTGCGATATTCATCATCACAAGACTATAAAAGCCCATCCATGCTGTGCCATCACTCTGATTGATGTGCCCACCTGTTGGTAATTCAGCACTACGGTCAAAGAGGCTAATATTATCTAAACCTAAAAAACCACCTTGGAAGACATTATTGCCATCTTCATCCTTGCGGTTGACCCACCATGTGAAGTTAAGCAACATCTTATTGAAAATGCGCTTTAAGAATTGTGTATCTTGTGCGCCATCCATCTGATAAACATGCCATGTCGCCCACGCATGAACAGGTGGATTAACATCGCCAAATTTCCATTCATAAGCAGGGAGTTGTCCGTTGGGGTGCATATACCATTCATGGGTCAACAAAATAAGTTGATGTTTGGCAAAGGTAATATCGACCATCGCCAGTGGAATGCAATGAAAAGCTAAATCCCACCCTGCATACCAAGGATATTCCCATTTATCAGGCATAGAGATGATGTCGAAATTATTCAGATGTTGCCAATCTTTATTGCGTCCTGACTTGCGCTTTTGGGGCGGGGTGCTGAGAGGGTCGCCATTCAACCATTGTTCAATATCGTAATAATAGAGTTGCTTTGTCCATAACATGCCAGCAAGTGCCTGACGTTGAATTCGTTTTTCATCACCTGCGAGATTTTTTGCGATAGCATCATAGAAAGTATCGGCTTCGTCGATGCGAGTTTGGAAAAATTTATCAGTGTTTTTGAAAGGTTGCTTATTGATACTTGAACTCAAGCGCAATGTAATTATCTCTGTTGCACCAGCTTCAACATTCAAGTTATAGACAAATGACGCCTTTGTACCTGTATGCTTCGGATTAACAGCATCCGCATCATTATTAATGATGTATTCGTGAAAAGCATCTTTGACATAAGGTGTTTCATTTGGATGATTGTATAGGCGTTCAGTATTGCTCTCATTTTCAGTGAAGATGCTCTCATCGGCATCTTTTTGGTATAGATAATATGTGCCTAATGTCGGATGTTCTGCGACGATGTGACCATCAGCGAGTGATAGACATGGTTTACTCGGCACATCGTTCATTGGTCCATTGTCATATCCCCACGACCATGTGTTACGAAACCAGAGTGTCGGTAACACTGTGCATGGTGCGGATACATCAGCGCGATTAGTCACTGAGATACGAATGAAAATATCATCAGCATCTACTTTGGCATATTCGACAACCACATCAAAATAACGATTATTCTCAAAAATACCTGTATCGAGCAATTCATACTCAAAATCATGGAATCCCAGACGCGCATTTTCTTCTATAAGTTGCTGATAGGGATAGCTCTTTTGTGGATATTTGTAAAGCATTTTCATGTAGCTATGAGTCGGGGTGTTGTCAAGATAATAGTAGTATTCTTTGACATCCTCACCATGATTGCCTTGCTTACCCGTTAAACCGAAAAATCGTTCTTTGAGGATAGAGTCATTGCCGTTCCAGAGTGCTAAGCCAAAGCACAAATATTGTCTGTCATCACAGATACCAGCGATGCCATCTTCGCCCCAGCGATAGGCTTTGCTACGTGCATGGTCATGAGAAAAATATTCCCATACGTTGCCATTTTCGCTGTAATCTTCGCGGACAGTGCCCCACGCACGCTCACTGAGATAAGGTCCCCAGTGTTTCCAATTTTTGTTTGTATCTGCTAGACGTTTACTCTCGGACATTAGTACTCCAGTGTTGATGTATATCTGAAAGGTTTGCTGATTGTAACAGCTATCAATATTTTTAGCGTGATAATACCAAATATCCATGACAATCAGATTAACAGATACAAAAAGAGGGCTAGCTCAGCACTAACCCTCTCATTGATTAACTTTTAAGCGAATTGATTATGGCAAACCACCTGCTACAAGTTCACCTTGATTATACACAGGGATAAATTGTGTTGTGGCAAAATCCTGTGAGACTATGCCACCATACCACCAATCGTTGGCAATATCTAAATTGCTTGACCAATCTTCCAAGTTGATGCCCAAATGTACTTCCCAAGTTTGGTTACTACCTAATGCACTGTCGAGTGACACATCCCAGTAGTAAATATCCCCTTGATAACGTTCCAGGGCAGATAAACTACTGTCAGATGAATCCCAGTATTTAGTCAATACATGAGGTGTGTTCGAGCTAACTTCTTGTGTGTTGACCATAATCCTCAGAGTAAGGTCATTCAAATCTTGATTCGTGATATTCTGAACACGGATTTGAAATTGTGCCTGTTGATTGTTAACGACAGACGTTTTCAATTGCACATCGACAACTTGCGAAACAGCTATATCAGGCAGTGCAGTTGGTTCAGTGACAGCCGTTGCTACAGCTTCAGTTGCAGTTGGTTCAGTGAAGGGTTGCGTTGGCGTTGGCGGAACAGATTCTGCTACAGGTAAATTCGTTGCTCCGTTGGCGATAACAAAGTCTTGGTCAGGACGTGTGAAGTAACCACCCATCAAGAGCAAAGACAATAATCGCCATGAGTCGTTGTAGTAGTCATCCTCACGCAATCGCAATACAGTTTGGAAGGCTTGGTCTGGCGTGATAGGTGGAGCAGGTCGAGCAATCTCACAAGGAGATGCAACAGGTGTTTCCATACCCCAAATAGCAGATGCAGCCGTCGCCGTGAAATAACTTTTACGGTAATTATTGACTGCTGTACCATCTAAGCGATACTCTGCCACAACATTATTCAAGCCAATATCGGTGAAGAAACCACCGATGGTATTTAACGCAGTTGTTGCTCGCGTATCATCATACCAGTAATTAGATAGCGCAAGTCGCCATGCTACACGCGCAGCATCCCATCCCCAATAGAACGATGTTTCACCTTGCCAAGAGACCTCTTGTGGGTCACCTGCATAGGTGTTCCAATTAGGGACTAAGCCTGAACAAGCAGTTGCTTGTGCTTGATTGAGAATGTCATAATTGCGGTCAATGACAGCTTGCCAATCGCCCTCATCTGCAACTTGATTGAATACTTGCAAGTATGCTGGCGCGAAATAAGATAGGTTCGTGATGCCATTAGGGTAGTCACAGGATAAACACCATAGGTCACCAGGGATGATTTCATAGCCTTGTGGATTTGGCTTCAAGCCTGCATCAGGTTGATTGCCTTGTTTATCAATTTCATACACCCACATGCTATTAATCATACTTAAGGCAGAATCACAATATGGCGCGATACTACTCTCTTGCCATTGCTCAAGTTGCTGACGACGACAAGCATAGATGAGTGCCATCGCCATATCCATATCTGCATCGGTAGCAGCACCTACATCAATGATGCTACCATCTGACGCAATGTGCCATGACATCAATCCATTGCGATTGAGATAGTGATGTGCGTATGCCCACAAGCTATCAAATATTTCTTGCTCATCAAAAAGTGTAGCGAATAGCATTCCATATGCTTGTCCTTCGGAGAAGGTAACTTGTGTTTGGGCATCCGATACCACACGTAGGGTGTTTCTGCCATCCAATGTGACAGGTTCAAGGTAACGTTCTTGCCACGCTGACCAAACCCGTTCAACATCATCGGGATTATGATCAATTGCTCGTTCGTTCATTTGTGCGTTGACAGTATTTAAGCTCATACTAAGTAGAACCAACACTGCAATGATAATTGTATGTCTCATGGTCTATCTTCATTAAGCTAACTAACAGTTAGTTATTGAGTAGGGTGAACACCTCGTTTACCAGCGTATGTTGTGAGTCATCAAAACTTAAATCCCACACGCCAACACCACCTAAATCACGTTGGCGCACATAAGCTGCCTTATTCCGAACCGATTCTGAGTCTTCGTAGCTAATTGCAATACCAGCACCAGCGTTATATAGCCAAGGAGCACGCGCTGATTCATCGAAGTAACGCACGTAATTATCACTATCGAAGAAGTTGGTCAAATCATTGTAGTAAAGAATTCCTTGGTCACGCGCATTACGCGGTACACCATTATTATCAGCATACAAACCAAAGATGTCGTTGTCGCGCACACCTTGCCAACTCTGTCCGAAAAAGCCAATGCCCATCACAATTCTATTGGATGGTACACCTGCAGTCAGGATATTTTCAATCGCGCCAGAAACAGTGTAATCAGTTTGAACAGTTAAATCGCGTGGGTCTTTATCACTCACATAAAGTGGGGCATGATGTCCTGCAATTTCACTCCATGAACCCTCAAAGGCAAATGAACGCACAGAGATGAAATCTACAATCGTTGCAGCAACTGCCAAGTCATAATTTATCAACAAGTCAGGCGTTGCTGGCACAGTCATCGCGAGTGTATAGTTCGCTGTATCTTCACCTTGCCAGTAATCCAATTGCCCACGAAAATCTGCAAGCAATAGATTATAGTTGTCTGTATCTGCTGGAATGCCTGTAACTGAACCACCGCTAACAGGATGTTGCCAGTCAATCATGATGCCATCGAAATCGTATTCTCGCATGAAATTCAAACATGAGCGAACAAAACGAATACGGGCATCATCTGTAGCTGTCACATCCACAAAGTTAGGGGATGCTTCCCATCCACCAATCGACATGATGATTTGCAAGTCAGGATTTGTTTCACGTAATTCAGCGAGTTGCTTGAAGTTACCTGTTACTCGTTCAGTTGAACGGTCTCCAGGGTAGAGATATTCAACATCTGCATATGGATCGCGGGAAACACATTGTCCATTGCTCGAAATGTCAATGTGTTCGTAGACAACATGTGTTAATCGATTGACAGGAATGTCTGTCACGAAATAGTCATCATAGATGTTGTAATATGCGTAGTGTCCAACGACACGGAACTGAGTGAAATTCTCTTGAGCCGATACAGCAGCTTGTCCGAGTAACATCACGGCAAGTGCTACAACAATGGCTAATGATTTGTGTTTTGAGTACATTTACCTACCTACCAATAAGATGGCGTTCATTGATTTCGATTGTTAATCATATTGACGACGAAAATCTGCTCATACAAGAATCATTCGTAAGTGACAAGACTTTACCTTCTCACTATAATACGAAATAACTATGTAGAACAGATCACTAGAGTACTAAATTTAACGAACTTTTTACGCTCTAGCCCTGAAGTGGGTCGGAGGTAATACCACTAGATTGTGTTTCCTCGTCAGAATTGCCCTCGGAGTTGCCGAGGTCGGTGTCCAGTGGGGTGGTATCGTCTTGTGTGTCTTGTTCCGCGTCGTCTTCATCGATGGAGAAATCA
>JBCCSC010000011.1:0-136179 GCA_039200705.1 Chloroflexota bacterium
CTTTGCAGATGACATCACAATAAATTATTTTGACGAGGATAGACTATGTTTGATAATTTACCAACAGACTACAAAATCGCGCTCGATTGGGCATGGGATGATTGGCAACCGTATTATGAGGCACTCCAATCAACAGAACTAACAGAAGATAATATCCGCGAGTGGCTATCAAATCGGGATAAAGTATTTCGCCTGTATGCTGAGGTCGCCACACGGATTCGTATCGCACCCCGTCTTGATACCACTGACGACAATGCTAGCGCACGCCTTAAAACTTTCATGGATACAATTTTTCCTGAAACGCAAAAAGTCACCTTTGACCTCAATAAAAAATCAGTGGATAGTGACATCACCGTTGACGAAATCAAAATTCCGATGCGCCGTATCGAAGCTGCTATTCGCCTCTACACCGAAGATAATCTGCCACTATTCAGTGAAGAGAGCGAAATTGACGTGCGTTATATGAAAATCGCTGGCGCACAAACTGTCGAATGGGAAGGCGAAGAAATCACTCTCCGTAAACTCAGCACCGTGTTCCTCGATACGGATCGTGATAAACGTCAGCAAGCATGGGAATTATCACAGGCGCGAGTCCTCGAAGACCGCGAAACCTATAATCAAGTCTGGCGTGAGTTCATGGCAGTTCGCAAGAAAATTTACGAGAATGCAGGTTTCAATGATTATCGTGAATACGCATGGCTAGACCGTAATCGCTTCGATTACTCTCCCGATGATGCCAAACGCTTCACACAAGCAATTGCCGAAGTTGTTGTTCCAGCCAATGAACGCTTACTAGAGCGCGAACGACAACTTCTCGGTTATGAGTCCATGCGCCCTTGGGATACCTCGGTTGACCCTAAAGGACGTGATCCACTCGTACCTTATGACACCATTGACGAATTCAAAAATCAGACCGAAGCGATTTTCATGGAACTTGACCCTAATCTCGGTCAACAATTCAAAATGATGAAAGACGAAAATCTGCTTGATTTGGACAATCGCAAAGGCAAAGGACCTGGTGGTTTCTGTACCTACTTTGCTGTCACCGAACGTCCCTTCATTTTCATGAATGCTGTCGGTCAAGCAGGGGATGTCCGCACGCTGATTCACGAAGCAGGACATGCTTTTCATGCCTTTAGTGGTCGTCGTCATCCGTATCGCATGATGGCTTCTGCACCAATGGAATTTAACGAAGTCGCATCAATGGCAATGGAATTACTGTCGTATCCCTATTTAGAAGATAATCGGGGTGGTTACCTATCCACTGCCGAAACAGCGCGTTTCCGTGCAGAACGCTTGCGAGGTACACTCAGCAGTTGGGTATATATGGCGATGGTCGTGCGCTTACAACATTGGATTTACGAAAATCACGACGAAGCGAGCAATCCTGATGCAGTTGATGTCAAGTGGCTTGAACTCATGGGCATCTATCAGCCGAGCATTGATTGGAGTGGTTACGAGCAATACAAAACCAATCGCTGGCGACGACAACTCCACATTTTCCGTTATCCCTTTTACTATATCGAATACGCCCTCGCGCGACTCGGTGCAGTGCAAGTCTGGGCAAATTCACTAGATGATGAAGCCCAAGCCCTTGAGCAATATCAATACGCGCTTTCACTCGGCGGAACAGTGACACTGCCTGAACTGTACGAAGCAGCAGGTGCAAAACTCGATTTTGGTACAGAAACGCTCAGTGATGCGGTTGAACTGATTGAACAAACAGTTGATGAGTTGCAAGCTGTCGCGCAATAGAGGACATTTATAGGATTGAATGTACAAATCAAGAGATAGATTAAACATATTCCAAAGGGCATGATACATCATGCCCTTATATTTTGGAGGACAGGGATGCACGATAATTGTTTAATTTGCAAACGCATTGCCATGATTCAAGACCAAACAAATCCGTATTTTGTGGCGGAACTGACAACAGGCTATGTGGTCTTAGGCGATTTCCAGTGTTTTCGCGGATATACGCTCTTTTTGTGCAAGCACCACGTTTCGGAATTGCATCATCTCGATCATCAGACTAAATTGCAGTACCTAGAAGAAATGAGTGCTGTCGCCCAAGCCGTTTACGAAACATTCCAGCCGAAAAAACTCAATTACTCATTGCTCGGCAATAGCGAGGAACATCTGCATTGGCATCTATTCCCGCGCCATGCGGATGACCCTGCTCTCGGCAAACCAGTCTGGATAGTTGATAAAGCCGTGCGTTACGCAGATTCTGCCCGACCAACAGAGGCGCAATTACACACGATGAAGCTACAATTAATGCAAAAATTAGACGAATATGCCTCACTATTTATCATTGCACGTTACGATGGTTAGCAGGGTGCATAACATCTGATTGTGAGAATTTATATGCGATGATTTTTCTGCTAGGCTCAATATAATTTGGTCTCATAGGTTGACCATAGGCTAAGCATAGGCTGTTCTCCTAGTCCCTTAGTGTTATGCTTTGTGATAGAGATAACCGCATTTGTTCTTAATGTGTACTGTGGAGGCATTTATGGTCAAGCTATGGCAAAACTGGAAAATATTCATATTAATTGGCTTTGTATCTGTCCTGACGCTTGAGATAAATGCCCTGACTATAGATGGCTCACTGCCTCCGCTTGCTTATACAAGTTGGGCGAATGATTGGGAAACCTATGAACTTTATGATTTTTCAGCATTAAGCTCAACATTGGTAGACCGCGGTGAATATCGCTTAACTTTTGGTGTGTGGAATGGTGGAACATCACCCGAAGAATATCTATTTTCGCCACCATCCGCGCCTGATACAAGGCTTGCAGTTCGCACTAATGCCGAAAATGCGCGTCTGTATGACCTCTACGAACTTAGTGAAACTGAAGAACGTCTACTTGTTGAACGTATCGATAATGTTTTATTCGTCCGCTTTGATGCCTATTGGTCAAGCGATAATCGTTATGCGTATTTTACAATCAGATTAGATGACGACCGCGAAGTATTTGCACAATATGATTTTCATACCGATAGTGTACACATCAAAGAAGATATGCGTATTCGACGTTGTCAGCTAGGATTCGGATGTATTTTACTTGAAGCACTGGATGAGGATAATACATCATTTTCAATGTTCCACTTATCTGTCGATACAGGCGATATGACACACATCACAGAAACTAATTCTATTACGATTTTCGTGTATTATGAACGTAGCCTCAATCAGATGAGCATCGGATACAATAGTAGTCAGTCCATATTGATACTTGATATGGAAACGCTTGAAGTTACTTGGCAACGAACACTGGGTGATAGCCGATTTACTCAGTGGAAACTTTCACCAGATGGCACATCAATTGCCATCATGGTAGAAGCAACCAATATACCTGATATAGGCTATGTGTCACTCATTGATATCGCAAGCGATACTGCTACTATCACAATTGAAGGGTATACAAGAGAAGCACCGAGTGGTGATTTGATTCAACATGAGTTTCAATGGTTGCCGAACAATCGTCTAGCGTTTATTGCCTCTCATGAAGAATACCTAGATTTCTACGTTATTACATTAGATGATGGCATAGTGCATTCGCCACAAACGTATCAAGAAACAATTTTTGACCAAGCATGGTCACCCGACGGTAATTGGTTGGCATATATCTATGAGGAGCAACTTTATGTCACAGCTTGGGATGGTAGCACCGAATCACAACGTATCGGCGGTGATGAACCGATTAACTGTGTCGCATGGCTACCCGCAGAAGATTACACACCCAACATTCTTATTTGTGATAAATATTGGGGTGTAGGCTAAAGATTCCAAACATACTTGCTCTTATCAAGAGCCTAGATTTGTAGAAGCATATCCCTACGAATCGTTACAACCTCTAGGGACGATATTCTTGTTGTCCGATGACATACAAAATTCGCCATCATGATATTCTGTGTAACTATTTCAACGGGATGTGCAATGATGTTACGATTCTTGCCAGTGTTGACTTGTCAGTACATCCCTTATGAAACTCAGAACTCACTGCGACCTAGCCCTTACAGAACATCAACAAGTTTTTTCCATTCCGCAGCAGTTTGTGAGCGCAAAGACGAAATCACCATTGGTCGCCACCAGAAAAATAACCAGCCTGTCTTAATCCAGATACGGTCTTTGACGAGTGTCTCGCGTCCGTTAGGCGCAAATTCAATCTCACGCTCAAATGGAAAACGCCCATGAAAGCCCTTGAGCTTAAAATATTTATTGCGTTGCATGTCAACCACATCTGCATTGACGAAAATTTCGCTCATGATGAAATGCTTTTTCAGAGCAATCATGCTCCCTGTGCGAATCGGCTTGCCAGCCGTCACACCGACTGTCTTTAAAGTTGGTTGCCATTCTTTAATGGTCTCGCCACTATCATAATCCGTCACCGCTTGATACACCTTCACGATGTTCTGCGGAATAGCAACGCTGTGTTCAATATCTGCCATCTATACATCCTCAGCAATACATCTCAATTTTAATGTGCCTCATTATGACATAACATTCTGCGAGATAAAACATAAAGGGTTTAAAACGCTAGTGTAATCGCACCAAATCCAAAATGATAACAAAAACACAAGAACTAAAGTATCTTTGCAAAGTCAATAGGGCTAATTTTTATCATCACAGAAAATTAAAACTAGCTTGATATAGGTAGATAGGATGCGTTGAGTATCAAAATCTTAGCATTCTTGGCGACTTGGCGGTTCAAGCATTTACAACTTAAGTACCCATACCTTATCGCCAACTTTCGTAAAATATGCGATACTGCAAGGAAGAACAAACACGCACTAGGACGTAAATCTATATGTCAGATATTTTCATCTCTTATTCTCGACGCGATAAAGACTTCGTGAGGCAATTACACAGTCGCCTGACAGACGATGATTATGATGTATGGGTTGATTGGGAAGATATTCCTGCGACAGCGGACTGGTGGCAAGAAATTAAGTCGTCTATTGAAGAAGCGCACCTCTTTGTCTTTGTCATCAGCCCACACTCAGTTGTATCCGATGTGTGTCGGCAAGAGATTAACCACGCTATCGAGAATAACAAACGATTCATTCCAGTTCTCTATCAACCCTTAGAAGATGTCAATTCACCTGATGTCCATGAAGCGATTCGCTCTCACAATTGGATTGATTTTTCAGCAGGGGAGGTGAGCGATGAGCCTGTTGAGTTGCTGATTGAATCCTTCACTACTGACCCTGATTATTTGCGTCGCCATACGCGCTTGCTGGTTCGTGCCAGAGAATGGCAACAGAGTGGTCGCCAACCGAGTTATCTCATTGAAGGCGCAGAACTAAACGAATTTCAAGAATGGCTACAAGAGAGTCAAACGCGTACACCCAAACCAACTGAACTCCAATATGATTACATCCTAGCGAGTCAGACCCAACGCACGCGCGTTCAGTTACGGGTGGCTGGGGGCTTGATGTTAGCAATTATCGTGGTTGGTATTCTGTCGATTCTGGCGATTATCCAGCAACAACGCCTTGAAGACCAAGCCGAAGAACAGCAAGCGATTGAAGCCACTTCTGATGCTATCAGCACACAATTTATCGCCCAACAAACGCGCGTGGTAGAAGCACAACAAAATCAGCAAGATTTGCTCAATCAGGTCTACAGTCAAGAGACACAACAAGCTATCTCACTCGAAGTCACGGGTCTCAGAGGAACAATCAGTGCCTTTGAAACGCGCGATGCGATCACCAACACACCACTGCCGACAGCCACACCAACCGTCACCGCGACCAATACTCTGCCCCCGACATGGACACCAACGGTTGTCGTCATCGCAACTGATACCACTGATACGGACAGTGAAACAGGTGACGAAGTGACTGTCCAAACAGCCGATATGGTCACAATTGACCCCAATATCGCTGATACAGCAACCGTACAGGCAATCCTCTATGCAACAGCAACTCAAGAGGCAATGGTTACACCAACAGCAACGATGACCGATACACCAATTCCAACACCGACGCTGACCAATACACCCTTACCAACAGCAACGCCAACACTCGATGTCCCTGCACCAATTGATTTAGGGAGTCAAACCGTGACTTACGTTGTGGAATCAGGCGACCTTGGGATTGATATTGCAAACCGCTTCAATGTCACTGTTGATGAAATTGCCGAAGCCAGTGGCTTATCGAACTTATCACGGATTTTCGTTGGGCAGGAATTGCAAATACCATATCGGACTAACATCACAACCGACGAAAGTCTGCTGGTTGCGCCAACAGGTGTCGATAGCCCGACCTGTGGCACAGAAACGAATCCATGCCGAACGATTAGTGGTGCAATTGAGGTTGCTAATGGCTTCGCACAAATTCGCTTGGCATCAGGCATCTATGAAGAAGAACTCCTCATTGAGCGTGATGTTGTCTTAGTCGGTAACGGCATCGACAACACCATCCTGACAGGTGATTTTTCAGGAAGAGTCGTTACGGTCAATCCTGATGTCAATTTGACGATGGTCAATCTGACCATCACAGGGGGGAGTGCCGAATATGGCGGTGGTATCCTCAACTTAGGGGAGGTCAATCTGCAAAATGTGCGTATCTCTGGTAACGTTGCCCAACTTGCAGGCGGAGGCTTATTCAATGCAGGGATTTTCATCGCTGACTTTGTCGATTTCGATAGTAACACTGCGCTCTTCTATGCTGATTTGTATACAGGATTGAACGCGGCGTTCATCGTCACCGAAACAATGGAATACACTGCCGAAGTCACCTTTGACCAAGCAAGTAGCAATCAACCTAATGATGCTCGTTTTTCCATTGGTGAGGTCGTGATTGTTACGACAACTGAGGGAGACCGCCTCAATTTACGAACTCGTCCTAGTGTCAGTGCTGATGTGGTCGTACCCTTACAAGCAGGGACACCACTTATCATTATCGGGGGGTCACAGCGCAATAATGGGTTCCGTTGGTGGCAAGTCCAAACCGCTACACAGGGCAGTGGTTGGGTCGTTGACTTTGACGATGAAGCAACTATTTTACCACTCGATGAATTTGTGCGTCGCCCAAGAAATGAATAAACCTGAAAAATGACAATCCAAAGTAAAAGGGGAGGCGTTGTCTTATTACTTGCTTACCTCTTTTACCTTCTTGCTGAATCTAGCTATCCATGCTAGAACATACCCTTGCTTGCTAAGGAGAAACTAGCATGGATAAAATTGCAATCATTTCTGATGTACATGGCAATATACCAGCCCTTGAGGTTGTTCTTTCCGACATAAAATCACGCGGTATTGAAACAATTTATAATTTAGGTGATGTTGCAGGTAAAGGTCCTCATCCTGCCGAAGCGGTTGATATGTGCCGTGATGTATGTGAAGTGACAGTCTTAGGCAATTGGGAAAGTTTTCTCTGCTATCCTGATAATCATCCAAATTTTCGCTATATTACAGACTACTATGGTGATAAATTAGGAGAGCAACGCCTCAATTGGTTAAGAAACTTGCCCAAAACAATTGACTTTGTGATGAGTGGTAAGCATATTCGTCTTTATCATGCCTCACATATTAGTGAATGGCATCGCATCTTGGCGTTTGAACCCTACGAAACCTACCTTGAGATGTTCCAGAATACTGAGTTTACAACGTATGATAACCCTGCTCCTGATGTGGTTGGTTATGGCGATATTCATGTAGCATCTGTGAATGCGCTGTATCGTGACCACAAAATACTCTTTAATGCAGGTAGTGTCGGTAATCCTCTAGACATACCGATGGCAACGTATGCAATTCTTACAGGTAAACGTGATAGCACGACACTAGCACCGTTCAACATCGAAATAATCCGATTGCTTTATGATATTGAAGCTACAGTGAAAGCTGCTATCGATGCGAAAATGCCCGATGACCTCGATAAATACATTGTGGAGTTGCGTACAGCAGTTCATCGTAGCCGACAAAATACACCAGCCTAATCTATATTGGCATTTAAATGGGATAGATGGCAAGAGTACAAAAATTACTGAGTATCATATTCTAGTAATCAATTCACTTCAAATCCTTTAGTGCCACTAAATCCGATTTCTCATAGCGATGCCGACCATCCTCCATCGGCAATGAGCGTTTATATTCCCAGCACCGACGCGCTTCTTTTGTTGTCAAATCAGGATTATCCTCAAAGAAATCTCGATAATATTGATTGAACTGATTATGATGAGCGATGTCACTCTGGAAATCATCGGCTTGTTGCTCTTCCTGAAAATGATGCCAATAGTCAACGGCATCTTGAAGTGTTTTGCCTGTATTGGCTTTCATCCACCGCATAAAAGGTGTCTTGAATGTGAAGCTATCGCCAACCTGTGCTTGCATGAAGCGTCGCATATTTTGTGTGTTCTTGTAACTATCTGTGATAACTGTCTCTAGTGTGAGGGTTTCACTGTGCCAATCAAATTTAGAAGTCACTTTTTTGCGTTTTGGCTTGGGAATCTCGCCTGTATTCATATGATGAGCAATACGCTCAATCAGTTCAAATTTACCTGCACTGTAAGGAATTTTATGCTCCCGACAATACGCGACCAATTCTTCTTTGAGCCAATACCAGCGTTTGAATTCATCACCAGTCTTGATTGTCTCAATTGCAGGACGTTGTTCCTCAGCCATATGTCACCTCTCGTTTTGCCTATATTGTATTACAAACTCGACTGATAATTATACTCTGATTAGAACTAATGTTCAACAGGCGATAATAAGTGCTGGACTGCCTCATGTGCACCATTCCGATTGATGTCTGTCCAATGATGATTTTGAGCAATAAATGTTGGCAACTCCGTAACCCAATCCCCAGCGAGGAACGCCTCCAATGGGACAAATAAACTAGAGGCGTGGTCATCAAGAGTGCGCCTGAGTAAGCCAATTTCACGCCAATCAGATTCATCTTGTGTGGTGTAAATCATCAGTGTTTGATGCCCGATAATTTCGGCGACGGTACTGCCACCTGCTTTACCGACCAAAACATCTGCATGGGCAATGACATCATGATAACCATCAAATGTCATCGGTACTTCCCGAAAATGCGCCCCACGATGCTTGACCTGTTGCCACACATCAGGCATCACGAGGAAAATCACTTTATCCATCTGCAAGAGTGCATCAATATTGTCTACTTCCCAATGATGTCCACCCATACTGAGCAAGACCATCGGCATTTCGTCAGGTACATCAAATAGCTGACGTATCTCATCGCGGGTGCGTTTGGCAGGGTTATATACTAAGCCAATTGGGTGAACGTTTGGGAACATATCAAACGCATGTGGATAGGGTACTTGCATTTGGAGTGCTAGTGTCGCCTTATGATATTGTTCACTGAGGTGTGCCACAATGTGCTGATACTGCGGAAAATCATTCATATAATGCGCGTAGACCCAATCCCATGTGAAGTGCGTCATCACCACACTCGGAATCCCAAGGCACGATGCAACCTCACACGCCAATGAAGGCATATCACTCACAATCAAATCAATCTGATGCGACTTACAGAAAGTGACCTCAGCTTCAATGAGAGGTTCTTCTTCATATTTAAGAAAATCATCCATCCACTGAAGCGAAGCGTGAATATCCATCGTCAGGGCATCCTGCTGAATCATACCAATGTCATAGCGTTGCTGATGATAATCCGTTGCAGAAGCGAAAAATTTAGCTGGCGCACCTGTTCGCGCATAAATTTTCATATCAGGCTGTTGGCTGAGTAAATCAATCACTGCTTGCTGACGGGCAGCGTGTCCAAAGCCGTGACTACTCACATAATAAGCGATGTTCGGCATTGTACCTCTTATGATCTTAAGTTCTTAATGAATTAATTTCGATATTTGTTGTAAATTAAGTTTAGGGGCAAAAATAAACCAAAATCAAACTTTTTAAGGACAAAATCATGCAAGACCTAATTCAAACTATCACAGAAGAAGTTTCCGTCAAAGACCATACCTTTTGTTTATCTGTATTGCGTTTCAACGGGGTTGATGAAACCATGGATGATGTAGCAGGGCAACAGATGATTGGGACTGCTTACATGCAACTCGTGCAAGAATTAAATGAAAATCCCAACGCGCAAGCACAAATGTCAGCGTGCCTCATCACCGATATGAGTCCGATAGGTGACTTCCTCACCAAAGAAGCATTAGATGAATGGTACGATAACGCCACAGCCGATAGTGTCCAGACCCAACGCGCACTCTATGAGACCTTCCAACGTCCTGTCTTTACCATTGCTGTTTTACCAGGCATTGATGAAGCTTACATCATGAAACGGACTCGTATGCTCAATCCAAGTGCCAACACAACGCGTGTTGTCAACAATTATGGCGAAGCTATTGAACTCGCACAAAAAATGATGGGTGCATCACACCGCATCTAAAGCACATATCAAGTAGGGACGTACAACTGTGCGTCCAAACTTATTTTTAGAATGGCAATCTAAATCCGCACGTAAACCATTGCCTCAAAGCCTAAATCACGCAATTGATTCTCCACACGCTGAACATCGTCTTTATCCTCAGCATCAATCGTTCGCACGACGATTAAACGTTGCTTACCATGCGGAGTACCATCTGTTGGTGATGTGCTGACCTTGCTCTTATAGCCCAGTTGACCTGCTTCTGTTGCTGATTTGATAGTTGCCCACTGTGCATCGACATCATCAACGTTGGTACTAATCTGGAATTCACCAGCACGGGCTGTCGGGGATTGATCAGCATTAGGATTTTTCGCCTCAATCCAATAGACCCCAGGCACTTTCGATGGTACAGCCTCGTTATCGTGCATCATCCGTGCATTCTGCACCATATTGATAATATCCATGTCGAGTTTACTTGGTTTATTGTCACTCATGATATGTGACCTCTAATTTCTGTTATCATTATCTCCTGTTGATTACTAGCTTAATCGAAAAATTGCTTCATGAGATTATGACTTTGTGATAAGAATTTGGCTATCCATATCATCTGCCACTTTTTTACGATGTGGGATGATGACAAGATGCTCTAGCAAAATATGCACTGCACCCATTGCTGGTACAGCGACTAGCGCACCAATAAAGCCACTGAGCAAAAAACCAATAGAAGTATAAATGATGACTAGTAGAGGATTCAGACCGACTTCGCCTGACATAATACGAGGTTGTAAAAGATAATTCTCAATTTGGTTGACGATTAGATAAACAATCAAGACGATAATGGCTTTTTCAGGCTCAATTGTCAGCGTTAAGAGAAATGCAATCGCACCACCAACCATACCGCCTACCACAGGAATCATCGTTAGTACACCGATGATGAAAGCTAGAGTTAGTGAATTCGGAACGTCTAGGACATAAAGTGGCACGAAGACAAGTACTCCTACAATCGCAGAAATGATGACAATACCACGCACATAACGTCCCATTGTTATTTCAATCTTATCGATAATTGTGCTAGTTTGCTCACGGTATTTTGGTGAGACTAACTCTAATAAGAAATTTTTGGCTTGGTCGTGCGCCGTTAGCCAATAAGCACCCATAATGAAGATTAGAATACCACCAACCAGTAAACTACCTGCATTTTGCAGTAAGCGAGGCAAAATAGACCTAAATTGTACTAAAAATACAGCGACAGCTTCTTCGATCTGATTTGAAGAAACAAGTGTGATATCTTCATTCGTGACATCACTGAGATAAATTTCAACAAATTGCTGTGCTTGAATGATACGGCTTGCTAATCGCCAATCTTGCTCAATATATAATGCAAATTGATTGAACATTGGCGGTAATATCACGAAAAAGACGAAAATGACGAAGATTGCTAACACACCATAAATTAATATAATTGAAATTCCTTCGGGGATATGGAGGCGGTTCAAGTGTGCTAAAGCAGGGCGCACAGCCGATGCAATAATGATTGCAAGTAGTAGCGTCAATATAATTTCTGCTCCTGTAAAAATAACGTACGCACCGAAAACTGTTGCAATAACAACCACTGTCGCCTTGAACACTTGGCGTATGTCTAAAGTCATTTACCCTCCCTGAAATCATTTGTACCAACAAATATATACAGCTAACTTAGCAGGAGAATGAGTGTAAATACTTGTTTTTTGTTAACGCATCAGTCAATTTTCACATCGTCCATTCATCTCAACTTATCGAGATCATGTTTTGCAAAATCTCAACAAAAATGTTCACTGCTGTCATGCTAAAATGGCAAAATACACAAGGAGATATTTATGGTAATTACGGTTGAGTGGTATGACGATGACGAAACAATACTGATAGAAAAATTTCCACATAAATGGGATGCTAAGAATTACTACAACTTGATTGATGAGGCTGCACGTCTACTTAGCACAAAAGAATATGATGTAGATATTATTGGCGATTTTGGAGACTCAGGACCGCCGAGTGGCAATATCCTCGCTGGTTTACGCTATGCTGAAGAAAAATTACCCCCTAACCAAGGCTATGTTATCTTGGTTCACACACATAAATTGATCGAAGTATTCATTAGTATCGTCAAGCAAATGCGATTCAAAGCGACAGAAAATGTTTATACAGTTGATAGTGTTGATGAAGCAGTCGCTATGCTCGAAGATCTAAAATCTAAAGAGCAACGTTGAAGCATCAGGCTATAGGCTGATAGCTAAAGTAATCAGCCAAGCGTCGCACGCTCTTCCCACGCAAATTATGCTGTGCTATAATTAATCTAACCGAGATTAGATTAATTTGGAGTTTTCATCATGGCAGTCCCAACACAAGAAGCAAAAAAGTTACTCGGCTTCGATTATTACAATATTTTTGATGCAAATATGACCGATAAACAACGCGCATTACGCGATACCCTCCGCGAATGGGTACAAACGCGCGTGCTACCCAATATCAATCCTTATTGGGAAAAAGCAGAATTCCCTTATGAATTATTCTATGAGATGAAAGACCTCGGTATCATCGGTGGTGGTTTGACCGAATATGGCGCACCAGGCTTAGATTTTGTCGAAAATGGCATCACGGCTTACGAACTGGCAAAAGGGGATGGCAGTATCGGCACCGCTTATGGTGTGCACAGTGGCTTGTGCTTGAGTTCAATCGGCTACCTCGGCAGTGACGAACAAAAAGCACGCTGGATGCCAGGTCTCATGAGTATGGAAAAAATCGGCGCATTCGGTTTGACTGAACCGTTCGTTGGCAGTAATGCAGCAGGGATTCGCACCACAGCCAAACGCGATGGGGATTATTACATTCTCAATGGTGCAAAACGCTGGATTGGCAATGCCTCGATTAGTAATTTACTCGTCGTCTGGGCGCGTGATGATGAAGGCAAAATCGGTGCATTTGTTGTGGAGGATGCTCCACAAACCGAAGGCGTTACCTCCGAAGATATTTTCGGTAAGGTTGGCAAACGTGCTGTCCTCAATGCGGAAATTCACTTCAATAATGTGAAAGTACCTGTTGAAAATCGCCTCGATAAAGTCCGTAGCTTTAAAGATGCCGCGATGGTACTCTTCAATGGACGCTATGGTGTAGCATGGGAAGCGGCTGGTTGTGCAGCAGGGGCTTTTGAACATGCCCTCAACTATGCACTAGAGCGTGAACAATTCGGTAAACCGATTGCGAGCTTCCAACTCATCCAACAAAAATTGGTTGAAATGGCATCCGAAGTGACCGCGATGCAAGCCATGTGCTGGCAACTCGCAGAAAATGCTCAACGAGGCACACTCACTGAATCCATGAGTAGTATGGCGAAATATCACAATGCCAACAAAGCCCGTCGTGTGACACAGTTAGCGCGTGAAACACTCGGTGGTAACGGCATGGTGATTGATAACCACATCGCACGCCTCTGGACAGATGCTGAAATCATCTACACTTACGAAGGCACGAACGAAGTCAATATGCTGATTGTTGGGCGAGACATCACAGGCATTAACGCCTTTGTCTAAACAACGATAGAAACACATCACAAGGACGTGCAAGAGCGCGTCCTTTTTGTCTTCAAAAATTCAAATGTAACAACTTTATGTGAATAACCCGATTGTGTGCATAAACTCCTTGCATCGCATAATAAACTTGTGTACACTCATTGAAAAGAAATTTTAAAGGCATTCTACTTCGTACAAAATAGTTATTATGGTGTTGCTGACCTATGGATTTAAAATCAGCTATACAACTCGTAGAAGAGGCATTATCACAGCCATTCGTCACTACTTGGGATGACTACGACCCAACGACCATTCCTTTTGTCTTGTATGATGCTGAGGCAACACACTATATCAATCATCCACAGCCACCAGTAGAGCGTCCTAACACACTACACGCTGCCACAGCCATTGACATTGGTGGTATCCAAACCGCAACGATTCCTGTCGAGAAGGTCAACACTGTCGAAGACCTAATTCCATTGGTCTACCACGAAGGCTTCCACGTCTACCAAGCGCATCATTTTCAAGGCAATCAACGCTATGATTTCTTCGTAGCTATGGCACACTATCCAGAATTTGATACAACCTATCGCGCCTTGTGTACCCTCGAAACACAGCATCTCAATCAACAACAGATAGATGACGCAACCTTTGCACAATTAGCGACCATCGCCCTTGAGCGAGATACGCTCTTTGAAGGCAAAAATCCTAATCTTTTGCCTTATGAACGCGAGATGGCAAACAAAGAGGGCACAGCAACCTTTGTTGAACAACAAGCGAGACAACAGTTATATGGCATCTCACCGTCACCACTAACCGAGAGCTTTGGTTGGGGACGTTTTTATCAAACCTCAGCAAGTATGTTCTGGCAACTGGCACAACGCAACGTATCATTCACTGAGGCGATTGCATCAGGGACAGCCCTGAGTGACCTCATCCAGCAAATCACTGACCCTGCTTCGTCAATTACAGGCTTAGACCGAGCAATCACACAAGCAGAAGCGAGCATCCAATCAGAATTAGTTCTCATCAACGGGCAAATTGATGATTTGCTCTCAGACTGCATCGAATTTCGCTATGATGCCAGTCACAATATCATGCGTGCCTTCAATCCGAACACGATGCGGTCACTAGGTGATGGACGCTTATTGCACATCGATTTTGCAACGATATTGTTTGGTGCAGGTGGCAACATCGAAACCAATAATGGCAAAATTCTACTAGATGATGTCGTCAATCAGCGCATCTATATTCCGAAAATTTCTGCAAGCTATGATGAAGCCAACGCCCTCATTGGAGAAAGTCACTCGATTAATTTTTATCTCAGTAATACAACGCAGATTGATGAAGATGTTTACAGTCTTTAATCAAGCTGACGTTTTCACTCACTATTCAATTTAGTTTTAGAGGTTAAGATGTTTAATAATTTACCACAAGATTATACCGAAGCGTTGGATTGGGGTTGGGATGAATGGCAACCCTACATGGAAGCACTCCTTGAAGGTGATCTCACGGAAGAAACCGTTGATACATGGCTCAAAAATCGTGATACTGTTGGGCGTTTGATGTGGGAAGTCGGTTCACGCATCCGTGTTGCAACCACCGTCGATACTACTGATGAAGTCGCCGAAAATCGCCTCAAGAAGTTCATAGGCGAAGTTAATCCGAATGCCCAACGCATCAACTTCCAACTTGATAAAAAATTGGTGGAAAGTGGTGTCGCGCCTGATAGCATCAAAATTCCACTTCGCAATACAGAAGCACGCATCAAACTCTTCAATGAAGATAATCTGCCACTCACAACTAAGCTCAGTGAACTGGGACAACGCTATAACAAAATCGCAGGGGCACAAACTGTGGAATGGGAAGGGGTGGAGCGCACTCTTGTTCAGATGTATCCACTGCTGAAATCAACTGACCGCGATGTGCGCGAAAAAGCCTACATCGCCATTCAAGAACGTCTCCTAGAAGACCGAGAAGCCTACAATGACCTCTGGCGCGAATACATGGGCGTGCGTAAACAAATGGTCGATAATCTCGGCTTTGAGAATTATCGTCAATACGCATGGCTAGACCGCAATCGCCATGATTACTCCCCCGAAGATGCGCTTGAATTCACTGAAGCCATCGCCGAAGTGGTTGTGCCAGCCGCGACACGCCTCGCAGATAAAAAACGCGAAACATTAGGCTACGATGTGCTCAAACCTTGGGATACCAATGTGGATGCCGAAGGGCGCGACCCGCTCAAAGCCTATGAAACCATTGACGAATTTATCAATAAAACCGAGCAAGTTTTCAATCAGGTTGACCCTGAATTAGGCGATTATTTTGCCACGATGAAAAATGAAGGTTTGCTTGACCTCGAAAATCGCAAAGGCAAAGGTCCTGGTGGTTACTGCACTTACTTTCCATTAGCGGAACGTCCCTTCATCTTCATGAATGCAGTCGGATTCGATAGTGATGTGCGGACACTGCTTCACGAAGCAGGACATGCTTTTCATGGGTTCTCACGCGGAGAAACCAGCTACCTGATGCAACGCCAAAGCCCGATGGAATTTAACGAAGTCGCATCAATGGCAATGGAATTACTCGCTGCCCCATATGTCACGGAAGAGCAGGGTGGGTATTTCACCGAAGCCGAAGCAGCACGCTATAAAATTGACCATCTGCGTGGGATTATCTCCTTCTGGCCTTATATGGCAGTCGTTGTTGCTTTCCAACATTGGATTTACACTAACCACGACGAAGCGACCAATCCCGACAAGTGCGACGAAAAATGGCTCGAACTCTGGCATAAATATATGCAAGGGGTTGATTGGAGTGGTCACGAAGAATACATCAAAAATCGCTGGCGCAGACAATTACATATTTTCATTGTGCCGTTCTATTACATTGAATATGGACTCGCACAACTTGGCTCAGTACAAGTGTGGGCGAACGCACTCAAAGACCAACAAACTGCCCTCGATCAATATCGCGCTGCCCTTGAACTTGGTGGCACAGTCACACTTCCTGAACTTTACAAAACCGCAGGGGCAAAATTATCTTTCGATAGTAAAACACTCGGCGAAGCCGTTGACCTCATCGAAAACACCATGCGTGATTTAGAGGCTGTGTAACAGAAAATAAAATTCTCTATCAAAGTAGTGGACGGCAAAAATGCCGTCCCTACAATAAGGGGTTCTCGTAGGGACATGCTTCTGCATGTCCGTGATGGCTTATGTTATAAAATACCC
Source organism: Chloroflexota bacterium (assembly GCA_039200705.1). Taxonomy (GTDB): domain Bacteria; phylum Chloroflexota; class Anaerolineae; order Aggregatilineales; family Phototrophicaceae; genus JAUZRW01. The sequence continues at coordinate 17,144 of JBCCSC010000011.1, forward strand.
CTAAATCTTGGGGAATCGTCATTGCTTGACTATGATAAAGTGAGTTAAAGATGACTCACGATAGGATAGCCACCATGACCGACTACACCCTAGATGACCGCCTCGCAGAAAATCGTTCCGCATGGACAGACTATTGGACATCTCTCACCCTCGAAGGTGTGGGCAAGATGATGCTTGCGGTTGCCTTGTTTGTGGCGGTTGCTGGTGCATTGTATTGGCATGGTGGAATGCCTGATTTACGGACGCTGACAGGTGATTTTTATGCCAATATCAGTTCGGAACTGGCGAGTATCGTGATTACTGTGTTCGTCCTTGACCGCTTGAACCAACGCCGTGCGAAAGAAGACCGCAAGCTAGAGTTATTTCGCAAAGCCAAGAGCCGTTCAAATGATGCTGCTATTGAAGCCGTTGACCAAATTCGGCATGAGGGCATTTGGGACGATTTTCTTATGCACCATAAATTAAACGAGGAGAAAACAGATTTCTACGCTGTGAAATGGTCAGATGTTGATTTATCCAGAGCACATCTTGAAAATGCTTACTTAAGTAGAGCCTACCTTGAAAATGCTGATTTAAGTAGAGCCCACCTTGAAAATGCCAATTTATCCAGAGCACATCTTGAAAATGCTAACTTAATTAGAGCCCACCTTGAAAATGCCAATTTATCCAGAGCACATCTTGAAAATGTTGGCTTAACTGAAGCGCACCTTGAAAATGCTAAATTAACTGAAGCACAGCTTGAAAATGCCAATTTATCCGGCGCACAGCTTGAAAATGCTGAGTTATTTGGCGCACAGCTTGAAAATGCTGAGTTATTTGGCGCACAGCTTGAAAATGCTAAGTTATTTGGCGCACGTCTTAAAAATGCCAATTTATGGATTGCACCATTACGAGGTGCAAAAGACATTACAGATGCTCAATTCAATGAGCAAACTGTTTTACCTGATGCAGAACATATTGGTTACGATGATGACAGAAAGCCTATCTACGATAAATACTGGACACCTGAGACGGATATGACACGCTATACTGACCCGAATCACCCTGATTTTTGGGAACCTGAGTGGGCGAAGAAACAGCGGGAGGAAGAGCAGAGTGAGTAAAGCGCATGTTATAGTTAAAGGAATGTTCGACACGCTCCAACAAGTTCATTTTTATCGTGTATCGAAAATCACTAAGCAATGACTGACGATTTCTACCGCCAGCAAGATGACTTCATAGACATTTTTAAATTCCGACGCTCAACTGATGAAGCCGTCGAACAATGGGCAGACTCTCTTGAAGCTCTGATTGCGGAAACGCCAAAAACACAGCCATTTTATATTTTGCTAGATGTCAGTGGGGATGAGGTGACTTTTAGCGAATTGGCACGCTCACAATCCAAACGCATTTTTTCGCAATATAAAAAACGTAGAGGCTACATTGCGATGGTCTTTGAATGGCGCACTAGCCCTTACTTTGCGCGTCTCTTCTTCGCCACAATTGGTAAACTTGGCTTCAAACTCAATTATTTCACCGATGATGCCGATGCCCGTACATGGCTACGCGAGATGCACACAAAAAATAAATGAATCATCCAACTAAAAAGGACGCTCTCACAATTTGAGAACGTCCTCTTTTCTTGCTTTAGCCTCGTTAGCTATCTATTTATTTATCGTGCGCCTTCGACAATCGCATTAATGCCTGTCAAATCGCGCCCGACCAATAACAAGTTGATTTCGTTTGTGCCTTCGTAAGTGTAAATCACTTCGGCATCTGTCCACAAACGAGCGATATGATTATCAATCACGATACCATTACCACCGAGTGTCTCACGCGCCAAACCTGCCACATAGCGTGCTTTACGCGCATTGTTATACTTCGCCATACTGACCGTGCCTTCGTCCATTTTCCATGCTTGCGCTAATTCAGCGAGGCGCACACACAGCAATTGCATCAAGGTCACTTCGGTTGCCATCTCGACCAATTTTTGCTGAATCAACTGGAAACCTGCAATCGGTCTGCCGAACTGTTCACGATTTTTAGCGTATTCAAGTGCGTGTTCAAAAGCACCTGCTGCCACTCCTGCGGCTTCCCATGCCACACCAAAACGTCCCATGCCGAGTACATGCGCGGTGTGCTTAAAGCTACTGACATTCGCTAGACGATTTTCGACAGGGATTTTGACATTGGTCAGCTTAATATCCGCATTGAGGACACTTCGCTTGCCAACTTTGCCCCAAATATCGTTGATTTCCAACCCATCAATTTCTTTAGCATTGTCAATCACAAAGCCACCGAATTTACCCTCTTCATCACGCGCCCAGATGATAATGATGTCCGCAATGCTTGCATTCCCAATCCAGCGTTTCGCACCATTGAGGATATAGTAATCGCCTTCACGTTTGGCTGTTGTTTCAACAAAGACAGCATTACTGCCGACATTCGGTTCAGTGAGGGCAAACGCGCCAATTTTCTTCATGCTGAACATATCAGGTAACCAACGATCTTTTTGCTCTTCGCTACCGAGTAGGGCAATCGACCCACCTGCTAATCCACTATGCACGCCGAAAAAGGTCGTGACACTACCATCACCCTTAGCGAGTTCGTACATCGTCAAACCCATCTCGAAGAAATCCATCCCCGCGCCACCATGTGTCGGAATCGGACCCCCAAGAATGCCAAGTTCAGGGAGTTTATTGGCAATTTCCCACGGGAATTCTGCTTTTTCCCAGTATGGATTGATGTTGGGCAATACTTCTTCATTGACAAACGCACGTACTTTATCGCGTGTTGCTCGTTGCTTGTCGCTTAATTTTTCGTCTAAGCCGTAATAATCAAAACCAAGATAATCTTGTACGGTTTTTTCAACAGTAGCCATAACTGACCTTCGCTAATCTAATCATCATTAGATTAATTATACGACTCATTTTGTCTTAATGCCATAAGATTTTTAGACAAGTTGTCAATAAATGGAAACACTGATTACTAAATTTGTAGTCATTTATCATCGTGATAAAAGACACTACATTAGAGAAAAAATTGATGAATTGCATCCATATAAAAATTATTGGATAATCTCACGATAGCAAGGAGATAATCAATGCCACTGGTTACATTAGTCTATTTTAGTGTCGCATATAAAAAAGAAGTGCCTGATGCGGAACTCATGGATATTTTGACTATAGCACGCAAAAATAATAAAACCCTCAATGTGACAGGCATGTTACTTTACCGCGATGGCTTCTTCATCCAAGCACTGGAAGGTGAACAAGCTATTGTCGAGGACTTATATACAAAAATCGCACAAGATTCACGTCATAAAAATATCATCACTGTTTACCAAAATGAAATCTCTAAACGTCTTTTCATGGATTGGTTTATGGGTTTTAATCGCCTCGAAGATCGACATCTTGCGGATATTGAAGGCTACGATGGTGTGGTGGATGCTGAATTCTTTGCTACAAAGCCTGGACGTGTTACCTCACTGTTAGAAACCTTTCGCAATCGTCCATACTTCTGAGCCAATCATACGGCAGAAAAACCAGAACGCGGTATCATCAACCTATAGACTCACATCGCATACTATTAGGATGAATTGATGACATCTAACGATGATACCAACGCACTCTTGCAAAAAATTCTCACGCGCCTTGATGACCTCGAACGTGGACAAGAATTACTCTACGAACAACTCGAAGCCTTGCTCAATTTGCTGACGATGCTTGGTGCGCTCAATGCCCCCATGCCACCGATGCGGAAGTGGTCAATTGCACCAGATTTCGGCTTATTGCTCTATAGTTTGCTCAACGAATATCAACCAGCTAACGTATTAGAACTCGGTGGTGGCGTTTCGACCCTAATTACAGGCTATTTTTTCTCGCAGATTGAAACGGAAGGCAAGATTACAGCCATTGACCATCATCCATTTTTTGCTGAGCAAGCGCGTAAACAAATCGAATTGCATCAGATGATTGATGTGGCTACAGTCATTCATGCACCTCTGACCGATGTCACAATTCATGACACAACCTACCAATGGTACGACCCTACCGAATTTGATCTCATCCATAGTATCGACTTTCTCACTATTGATGGACCACCACAACAAGATAATCCACAGCCGATGGTGCGCTATCCTGCGATGCCGATTCTGTTCCATCGCCTCAATTCAGGTGCAATTATCCTCATGGACGACACGCACCGCCAAGACGAAACGCAAATTGTCCAACGCTGGCTGGATGAATTTGATGTAGTCAAACTTGGTGAAGTTGATAACGAAAAAGGCGCGATTATTTTGCAGAAGCGATGATGGACAAGAGTAAAGTCCTCACTTGCATTCAGGACTGCCTCAACTAGAATCAGAGATAATCTGCATCATCAGAGTGGAATGTGATGAACTGGCTCAAGCATCTTGGACGATTAATCATAAGTTTTTTCTCACGTCGCCTTGTTTGGATTGGGCGTATTGTCGTGGGTCTCTTCATGATTGGGCTGGGTCTCTGGTTCACATTTGCCCCTATTACCCAACAATTCTTGATGCAGACCGAAGCCTTGCAACAATCGCCTTACCTGTGGTTGATTGTGCCTGTGGGCTTGCTCCAGATAAGCATTGGTTACAGTCTCCTACGCCCTTTGTGGCACAAAAAACATCAGCCATGAGAATCCCAGATTAACACTGCTTTATATCACTTCCCAATACTATAATTTCAATTTTTAGATATTATCCGCAGGTACTTTGGGTGAAATAAATCGTCTGTCATGATGAAGACATCAACAAAAATATTGTCTTAAAGGAGACACATCATGCAACAGGCACTTAACTTAAACGATGCACAAGAACAAGTTCACTATCTTATGCAAGAGAACACGTCATCAGACGAAATTCGGTCTTATTTAAGAGACCAAGGCTTTAATGCAGTCGAAATTAGTCAATTGATGACCCCGATGGGTTCTAAAAGTAAACGTGATTTCTTACCATCAGACAGTGATAACCCGATTGAAAATATCTTCTCAGCGGCATTGCGATTGGCAATTAGTTATGGTGTGCCCTTGATGCTGTTCTTATTCGGTGCAAGTTATGTTGTCAGTGAGATGATGCGCGACTTGAATGTCGGTGTTCGCAGTTTGGCAGGGGTTTTGCTCCCACTGACCATCACTTACGCCATGCGAAAATCTGATGTTAGTGTGCGTGCATCGGAATGGGTGAGTAGTAACCGCATGGTTGCCTTTGCTGTATCGTTCGGGATTGCGATGGTGACAGCCGCGCTTGCGATGTATGTCCGTGACTTCAACAATGTGATTCCAATTGGCGAATTGGCATTTAGCGCGACACTCGGCTTATTGATTTTTGGTAATCGTGGCGAAGAACAAGTGTCGTTCTTGCATATCGGCGCGGTGACAGGCTTCCTGAGCTATATCATCTTCTTTGGGATTCCTGTTTAAGCAAGGTAAACACAACAATTTGTAGGGGCGACATCCATGTCGCCCGTTTGTATACCTATTTTTTAGCCACGATGGCACGAAGCACACGAAGACATTATAAAAAGGATGCGCCGTTGCACGTTTCTACTACACGACCAAAAAATTTGATACGAAAATATAAACGGTTGAGGCATGCCTTGTCCACCAAAAAATAACTACAAATTAATGTGGTCTTGTACTATGAAAATCTAGCTAAAGCAATTTTTCTTGTTTGGGCATGTTCATGATGCGTTGGGCTTGCTTGTGAGACAAATAAGCAGGGGGCATGTCGATTTCACGCTCATCCAGTAAATCTTCGATGGTGAGAATTTGAATTTTGGGATATTTCTGTTGCCAGAAAGATGATTCATGATAGCCTGCGCTGACCGCTTCTTTTTCCATATCGCGTGTCGCCTTTTCAAGGGTGATGAAGACCCCAATGGTTGCTTTTTCCCGTTCGACTGTGCCGACTAAATCCCGAATATCGCCTGATTTGACCTTGCCTGATTTGACCTGCACGATGACTTTAGCATATTTTTTAGCATCACCATCATAAAAATTGATTGTGCCATCAATGCCTTTGTCACTGCCTTTTTTGCCTTTGCGACTGCCTGTTGTTCCGCCGAGTGGTTTGGCATCAACCAAAGATAACGCCCAAAATTGGAATTGATAGCGTCCATCATTATCACTATCAGTGGCGAGAGCTTTAGCAGCATCCAATGTGGTTGGGACACCAATAATGTCATAATCTGTGCCTGATGACAGGTCAAATTCATCTTTGAGGCGATATTTTTGCAAGGAAATCGACAAGTAGGTGACATCAATGCCAATCCACTTGCGTCCCAATTTTTGAGCAGCACTAATAGCCGTGCCACAGCCACAGAAAGGATCAAGCACCACATCCCCTTCTTTGGAACTGGCAGAGATAATGCGCTCTAATAATGAAGTCGGCTTTTGAGTAGGATAACCTAATCTTTCAGGGGCTGTTGTTCCTAACCAAGCAACATCTTGGTCAATTCCTTCTTCTGTTCCATGAACAATACCTTCTGTATAGGGTTGATATGCCCAAATATCCTGAAGTGGTTGTCCATCTGAGTCACTTAAATATCTTACAGGTGTGGGCCACGCATTGCCCTTCTTTATTTCGACCAAACCTTTTTGATAAAGAGCTTCTAATTTTTCAAGTACCCCAAGATTTTCAAATTCTGTAGGCATTTGTTTAGCTAGATATCCTGGAATCGCCCAATGACGGTTTTTTGCAGAGGGATCAAATCCTCGCCATGTCTTTCCAGAATCTCCATTTGTAGCACCTGCTCCAGTTAATATATTTCCTCCGCTAGTAAACTTATATTTACCTGTTGTTTCATCCAATGTATAGCGACTTTCAACATGCTTTTTCATATATGGTCGTCTCACCACATTAAATGTGTAGTCATTGGATTTTGTATAATACAATATTACGTCGTGTATAGGACCATATGACCTTCGGGTATTGTGTGAACCTGTACGCCGCCATATTATCTCATTTCGGAACATAGTTGGACCAAAAATTGCATCCAGCATAATTTTGAGATAGTGGCTAGCAGTGGGGTCGCAATGTAGGTAGAGGCTTCCTGTCGGTTTCAGCACACGGTGCAATTCAACCAGTCGGGCGGTCATCATCACCAAGTAAGCGGTCATTTGGTTGCGTCCAAGCAAGGTCATCATGGCTTCAATGGCAGTGTCCACCCCCGATGGTGCATTAACCTGTAAATCGTGATAGGTTTCTTCGGCAGTTGCGCCCCAATGCCATGTATCTTCAAAAGCAGTGATTTGGGCTTCGCTCTCGTCGCCACTTTCATCACGGAAAAGAACATTGTAATTGCGATTGCTATTGAAGGGTGGGTCAAGGTAGATGAGGTCAACAGATTCATCGTCAATGTGGTCACGCAGAATATCGAGGTTATCGCCATAATATAATTGATTGTTCATGGTCACGAACTCCTGTGGGTGTACGCTTACAGTCTAGCACAGATTTTCGTAGGTGGCATACAAAAAGGACGTACAAATATACGTCCTCAAAATTTTGGTTTATATCGGCGGACACGACGCATCGTGTCCCTACAAATAAGGTTACAGTCCGCGATTTTTGAGGTGTGATTTAGTCTTCTGTAGAAATGCCCTCTGTACCTTCGACAGTTGGCGCAGGCTCTTGGCGGATGGGTGCAACCCGCGAAAAATCAACACCATCAGATGAGCCTGTCGCGGCTTGCATCAGTGCAGTCAGACGGTCTGCCATCGCTGCTGGGTCGGGATGGATACCATCTTGCAAAAGTGCCGTTTCAAAAACTTGTTCAATGACGACATCAATCAGGGGATTATCGCCGTTCCCTTGCAATAAATTGGTGACATTGTGCAAGAGGGGATGACGTGGATTGAGTTCAAGTGCTTTGACAGGCAACTGGTAATCTTTATCCAGTAAGCGATTGATGCGGTACATATGGCGACCCCCATTGGCATCATCACTGACTAAACGCGCTGGACTGCCGACCAATGATTTACTCTCGCGCACATCGGACACACGCTCACCGAGAACAGCTTTTACTCGTCCGACGAGTGTCTCGAAGGTTTCTTCGGCAATCGGTTCTTGTTCATCTTCTTCATTAATTTCACCGACATCTTTGAGGTCAATATCAGCTTCATCGACAGAGCGCAGGGCATACCCATTGAATTCAGTCAAGCCCATCGGCAACATCGAATCAACAGGGTCTGCAAAGTACAGCACTTCAATCCCACGCTGACGGAAAGCATCTAAGTGTGGACTACGTTTGGCACTATGGAAATCGTCGGCAATCACATAGTAAATTTCATCCTGCCCACTGACCATGCGCTCGGTATATTCTTGTAAGCTGTAGAACATATCAGGGTCATCGTCGTGGCTGGTGTTAAAGAGCAATAGAGGCAGTAAGTCATCTTTAGCTGCGGGATCCATGACCACACCTTGTTTGAGATAACGCCCGAACTCAGTATAAATTTCGAGGTAATCTTCTGTTTGGCGTTTTGCCATGTCTTTCAGTTCGCGCAAGACTTTATCCGTGACGGTCTTTTTGAGATTCGCCATAATGCGGTCAGCACGGATACTCTCTCGACTGACATTGAGAGGTAAATCTTCACTATCAACAACGCCTTGAACGAAACCTAAATATTCAGGAAGTAAGTCTTTGTTGTATTCGTCAATCAGGACTTTACGTGCATAGAGCTTCAAGCCTGGTTCTTTGCGTGGGCTAAAGGGCGATGCTTCCGCAGTCGATGGGATAAATAGAAGTGTGTAGAACTGCATCGGCACATCAGCACGCATATGAATTGTATGAAGCGGTTGATTGAAATCCAGTGTGAGCATCTGATAGAAGTTGTTGTATTGCTCTTCTTCAACTTCTTGTGGTGATTGTCGCCAAATCGCTTGTTGTTTGTTAGCTGGTTCTTCATCCTCGCCGACAAAAATCGGGAATGCTACATAATCACTGTGTTTAGTGATGACATTTTTAATTTTCCATGCTTTGAGAAATTCATCAGCATCATCGTCATTAAGGTAGAGGATGACATCTGTTCCGCGTGAGTCACGCTCTGCTGATTCGATGGTGTATTCTGTGCCTCCTGTGGCTTCCCATGCAACAGCTTCGGCATCAGGTTGGTAGCTACGGCTGACAACGCGCACTTTATCGGCGACCATAAACGCACTGTAGAAACCGACACCGAATTGCCCGATGATATTCTGAGTAGCATCCTTATTCGGCGCATCCTTGAGGGCTTCCAAGAAATTCTTCGCGCCACTCTTGGCAATTGTCCCCAAATTTTCGACCATATCCTCGCGTGTCATGCCAATGCCTGTATCACTGATGGTCAGCGTTTTGGCATCTTCATCAACAACGATGCGAATTTCGAGATTGGCATCAGGGTCGAGTACATTGCTATCCGTTAACTGCTGGAATTGCATCCGATTCAGCGCATCCGAGGCATTGCTGACCAATTCACGCAAGAAAATTTCGTGCTCGGTATACAGCGAATGAATCAGAATATCGAGCAGTTGCTGGGTTTCTGCTTGAAAGGTATAGGTATTGCTCATCTAGCAAACACTCCCGTTATGAGATTATTTAAATTATCAAGTGATTTTCGCGCAATATTATGGCATATACCTGTTAGAAAAGAATAAGCAAAATTTGGTAGCGGTCACTGATTATTGGTTGTTGGTAAAGTGATTGGGCACAATAAGATGATACTGTCAAATGTAATGGGTGATGTATGATGAATATCATGTATCATAAATGTTACAACCAAGAAACAGTTAAGTGTGTTACACTGTAAGTAACATCCTATCTCGCAATGGCACCGTACCCCACTGAGATAGTTTGTGTCATATCTTAATCGGCAGTACAATCGTGTAGTGTTGTACTTAGCTTAGTTGTAAGCACACTCGTATACCTATCCACTAGGTATTCACTCTATCAGCGCATTACTAAGTCGCAGGAAACTTGTATGTCCGATGCCATCAAAACACTCATGAGCGAGTATATTAAAGACCCTCAAGGGATAGCTCTATTAGAGGATGTGTTCAAAAATCTGAGTGCAGAGCAATTAATTTCACAAGAAATTGCTATCGAATATCGTCAACTATGTGATGCATTGCCTGTTGGTGTGGTGACACATAATAAACTGCGAGAAGTCGTCTACAACAATCCTATATCTGAAAAAATACTCGGTTTGACAGCCGCACAGATGAACGAAACAACGCCACGTCCGCATGGGTGGAAAATGCGCCATGAAGATGGTTCGGTCATACCACCGACAGAGTCACCGATGAGCATTGCACTCACAACAGGTAAACACGAAACGAATATACCTGTTGTCATCACGAAGCCATATGGTAGGCAAACTCATGTCTTGATGTCTTCTGTACCGATTGTGATTGATGAATCTATTCGTGGTGTCTTCACTGCGGTTACAGATTTTACAGACCAACAAGTAGCAGACCGTAGTCATCTTTTGACAGATTTCATGCGAGAAGCGAGTCATCAATTCCGTGCACCGTTGAATGAGATTCACGATAAAGTGTACGATATGATGCGTAAACACGAGCAGTTGGCGGACTCACAAGATGTGATGTTCATTAATAACAGTCTCGAACAACTCAATGCACTGATTGACAAACTTGAACTGATAACAAAACTGGACGAACATTCACGTTGGACAATCCGAGTAAGTGATCTTTATAAATTAGTTGCAAGAGTGGTAGAAGGTTATCGACGCATTTATGCAGGTCGCATACTCCTCGAAAGTGAACAGACGCGATATGATGTGCTCATCCATGATGACCTCGCTGTTCAAGCGCTCAAAGAAGTCCTGAGCAATGCGATTACTTTCTCGCCGAATTATGGTGATATTATCGTGCGTTTACGTCCAGTTGATAGGTTGGTGTTCGTTGATGTGATTGACCAAGGGATTGGTATGTCCGATGATATGAAGTATCGTGTCTATGAGCGTTTTTATCGGCAAGAGACACCACGGAGTCGGCGCGGTTTTGGGCTAGGGCTATCGGTTGTGAAGCAAATTATGGATCTTCACACTGATGAACTGCATATCAAAAGCAAACCCAATGAAGGGACGACTGTGACAATGGGCTTTAATCGAATGCCAAGCTGAACACAAATGACTCTGGCACGGTGAATAGTTTTCATTAAACTATGGGTCTCTTACGCTCAATCAGATGATACCCATTTATGACAACACCTCAGCAAGCTAAACGCATTGTTCGCATTGTTGCCCACCTTGATATTAGTGGTCCTGCCTTGCAAGCGATTCTACTAACAAGTGCTTTACAAGATTTAGCTTATGACTCAACATTAATTGGTTTTGCAGAAGCAGACTCAAAAGATAATCTAAGCTCACTTGCTCAGAGCTATGGTATCGAACCGATGATTGTGCCTGAATTAGGGTACACACGTCCACTCGGCTCACTTTCGGCTATTTGGCGTTTGACACAAATATTACGCGACATCAAGCCTGATATAGTCCATACACACAACACACGCGCAGGCTATGTTGGGCGGATTGCAGCGCGTTTAGCAGGTGTGCCTGTCGTTGTCCATACACTGCATGAGTATCCTTTTGATGGCTACTACAATCGCCTCAGTACAATTATCTTCATTTATACTGAACGCTTCGGGGCAAATTTATCAGATAGCATCATCACACTCTCACAGAGTTTGCGCCAAAAACTGGTTGAAACTTATGGCATCACCCGTAGAAGTCGCATCACAGTTTTACCAATGGGCTATGATTTGCATACCTTCGCTGAAAGTAGTCGGCATCAAGGCGATTTTCGGAAGGCATGGAACATTGCAAGCGATGCACCACTCATCGGCATTATTGGACGCTTACTCCCTGTGAAGAATCATCGACTGTTTTTGCAGATGGCATCACAGGTTCTCGTGCATCAGCCAAATGCCTGTTTTGCTATCATTGGGGATGGCGAAGAACGTGAGTCTCTCCAAGCCTATGCCGAGGAATTAGGCATTGCGTCACACATTATTTTTACAGGGTGGCAACAAAATTTAGAGCATATCTACAGTGATTTAGATGTTTTGGTCAATAGTAGCCTCAATGAAGGGACACCTGTTCCGATTATCGAAGCCTTATCAACACAATGTCCTGTGGTTGCCACTGATGTTGGGGGTGTGGCTGATTTGCTCGATAATGGTCGCTATGGTTCACTCGTATCATCAGGGGATGTTGCACAACTCACGGAAGCAGTTCTTGAGGTGTTAGAAACACAACCTGATATGCAATCCGCACAAGCTACTATGTTACGTCGGTATGGGATAGACCGTCTGGCACAAGATTTAGATAGTTTATATCGTGGGCTATATCTCAAAACGCAATCATCGGGATAAGAGCTAGCCAAAAAATCAACAAACTCTTGCTATATCTAGGCTTTAAGATACGCCCTTGCACGTTCCTACAGTGTTTTGTAGAGACATCTAACAGGATGTCCTAGCATACAAAGCTCACAGCCTCGAATTTACGGTTAAATACTAAGTCAAAACCGTAATTAAAATTGTTATAAAAAAGATTTGACACACCTGCTAAAGTGCCATACGCTATTAGATATACAATTTGTAGTATGGACACGCTCATGGCTGAATACGACCCCAAAAAAGATACAACCGTTTTATCGAAAGATAATCCGCTCTTGCAACGCGCCATCAATGCTCAATCTAAAGTTGAAACTGATGAATTAGATAAGACAGAAAAACGCGAATTTTTGCTCCTTGTGCGAGGCATGGTTGAACGTATCGAAATTAAAGAAGGGCAAGTGATTGTTCTCGGACGCTTTGATTTATCGCAAGAAAAACATCAGGTAGACCTAACACCGTATGGTGCTGCTGACCGAGGAGTTTCGCGCGAACATGCTCAAGTGCATATGGAAGATGCAAAAATTTATTTGACCGATTTGGGTAGCACAAATGGTACATATCTACGCGGTGAACGTCTCGCCCCGAATGAACCAGAGCTATTGCAAAAAGGCAATGAAATTTTATTCGGGCGGCTATCAGCACAGATAATGTTCCGCTAAAATATCTAATAAAGTCAATGGATACAGTAAGAGGCAACTTTGATGGAGTTGCCTCTTTTTGATTTACTGCCAACAACTCGCATTTGAAGAGTGCACGACATATCTACTATAGAATTACTAGTCTAAGAAGACGAGAAAATCTCAACACTTAATTGATAAAGAGTTATGTATAGTTGATACATTATTATCTCACTTAAGGTATTCTCATGACCAAAGCTCTTATCATTGATGATGCAATCGCCAACCTCAAACTTATGGAAGCCCATCTATCTCGTTATGACATCCAAGCGATGGGCGTTCAAAGTGGCAAAGAAGGCTATCACCTCGCACAAGAATTATCACCAGACATTATCTTTGTCGATTTGCGGATGCCTACACACACATGGGATGGCTATACCACCATCAAAAATATGCGCGACAATGCACAAATCGCTAAGAGTCTGATTGTTGCTATTACAGGAGGTGGTTCGGAAGCGGATGCACGTCAAGCAGGGTGTGACTATTTCTTGCAACATCCTTTTGGTATGCGTGATATTGAGATCATCATAAAAGAAGAATCACTGGCATCCTGAACTGTACTAGTAATCCTTACAGATTCTATCTATAGAGTTTCACTTGTCTGAAAATTAAGACATTAACTTGACATTACGCTTTATAACATTAAGATGTAATTATATGTCAACACTAAATCATTTTTGAATCAACTCATTGTAGCAAAAAATCAATATGTTCGCTATTATCACAAAGGGATAAATTTCATGGATACTGTTAGAACCGTTACACTAAAACAAGACCAAACCATCAAATCGCTAGTTGCTCAGCAAAATCGCTCAGCAGATGGCACAGCCTCACTTGGCAACTCCCGTGAAGTGAAGCTGACCATCAAAGGCTACGAAGAATCTATCACCGTTGTTGAAGGTGACGAATTTGAGTTCGGACGTTATGAATATCCAGACCATAAACAACTCAATTTGACTCCCTACGGCGCACTGGAATGTGGCTTATCCCGTCAGCACGCTAAAATGTATTTGCTTGGTGGTCGCCTTTACATCGCTGATATGGGAAGCACCAATGGTACATACATTCGTGGCAAGTTACTAACGCCTGCTGTGCCAACATTAATCCGCAATGGCGACGAAATTCTGCTCGGTCGGATGCGAATTCGCGTACAGTTTTAGGGTAGTTAGCCATCAGCATTAGGTCATAAAAAGACTGGATTGATGCGTGTTTGTTGATCTGCTAACTGGCTATGATTCTTGTTCTTCAATATCTTCATAGACTTCTTGTTTGAAGCGTGGACTACATAAGGCGAAGAAAATTAAATCGTCGTCGCCAATATTTGTGATGCGCTGACGTACCATTGGTGGAATGATGACGGTATCTCCTGCTGTCATTTCGCGCGGAGGCAAATCACCGACTTCCATGCGCCCCTTACCAGAGATAATCACATAGCGTTCGATTGTGCCGTGCAAGCGATGCCAACGGGTCGTCACCCCAACGGGTACACGCGCTTGTGCAATGCTCAAATCAGGGTCATTGTCAGAGCTAGAGTTTTCGGTGATGTAGCAACCTTCTTCAATAAAAAATTCTGTGCTTGGGTCAAATTTTAAAATTTCGGGTTTCATGCACATTCCTTATGCTGTCAGATTAATAATACATATCAGACCATATCAAACTCAAAAAGGCAAGCTACTGGCAACACCTGATGCTCTTGGTGTTATGAAAATTAATTGGGCATGACGGGTCATTCCCCTATACCTAATAAAATTGAGATTTGTAGTGGTTTAGCGTGCCAAACCCATTGAAATAATGCTGTCTAATTATTTCTTGAATTGTCAAAAGCCGACAAAATGCTCTTAATGCTGACCTTGTGTCGGTGTGATTTGTTTAGCTTGCGGATTCATCGGCAAGCAACAAACAATTAAAACACCATTTTCCGACTCAACAGCTTTGAACAAATGTGCTAAAATTACATCATAGTAAATCAACGAATGTTGAATGCTCTTTAACAATGTATGGTTATAATATGTGGGTATCGGTAGACTTGAATTAGTTGTTTGCCATCATTGAATAGGACTAGCTGTGCTGACTCTGAATACTGTGGGTATCTTAGGACATCCCAAACGCCCATCAACTGAACATGTGGGCAACCGCATCGAACAAACACTACAACAACATGGGATTGAAACATGGCACTACGAAGTGTGGATACCTGATGATGTGCGTCAGGACATTTCCCAAAGTGATATGGTGATTGCTATTGGCGGTGATGGTGCAATGCTACGGGCTGCGCGTCTATGTGCAGAATTTGAAGTTCCCGTGCTGGGCATCAACATGGGACGGCTCGGATTTCTGACTGAAGTTGCCGACCCTGATGATTGGGAAGCCTGTCTAGGGCGACTGCTCAGTGACAACTATTGGATTGAAAGCCACATGATGATTACAGCCATTGTGGAGCGTGATAATATACGGATTCATCAAGAAGATGCACTCAATGATGTGGTAATTAGTGGCTTATCGGCTGGCTCAATGGTGCAGATGGATTTATACATCGACCAACACTGGGCAACGACCTACAACAGCGATTCACTGATAGTTTCGACACCGACAGGCTCAACGGCTTATGCTTTGGCAGCAGGGGGACCGATTCTGCCACCTGACCTCAAAAATTTGCTAATTGTGCCAACAGCAGCGCATCTGAGTATGGATCGTCCGATTGTGTTATCGGAAGGGTCACAAGTTGCAGTGCGCCTGAGTACGGAAAATCGTAATGATACGATTATCACCGTTGATGGTACACAATTGGCGCAAATGGTAGATGATGATATTCTGTATATTCAAGCGAGTGAGCATGTGAGTCGCTTCATTCGGATGCGTGAGCGCAACTACTTCTATCGCTCCTTGTTAGACCGCCTAGAACCGCGTGTTAATCGTAGTTTACCAACCATCAAAACACTGAAATCATTGAGGAAATCGGATGAGTGACCTACCTGAAACCACAAATAATGAGACGACAACGCCACCTCCTCCGCCAGCAGAAATTACTGATGCTGACCAAATCGCGGCTGGTGAAGAACGCTGGCAAGAATGTCCGCTAAAGGATTGCAAGCGTGATGTCGATTTGCTCTATGAAGATTTTTACTTGCGAGGCATTCGTAGCAACCGCTTGATGTGTAGCAAATGTGCGGTGCGTGTCGAAATGGGGTATATGGCGCGTGAAGAAGTCTGTAAGTCCGATGATCGTTTTTTCCAAGGCACACAACGCGATAATCTGGTGGTATTGGGTGTGATGTTTGTTGCA
The DNA here is from genome assembly GCA_039200705.1 of Chloroflexota bacterium. Taxonomy (GTDB): domain Bacteria; phylum Chloroflexota; class Anaerolineae; order Aggregatilineales; family Phototrophicaceae; genus JAUZRW01. The sequence continues at coordinate 33,496 of JBCCSC010000011.1, forward strand.
AGTTTAATCGCCAACGTGATTTCGTCTTTTGTGTGGTTTTACTTCGCTTTTCTAATTGGTGGTGGCGCAGGTGGTGCAGCCGCTCCATTCGCGCGACGCTTGGCGGGTAAGCGCGTGACACGACAAATGCACTTGGTCGGTGGTGTAGGGATTGCAGCAGGGGCAATTGTCGCCTATTTGTTCATTGTGCCGAACTTGTTCAGCATTGTGATTTGCTCATTTAGTATGGGCGCTGCCGCTTGGGGCATCTTGCAACGGCGCATCTAGGATAGTATGTCATGATGACTCCTGAACAAAGTAGCGAGATAGCACCTATTCCTGCTCCACCATCAGAGATAACAGAATCCGACCAACTCGCAGCAGGTGAAGAGCGTTGGCACAATTGTCCGTTAAAAGATTGCAAGCGCGATGTCAATTTGCTGTATCAAGATTTCTATCTGCGAGGCATTCGGACGAATCGTTTGTTGTGTAGTGCGTGTGCTGTACGCATGGAGATTGGCTATATTGCGCGTGAAGTTGATGATGATTATCAAGGGCGTAGCTACACTGCCTCGCGCATTGACCAAGTCTTCATCTTCTTTGCATCGGCAATCATCAGTTGGTTAGTGAACACAGTCTTCTTGTTTGCAGATTTTCTCTTGCTTGGTATTTTCTTGGGCTTTGCTGGTGGATTGCTCATCAGCCTTGTGGTCAAACGCTTGACGAATCGGCGTGTTGGTCGCTATTCACCACAAATTGGTGTCTCAGGTGTGGTGCTTGGTTTTCTCTTATCGCCATCGACCATCTTCGGTCTCTGGTTTACATGGGTTTTATTCCAACTTGCCTCTGAGATACCTGACCAACAAGTCGGCTTATCGAATTTTCTGCCGTTTCTTGTCGATACGTATTTGCCTGTCGTCATTTGCACAGGGATTATGGCATTTTTTATCTATCGCAATCTGAGACGGTAGGTGACTTTGGCGTATGATGATTAAGAAGATGTCGAATCGCATCAATTATTGACGTGTTGAAGAGTAAGGGTGGCGTACATGACACCCAATGTGTTTAATCGTGTGTCACGGGTTCGCTGTAGCAAACCCCTACACCTTGCTTGGTATTGGATGAATTTTAGAAACATCGAAAACTGACAGGATGAATACTCTAAATATCAAGCACTAAAAACCAAATACCCATAACCATCCATTAAATCTTACAAAACTTAGACGCTTAGGCGTATCATCAAAATCGTAATCACAGTAACATTAAAGACCAATCGGGATAGTGTGCGAGAGTTAGAAACAAAAACCTATGTTAGAAGAACTCCGAATTCAGAATTTTGCCATCATTGATAAACTCACAGTTGAATTCAACCAAGGCTTCAACGTCATCACAGGGGAAACAGGCGCAGGGAAATCGATTGTCGTTGACGCGGTGGAGCTATTGCTCGGCATCAAAGCGGATAAAGGCTCTGTGCGTGCAGGAACAGATAAAGCGATTGTCGAAGGGGTGTTTGCACTCGATGGACAGGCGAAAGCACAAGTTATCCCTATTTTGATGGATGCTGAGCTAATTCACCGTGAAGACGAAGCCGATTTTCTGACATTGTCGCGTGAGGTGCGTAAAAGTGGGCGTAGTGCATGTCGCATCAATGGCTTGACTTGCAATGCCGATGTGTTGCGTGATGTTGGCGAAATTTTAGTCGATATTCACGGGCAAAGTGGACATTTATCTTTGTTCAAGCCACGCGCTCACATGGACTTGATTGACCGTTATGCTGATTTGCTCGAAGTGCGTGAGGCACTCAGCGAAGTGGTCAACACACTCTATAGCTTGCGACGCGATATTAAAGTGCTCACAGAAGACAAAGATGCTCTGCAACGCAAAGCAGACCGCCTGCGTTATGAAGTCGATGATATTGATAAAGCTGACCTCAAAGCGGATGAAGAAAATGGCTTGATGACGGAGTACAATCGACTTGCGAACAGTGAAAAATTATCAGAATTATCCAGCCGTGCTTTTGGCTTACTATCGGCAGAAGAAGATGATGATTTCGTGCCAGCCGTCGATGCTTTGCAACAGGTAGCGACTGCCATGGAAAAATTAGTGCAACTGGATGCGTCTGCAAAAGATGATTACGACCTCGCGCAAGAGCTTGCTACTGGCGCACAAGAACTCGCGCTCAATTTGGGGCGGTATGTGGATGCGCTTGACCACGACCCTGCGCGACTCAATGAATTGGAAGAGCGTATTGACCTCATCAAGAAACTCAAGAAACGCTATTCTGTGGATACAGTGCAAGGTTTGCTCGATTATGCGGATAGAGTCCGTGAAGAGCTAGAGAGCATCGACCACAGCGAAGAACGACTTGAAGAACTCCGTAAGCAAGAAGAGAAAACACTGCGCCATATTGGAGAATTAAGTGAACGCATCAGTAAAGTTCGAGAAGTGGCTGGACGTGCTCTCGCCAAGAAAATTGTGCGCGAACTCGGCGATTTACGCATGGAGCAATCTCAATTTGAGGTTCGTCGAACACGCACGGAAGACCCTGACGGCGCATATGGCAAAGATGGTAAACGCTATAAATTCGATAGCTCTGGTATAGAAGATGTTGAATTTTTGCTGAGTGCAAACCCTGGTGAACCCCTCCGACCACTGGCAAAGGTGGCATCAGGTGGTGAGGCAGCACGGATTATGCTTGCCCTCAAGAAAGTGCTTACGCAAGCGGATTACACGCCAACACTCATCTTTGACGAAATTGATACAGGTATCGGTGGGCGTTTAGGTGCGGTTGTCGGTGAAAAACTCTGGACACTGACCGAAGGGCATCAGGTATTATGTGTGACACATCTGCCACAATTGGCGAGTTTTGGCGATAAGCATTTCCACGTTAAGAAAGAGATAATTGGCAAGCGCACGCTATCACACTTAACCGAATTAGAAGAAACCACCACACGCATCTCGGAATTGGCGGATATGTTGGGTGCATCAGGCGAAAGTGGTATGCAAAGTGCGCGTGATTTGCTCTCAGAAGCAGATGATCGCAAAGATGCCTTGGTCAAAGAGGTTGAATTGGAACGGCAGAAACCCTTGTTTTAGGCACCAACATGAGATTTAGTGACGGTTTAGATAGATTAGCGCATGACAAAACTTGATAAACATTATACTGACCCGCGTCTAGTTGCTATTTATGACATTGAAAATCCGCGTGGTATCGATACCGATTTCTATCTGGCTTTAGCGGATGAACTTAATGCGAAGCGCATCATTGATTTGGGATGTGGCACAGGCTTATTGACACGCGAATTCGTGACCTCTGAGCGTGATGTCATTGGTGTTGACCCATCATCGGCGATGCTGGCGGTTGCAAAACAACAAGCTAATGCTGAAAACGTGACATGGCTTGAAGGGGATGCAAGTGCAATTGGTCAAGCACAAGCTGATTTGCTCGTTATGACAGGCAATGTTGCTCAAATTTTCCTTGATGATGCCGAGTGGTTAAGTGCCTTACAGTCTATTCATGGTGGATTGCAGTCTGGTGGCTATTTAGCTTTTGAGGCGCGTAATCCAATGGCGCGTGGCTGGGAACAATGGAACAAAACAGATAGTTACTTCAAGTTTGATTCTCCACATGGCACGATGGAAACATGGGTTGAGGTAACAGGTATTCAAGATAGCCTTGTGCATTTTGAGGGACATAATGTTTTCCTTGATACGGGTGACACTGTCATCGTTGAAAGCACACTGCGTTTTCGTAGTCATGAGGAAATTAGTACGTCTCTTGCAGATGTTGGATTTACTATCGAACACGTTTATGGTGATTGGAAACGAGGGGCATTGCAAGACAATAGTCGCACGATGGTCTTTGTTGCACGTCGTAACTGAAATGGGAACCAAAAAATGAAATTAGCGATTCAAGTGGATATGTTACCTGCGCGGACGATTGCGGATCAGATTCATCTGGCGTACGATTTAGGCTTCGATGGGATTGATTTGTGGACGGATAATCTGGATAGTCAATTATTAGAGATTGCCACAGCCCTCAACGAGACTGATTTAGAGGTTGCGTCGGTGCATTTGGGCAAGATGGATGGTTACTTATCCCCTGATATTGCGGTGCGTGAATTTGCGATTGGTCGAATGCGTCAAGCAATGGCAACGGCTGTCGATTTGCAGTGTGCAAATGTTGTTTTTGTGCCACACTGGGGTACATTGACAACACCCGACTTAACACCTCATCGGAGCGCGGAAGAAATCGCAAGTGAGTTGATGATTTGGCTCTTGCGGACTGTCTCTGACCTTGCTTACGCGCTCGGAACAACGCTTCACATGCAACCGCGCCATCGGTATCACACGCAATTCTTGAATAACATCACACAAGCAGTCAAATTCAGTGATGCTATCAAAGATAATCCGCATGTACGGATTGCACCTTATCTGTTTGATATGGCATTGGAAGAGCAAAACCCACTGGAATGTCTCGTCACATATGGTCAACGGCTAGGGTATCTTTATCTAGCAGATAGTAACGGTCACTTACCGAGTTATGGTCTCTACAATTGGCAAGCTGTAGCCGATGCGCTTAAGCAGTCAAATTATGAAGGCTGGTTGTGCCTCAGTACAGGCTATGCGGTTACTGACCCTGATGAACAATATGCGATTTATGATGCTTTACCAGCAAGTCTGGCAATGTTACGTGATGTAGGCTTGGTCGGGTAATTTAATTCGTTCTTACTTTAAAAACAATAAACCCTCATATCCGAACAATCTGTAAACTCTTGCCATATCTTAGCTTTCAGACGCGCAACGGCGCGTCACTAAAGCGTTTCGTAGGGACATCCTAATACACGACCAAAAAAGTTGATACGAAAATACAAAGGGTTGAGGCATGTCTTAATCCTACACAAAACTAGTAAAATAAGGGGTTGTAGGGACAAGGCATGCCTTGTCCGTCAACAAGTGACTTATCCCTCTGCTTCTTCTTTCAGCAACTCATTAACTGCCTCTAACAAGCGTTCATGAACCTGTCCATTACTAATGACCATCCCACGATTGGGGAGGGTACGTCCGTGTGAGAAATCGAGTGGCTCGCCATTAACATCAGTTGCTTTGCCACCAGCAGCAAGGACGAGTGCTACCCCAGGAGCATGATCCCATGTCATATGTGGACGAGTGCTACTCAAGTTTGGTAAGCGCAAGTACACATCGGCATCGCCATTAGCGACAAGAGCATATTTTTCCATGCTATCAAGTTCAGTGATTTTTGCTTCTGCCATATTCGCTTTTTCACGCACAATTGCCATCCGACTTTTGCTCGCATGTTGTTTCTCAAAACTTTGGACAACGTGCAAGTCGTCTGTGGTGTCGCTCACACGAATGGCAATAGCATCACCGCCCATTAATGGAGCTTGGTAGGGTGTGCCATCTTCAATGTAGAAGAGTGCGCCGTCTTCATCATCACCAGAAATACCATCACCATAACCAGGTGCCGCGATGATTGCCCCTGTCGGTAATCCATTTTCGACAATGCCCACACCAATTGCATAGTGACGCATCGCCACAAAGCCTTTTGTGCCATCAATTGGGTCAATAATCCATAAACGCTCGGCATCGGTCTGATTTGCTCCTTGGTCAAGCCATCGAATGATGTCATCTTGGGTGACATTCACATCCAAAATAGTCGTTAGCAAACTGATAATTTCCGCTTTTTGTTTATCAGTGGTCAACTCCAAAAATTGTGCTGAGGCTTCTTCGGCAATGACACCATCATCAGGGAAATGGTGAGCGAGTGCACGCCCGATGATAATCTGTGAGCCATAATCAGCAATTGTCACAGGTTCAGTGTCCGATTTATCTTTGCTGAGTTTGTTCATGCTCCGTAGTGAATTATGTTGGACTTCTCGGCAGAGCATGGCTGCTTGGCGCACAGCGTCAATAATTGGGGCAATATCCATGAATCGCTTCTCTCTCAGTTAAGTTTGGCTTTCAAACATGTGGTTAAGGATAAATCGTCATCTACAAATACGCAATGAATGATGCTTACAGATGGCTTACAATATGTGAGTTTTGTAATTCGCGTTAGAATATGTGTATACATACAGTGCGAGAGGTAGACAATGAACACTGACTTCATCAATGACCATCCTGACTTACGGACTTCCATCACTCTTTTTGATAAGTGGCTCATCATGAACCAACATACCAAGCAATTACCAAGTGTCGCTGTTGGATTAGTGCATAATGGGGATTTATTATGGGGCAAAGGCTATGGCTACGCTGATTTAGCTAACAAAACACCGATGACACTCGATACACGGTTTCGTATTGCCAGCATCACCAAGACGTTCACAGCACTGGCGATCTTGCAATTGGTCGAACAAGGGCAATTACGTTTAGATGACCCTATCGGCGACTATGTGACATGGTTTAATCTGCAATATGCCGATGCACCGCCGATTACAATTTACCATTGCTTGACACACACCTCTGGTTTACCGCGTGATGCCACGATTCCGCATTGGACAGAAAATGTATTTCAAGATGTGGATGAATTCCGTGAAACGACACAAACACGTTATCCGACTATGCCTCCCCTGATGGCACATAGTTATAGCAATCTTGGGTATTCATTGTTAGGGGAAGTTATCGAAACAGTGACAGGCAAGACTTGGGAGGATGCTATCCAGAATATTCTGAACCAACTCGGCATGACTGATACTGTCGTCAAACCGCAAGGTCACGAAGACCGCTTGGCGATTGGTTACCTGACATATGATGACAATTATGAACGTGAGGCTGTGTCGTTCATTGAAACCAAAGCCTTCTCACCATCGGCAAGCATGGCATCAACCGTTAATGATCTTGTGAAGTATGCCAAGTTTCATCTCAGCAAAGGACTAACGCCATTAATTTCAGGCTATTATCTGCGCGAGATGCACCGTGTCCATTGGGTTAATGAGGATTGGAGTGGCGGTTATGGACTCGGTACGCGCACATGGCGCATGGGGGATTATGTCGTCAGTGGACATACAGGCGGTTACAAAGGCTTTCTGACCATGTTCAGTGTTTGTCGGGAGCATGACTTTGGTGTGATTGTCCTCACCAACAGCTTGGATAGCACGCCTTATCAAGTTGCCGAAAAAGCCTACACATTGGTTTTGCCAGAAATTACCAAAATTACAGCGAAAACACGCACCCCTGACCCCATCTGGCAAGATTATGTTGGGAGTTACAAGTACGATTGGGGCGATGGTGAAGTCGTCATCCGCAACGGACAATTACAGGTGCTGGACTTGAAATACCTGAATGCGCCTCCAATTATTCTTGAACCAACCGATGCAGACACATTCATCATTCGTGTACCTGGGAATCCTGGTGAAACGGCTAAATTCATCCGTGATGATTCAGGCAAGGTCGTGCGGATGCAATTACGCAATGAGTACAGCATCAAAGTCGATTAGAGATTGGTTTTCAATCATCAGCAAGTGTATGTGGTATTCGAGTTGTATTTTCGAGATGTTTTCTGAGCATATAGTCTGCTTTATCGAAATCATCACAGACAAACAGGGCTGCACGACTGAGATTGAAAATAACCATCATTGAAAGTTTTACTAATCGGTCACTAGCAGCAACGTAGATGCTCTTTAAGTAGAAATTATCCATGTATTTTTGTGTGCTACGAATCTCAGAAAAATTGTGAGGACGTTCCATAGTCGTAGCATCGATTAACAAAGAAATTTTTTCTGTCGATTGTTCTAGTATATCTGATATTTCTTTGTTAGCTTTTGCTGCATCTTGAGTAGAATACTGCTGAGAAAGCGTCAATAAGAGTGCTTGTTTCTCAATATGCCATGTCAACTGGTATGCCATTGATGCTTTCTCCGTTTTTATAGTTTTACAGTAGTGACTCTAATTCACGAGCGAAATGTGTCGCGTCCAATGGTTTAGAAAAGTAGACATCAAATCCTGCTCGGAGTGCTTCTTCGCGTATCTTTGAAGTATGAAAAGCTGTCACAGCAATACATTTGACTGTTTCAGTTTGTTCATTTTCGCGGATGTCTGCGAGTAATTCCCAACCGTCTTTTCCTGGTAGTTGTAAATCAATGATGATAGCTTGGTAACTATTCTGCCCTGCAAACAATTTCTCCAACGCACTCTCAGCATCACCCACAACCTCGTGTGGAATACCGAGATAATCGATAACATGCGCGACAAGTGCTTGTCCATCGGGGTCATCTTCAACAATTAAGATTGGTTCTGCCATTTATGAGTTTACCTTATGCAATTTCGTTTGCTAAATAGATAAATGTTCGCTGAGTTGTGGAATATCTAACAAGAGCACAAGCAATTCGTCCATGAATGTTGTTGCTGTCAGTGGCTTTGTTAAATAGTTGTGAAAACCCTTTGCAATCGCACGTTCACGATCACCTTTCATGGCATGCGCTGTTAAGGCAATCACTGGAATATCTCTTGTATATACAGTTGATTGTAATTCATTCAAAAATTCCCAACCATCCATTTCTGGCATCGAAAGATCCGAAATCACGAAACGTGGTCGAATTTTTTCAACCAATACGACACCTTCTCGACCATTGGTTGCAGTATGAACATTTGCGCCATAAAAATCAAGGATATAGCGAGCTACTTCGAGGCTATCAGGCTCATCATCAATGATGATGACATCCCAGCCAGCTAATAAATCAAAGGGTATCTTACTCATTCACTTACTCCTTTAGAATCATCTTGAACAACTTGTAACGGTAACCAAACAGTGAATGTACTGCCTTTATCTACTTCACTTTGCAATGACACACGTCCGCCCATAGCGCGTGCAAGTTTCTGAACTAATGCTAAGCCTAAACCTGTTCCACCATAGAGACGCTTGGATGAGCCGTCAACCTGACGAAATTCATCGAAAATATATTCCTGAGCATGTAAGGGAATACCAATTCCTGTATCTGTAACTGCCATTTCCCAACCATTATCAGATGGTTTTAGGGTCAGAGATACACTGCCTTCGTGTGTAAATTTGAAAGCATTGCCCAAGAGATTAATCCCAATCTTCGATAGAGCATCTTCATCGCCCATAATTGTTTCTGGCAAGTCGGGTGCAATGTTGATTGAGAAATCTAGTCCTTTTTCATCGGCAAGAACGCTAACTTCATCCTTCCATTCGTATGCTAATTTCTCAGGGGAAATGGGTTCTTTTGTCAATTCTAGGCGACCAGCTTCAATCCGCGATAAATCCAGAAAATCATTGATGAGATGTAACAAACGCTTGCTATTGGAACTCACACGTCGCGTCATATCTTCTGCACGCGGGCTAAGTTCAATGCCCATCCCACTGAGCATGATGCTAGTGAAGCCCTCAATCGCATTAAGTGGGGTACGCAATTCGTGTGACATGGTTGATAGGAACTCAGATTTCAATCGTGAGTTCTCTTGAGCGATTCGTTGTGAAGCTAAGGCATCATCTCGTGCTTCCTTGAGTTCAGCAGTCCGTTCCGCAACGCGATTTTCTAGGGTTTGGTTCAAAGTAGCCAGTTCATCACGACTTCGTAGAAGTTCACTCTGCGTCTGACGTAATTGTTCCATATTCTGCTCACGTATCCTGTTAACAAATGTAATGAAGATACCTGTGATGACGATAAGAATGGCAGGTGCCGTTGGAAACGCAGTTGTTGCTTCGCTAGCATAGACATGAGAAAGAATAAGTCCTGCGACCGCAATGATGCTTACAATGAATGTTCCACGTGTATCCAGAACCAAGCCACTGATGACAATTCCCAATGCGATAAAAAATAAAGTATCAGTTGAGACGGCTCCAGTTGATGTGAGTGCAATGAAGATGACAGCTACAACAGGGGTCAATGAAGATATATAAGCCCCAAGGGTGAAGTGTTGTGTGCGACTGAGTACATAACTCAAGCCAAGTAAGGGGAAAGACGCAATAGTTTCCAGTGGAGGCAGAGAGAAGCCATCTCCATCAAGCAAATCAATAATTGGTCCTACAAATACAGAGATTATTGCTAGGAAAATGAAAACTAAACTAAGTGCTGCCAAAGCACTTGCACGCTCACGCTCTTCTGCATTGAGTGTGTTTGCTGGTCGAGTTAAAAATTGCCACCAAGTTTGCGACGACATATCGTCGCGTCTTGTAGGCGAATTTTGTGTTGCGATATTTGCCATATCTTGCTCCCATGCAATCAATTTAGGGAGACTATCTATGAAGATAATTCCCAAATAAACATTACAATCTATTACAAAATATTATACTCGATAATTGTGTATAGAAGTGTTGAGGTAACGATATAATGTTGTTACGGGTTAACTTGAGCAAAATTGCATGAGAAGCCTATTCAAACAGGACAGGTCTACTGCATGTAAACCTGTGCCTGCACGATATAGTGATGATGAGTCTGTTAGCTAAGCCACATCAACAGGGGGGACAGCCGTGATGATGAACCATGCAATGAAAACTACGTATAGAATAAGCGCAACGGGTAATGCCCGACGTACTTGTAACAGTTGCACTTCGTAGCCTTCAGACTGATTATCAACTTCAGTGGCAAAATTGCCGAGCATGTACCCCATCCAACCAGCAACCGCCCCAGCAATCAACATCGCAGGGATGACTGTGAGCAAATCGACCCAGCCAATCTCTGGAATGATAAGCAGTGCATTGATAGCTGGTACGCCAATTAACAGACTCGTCACTACACCGCCTAAGCTACTGATGAACCACGATGGAACACGACCTGTCCGCCAATAGCCAATCACATTGACAATATCAACGCCAATCGCAGGTGGAATAGCAAGCAACCACATTACTGCATTGATATTCGGATTACTCGCCATGCTGATGAGCAGCAGTCTAAATAAATAACCGACGACCAGCACAAGGGTCGCAACACCAACCCGTTTGAGAGCGTGAGTCACTAAATTAGCGATAAAAATTGTGGCAAAGGTCAGCAGAGCAGGTAACATCCATTCAGGACGTTGCGCGACAACACTGGTTGCTGAAACTGTACCCTCTGTCATGCTCCATTCCAGCACTAACAGTTGCAAGAGTGGCGGTGTCAAAAACGAGAGCACAGTAATCAAGCCAATCGTCATTAAATTCATATTTTGTACACCCGACCATTGTCGCTTAGGCATAATCGATAATTGGGATGCCAAGAATAAAATGGTTACTAATAGAAATGTTGTCCCTAAGATGATATGTGGCACACTCCATGCCGAAATATCTTCACCATAAATCATGTGCCAGAGGGGGTCAAATGGCAAAGAGTAGATTAAGAATGTGCCGAGTAAGGTGAGATATGCCAAGATGGGATCTGAGCGAAAACGTTGCTGCAATGTTCCACGCCCTTTGGTCATGATGGTATACCAACCAAAGAGACCCAAGCCAATCACAATCAAAAAAGCACCATACATCAACAAATGAGGTCGCCAGAATAAATCTTCGCCAAATGGCAAGCCGAAGTCTCGGTGCCAAATTTCATCCCATACACCGCCGACAGTCAAACTCAATGTAGAAATAGCTAGTAGAATCGCCATCACTTGTCGATACACAGGGTTGACGAGTGGGCGCGAGATTGTCTTGTGACCGACGGGAAGTGGGCGAATCATCAGATGCCATGTCGCAATGCCCGATACGAAGACCATTAGTACTAAGAACACAATTCCACCGATGAAGGCCGCACGTTCACCTTCTGGTGGCAAACCACCCCAAATTCCTAATACGAGAAAAATGAGCAAGCCTAGTCCTGCAAAGATTAGAGAACGATTCTTTCTTTCTTCTTGCTGTGTTGCAATGTTGATAGATTGCGTCGTCATCTCAAATATCCTCTAAATAATAACATTACAACTACTATTATAATTAAATAAGAGACAGTTGTCATGCCTCTTATTTGTTTTAATGACTACTTAACGCGCAGAAACCGTTACAGGTAAACCACCCTCAATGCCGAGTGTCACAATTGGACGTGGTTCAATTTCAAAACTATTTGGTATCGCATAGGTGAACCGTTGCAACATTGTAATCATGATGAGTTGCATTTCGAGTAAAGCGAAATTATCGCCCATACAACGATGTGTGCCACTGCCGAAGGGTAAATAAGTGAATTTCTGAATGCTGTCTTGATTCTCAGGTGCAAAACGTTCTGGGATGAAAGCGAGCGGATTGTCAAAATAACGTGGGTCACGATGTGTTGCAATGACGGTTACCACGACGGGTGTTCCAGCAGGAACAAGATACTCGCCAAATTGTACATCCTCGCGTGGTGTGCGTTCTGTGTACCATGCTGGCGGATAAAGTCGAAGCATTTCATCAATTACCATCCGCGAATAGGACAGATTCGGTAAATCTTCAAATGTTGCCCGACGACCTTCTAGGATAGTATCAATCTCTGCCAGTAATTTATCTTGCACTTGTGGATTTCTTGCAAGCGCATACCACAACCATGATAGTCCGTTTGCAGTCGTCTCATGACCAGCGAAGAGTAGGGAAGCTACTTGCCCAACGACTTGCTCAGTAGTCATGGATTTACCCTTATCATCTTCGGCAAGCAAGAGCATACTGAGCAAATCCCCTGCATCTTCACCTGATTGCCGACGCGCTTCGATGAGAGCTTTGGTTTTGTTCTGGAAATTATCAATTGCTTCTTTGACTTTGCCAAAACGCATCACAGGAAACCAATCAGGAGCGAGAGCCGCATAAAATGGATATGTGCCGTCGATACTATCTTGAATTAGATGCAAACTCGCTTTGATTTCCTCTGCATTGTCGGAGGCATCTTGCCCAAAAAGTGCCGTTGAGACGACTTGTAATGTAAGTTTCATCATCTCTTCGGACATATCGCGTTGGTCGCCAGCTTGCCAGCCATCGAGCATGGCTTCTGTGTACTCCACGAACATATCTGCCCATTGACTGATGCGCTTCTTGTGGAAACTCGGCAACATCAAGGCACGGCTTTGGATGTGGTCTTTGCCTTCTTGGGTGAAGACCCCTGCACCGAGGAATGCACCCATGAATTTACGCACCATCAAACTACGCTCAAAATTTGGGCTGGTAAGGACTTCACGAATGTAATCAGGATGATTGACCCAATAAAATTCTTTCATCACATAGCGGAAACGCGCAATATCTTGGAAATTATTGCGGAGAGCTTCGTAGAAATCTGTGCCTTCTTCCAGCACACGCGGAATATCACCAAGAATCGGATTTTTATCAGGATGTTGCGGTGGTTTGAGTGTCGTCATCGTTTACCCCATAATCTGACTCAAATAATTCAGTTACTTTAACGATAACGGGACATCATGAATACACCTATAGCAAACTGTACAGATTTTGTTAACTCATGGTGTTCGATAATCGCTATCGATAATAGTGAATAGAAAATTTAAATCAGATTATGATAACTTGGATAATTTCGTAAATAAATCAGCAAAAATAGGGTCACGATGTAAATAATGAGCGTACCGCATGAGATGACGTGATGTATCCACACTCCATGTCACTTGATCTGTCAGGATAGGGGTATGAATAAGTGTTGTCTTGACCCAATCCGAATTGATTAGATAAGCAATTGTTGCCACATCCCAGATAACTTTCGACCAGCCATAAGGGTTACCTTCGTAGCTCGCAACAATGTCTGCAAGATAATTACACAACTCATTTTTATCACGTAGATAATGCTCTAATTCAGCAATGGTTGTTTGTAGATGAGTGGTCACACCTTCACATGGAATCAGCGTGACAGGTACACCACAATCGAATAGAATTTGTGCGCCTGCGACATCCTGTTTGAGATTAAATTCTTTGGTTTGTGACCAATGCAGAGCATTACCACCAAGCCATACCACCACAATCTTTTCAATAATACGCGGCTCAATCACGATAGCGTTTGCAATATTTGTGATAGCAGCAATTGCGACAACATAAAGTGGATCATCATCAGGACTTGCCATTGCACGCTCGATTAAATCTTGTACAGCATCACTATTCTCTGGCGTGGTTTTGTCGAAATAGCGTGTTGAACCTTTGAAGACAAATCCATCTGCGGAATGATGAGGCATCATCTTTAATAAATGGAGAATTTCTTCATAACTACGTTCCATTCCATCATTTGCACCCGACGAACGACTATTATGAAACGGCGCAGCATAAATTGCTTCTACATGCAATCTTTCAGGTGATAGTAAGGCATGAGCTAATGCAAATTGGTCATCAACTTCATTGTACGTATCTGTGTCTAAAACCATGCGTAAAACACCTGATTTTGGGTGTAGCCGTTGCACTCGTTTTGCTTCTGGAATAACTGGAAAATCCATCATGTAGTTGCCTTTTATAGTGTGTCAGAGGTGTAAACAACGTGAGTTTAACACTGACGATAACTTTCTCACAAAGCATGGCAAATAATTCTTACTCTGCCGCCTCAAGGTGTAAGCGTGCCAATTGCCCCCATGCGGATTCAGGGTCACTTTCGTAGATAGTGATGTATTGGGCGAGTGCTTCGTCAGGTCGGTTGAGAGCTTCCAATGCAAGCGCATAAGCATAGCGTCCGCGTGGAATATCTTCTTCCGCAATTAAACTAAAATCTCTCTGTAAACTGTTCTCGATATTTTCCATAAATCGTAGAAAGGGACTCTTGCTCTCAAGTGCATTCAGCAGATAAGTAATGTCTGTTTTAACTTGTGATGTTGGTTCATCATATGCGGGTGTGACAATGTAACAAGAGACATCATTAGCACGATAGCGACCATCTTGCCATGTAAAAGTCGGACTATTTGCACAATCACCTGTTTGCCATAGGTAGAGACTATCCTCGCTATCTCTTAGTACTTCAGCAAATGTCACATCTTCACACAAGGAATAAGAAAATACGGAGAAGGGTACTCCTTCATTCAGCTGCCATATTTGATAGAGTCCTATCACTGGTCTATCTTCGCAAGTTGCTGATAGATAGCTGACATACTGAAGCTCAAAGCCATCCACATTGATAACATGAAGTGTGCTATAGTCCTCATCAGGATGACTAACCACAGTCATTTGAGACTGTGTGAGATTACCTGCACGGAAATCAAATTCTTAGACGATGTAATTCTGAACGTTAATATCCGACAAAAATAATAACGGATTTAATGGTAAGTCCGTGATGATAATCCAGTCATCAATATTATCACCATTGAAATCAGCTTGACTTTGCTCAATAACCCTGATGTTCGCTTCCTGAAAACGTGTGAGTGGGGAACTTGCTATATTGAATGGGTCTTCACTCAAAAGATCAAGGACAAGTTGTGATAGATTACAGCCAGATAGATTGGGGTCAGGACGGCTAGATGGATTGAGTGCAGATAATTCGCCGTCTGTGAGAGTAACGCCTACATATTTGCCAATCCAGTAGTTTTCATGGAGAAAATAACTATACAATGTCTCGCAAAGTCCGAAACCACCTGATGTATTGAGATTAATCGCACGCACACGTTCAATTAAATCATGCAAACTCTCATTGGTATTCTCGGTGGTAGTGATAGCATCTATCCAACTTTGTGCATTATCTAGGTCTCCACTGAGTGCATATGCCAATGCAAGCCTAATTCTGCCATATTGAATGAGAGAATCAGCAGTATAGGATGTAGGTAAATCTCGCTCAAAAGCCCGTTCGTATAGCCTAATGGCACTAATATAATTCGCATCCCACATGGCGAGTTCTGCTTGTTCTTGCAAGCAACCAAATGTGTCAGGTCTGAGTGTTACTACTTCATCATCTTCATAGTATCCTGTGTCTGCATTCCACATCAGTGGGTGAACTGTATCATACGAACACCCCCAATTATTGATATGAGTATGAATACGTGCAAACTCCATTACACCGTCAGTATGGTTATCATCTATCTCCCATTGAATATTTTCTCGATAAGTATTGTTATAGCCAAAATTATCTGGTGCGATGTTAACCATTTCATCTTCTCGCCATGATAGAACCCTGATGTATGAGCGAGTTGCTGCTCCAATACCAGTATTCTGAGCATAGGTGTTCACTACCCATTCGATACTACTGTCATTGGTTATATCTTCAAATAATATTGTCTCCCACTGTTCAAATACCCATCCTGCAATGCCTTCAAGATACGCGCCAAGAGGCGTATCAGTTACAACCCAATCGCCTGACTCTTCTTGATATGCAATGTGATAAGCACGATAAAGTAAAGGGGTATAACTTACATCCAGTAGGTATTCTGTATTGCCATTATTGTCAAAATCAATCGGTGTAGCCTCAATGGTGTAGTCAGATAATGTAGAATGTCCATTTATCGGATTGAAGTGGTCACTGCCAATAGCATGAGATAGTAAGATGTTCTGCCAATGTGTCTGGTCAATCCTTAAAGGGAAATCCTCAGAAATAAGATTATAACTTGCTCGTAAAACATCAGGAGATGCCGTTTCGAGAGGTAAGTCGCGTATGTTAAGTGTTTGAAGGATTGTCTCCGTCAAACCAATACCATAATAGTCAGTGTCATTTCGCATAAAGTGGTCGTTCATCAGCAATAGATAATCATCAATAGTTGGTTGGCGCAGTTGATAAGCAACCGTATTCTGCGCGGATGATGACACACTCACTATCCATAACAAGCTGAGTAAAACTATAAAATGACGCATCAAATTTCCCCTCTATTTTCTATTGTGTTTTACAATAAATTACTCAGCACGTAGAACACAGCACTCAGAACTGTTTTTACGGAACAAAAAACGAGAAGCCATCCAGCGTTCGCACGCTAATCCATGCACGAGTGCCATTGCGGTTCGAGACTTGCCACCACTCGTAGCCCTCTGCTTCGTAAGGACCTGCTAGTACGGTCACAAATTCGGCTGGTTGTACGATGTCCGCAAAGGCAGCCGATGTACTCGGTTGAATTCGCATGTTACGCGCAATATCCCCAATGAATTGAATCTGTTGCCCTGCGCTATAACGACTGCCAGCAACCACGCCCGATGGGGGCGGAGCTTGTAACACGGTTTCGCCACTGGTATTGGTCGTGAAACCTGCTCCGACTTGGACTTCGCCACTGGTATTGGCATTATTGACCGAGCCACTGCGCGTGTTGACGATGACTTGTTGTCCGCCAAAAGTCAGCACAGCTTCGGCATAATTTGCCGACCATGTGATGCGGTCAGGCGCACGGTCGCCGATGAAGCCACTAATCGGAGTCGCCACGCCATTATCGATGCGATACAGACGATACGCGCCATTCGCATCGCCTTCACGTCCAAGCGCGACGAGTTGCCCATCAGCGCGTTGAGCAGCATCCGCGAAAAATTGACCATTCGCAGAAGGGTTATATAGTATTGTCTCTGTGCCAAACTGCGTATCGAAAATCGCAATCCGACTACCGCCATCAGGCGCACGTCCGCTGACCAATAACTCAGTATTATTGAGCCATTGTGCATTATCCCATCGTAGGAGAGGCGGTGCTTCGGGTCGGCGTGTGACGAAATTCATCTCGCTGACAAAAATCACCTGTCGCCCTTCGGAAATTGAAAATGCCGTGATGATAACGCGATTACTATTCGGTGACCATTCGACATCAATGCTTTGCCAGTTGCTAATCGGACGATTGGTCAAGCTACAAGAGGTGTAGCCTTCAAACGAACAATCATGCAGCAAGACTCCTGTCGAATTACTGCCTTGATCCCAGAACCAAACTCCCGCGTTGACGTTATCTGTGCCACTGGCAGGTTGTACAATAAACGCCAGACGTTGTCCGTTGGGTGACCATGTAATATCACTGACGAAATTCTCGTTGGTTTCGGCAGAATCAACACTGAATCCAGTGAAGAAAGGTGATGTTGTAACTTGTGTCTCACCACCACCGATGGGCGCAAAGGTCAGCAAACCATTGGCATCGGTTCGTGCGAAACTGTTGGAGTCAGCAGGGTTAGCAGCAAATAAGCGCACACCTCGTCCACCACCGAGAGGCGCACCATTGAAGAAGAATCCTCCTGCACCGACATCGAAAGTGAGCGCAGTGGTCGTGGTATTGTTGAAAGTCGGCGCAAGCACGACAGTATCGGCACGCTCTTGAATTTGCACTGTCGCTGGAATTTGGTCAATCGGGAAGGGCGATGGTGTGATGCGATTGAACGGTGTTGCTGTCGCCGTTGGTGCATCAAAATCAATCACTGGTGTAGATAACTCTGGCGTGAATTCTGTTTCGGGTGTCGGGATGATGCCTGTATTGGGTGTCGCTGTGATGAAGGTCGGCGTGACATCCAATGTGGGGGGCATCAGTGTATTCGTCGGTGACGATTGTGGAACAGGCGTGAATGTTGGACGAGATGGTGTGTCGCTAGCAGCCGCACGAGTGAGCAATAATTCGGCATTGGCTGTTGCTGCAAGGTTCGGCGTATTCGTTGGTGATGGCGTAGGTGTATTTGTTGCGGTTGATGTCGGCGTGTTGGTTGCCGTCGCTGGTGGCGGTGTCAAAGATGGCGTGTTGGATGGCACAGCAGTCGGTGTATCCGTGCTAAGGATAAGTGGCGTTGGCGTTGGTGGTTCGGTGTTGGTCGGCGATGGTGTGACCGTTGATGTATTGGTCGGGGATGGCGTAACCGTTGGGGTATCGGTAGCGGTTGGCGATGGCGTGACGGTATTCGTTGGTGTGTTGGTCGGTGTTTGCGTGCCTGTCAGCGTGGGTGATGGTGTTAAGGTGACGGTGGCTGTCGGAGTCGCTGTATTGGTTTCGGTTGGGATAGGCGTGTTGGTTGGACGCGGTGTGGGCGTATCCGTTTCAGTTGGGCGGATAATCGGCGTTGGTGAGGCTTCGACCTCTTGCACAACGGCTGTTGGAATGGGTGTATCGCTCGGTGCGACTGTTGGCGTGACACGGGGAGGACCGCCACCACATGCCGAAATAAGCATCATGAGTAAAACGAGTATCCATCGCCCTTGCTTGACCACAGTTCCAACCACCTCAACGCACAATCAGTATTATCTATAGTATAGCGCAGGGAGGCGATTTGCTGGCATACGTCAAGGATATGCTTGCCCTACGCATGAGCGTTGCTTAGGAAGGATTGCCTGTTAAACAGGGCATAACAGGGGACTTTGTTTGTAAATGTTAACGAACAAGATAGCGTTTTAGCCTCGAAGAGCGTGATTTTGATATTATGGTATCAAGAATAAAAGTTTCTGTTGGTTTTTGGTTAGTCTCTTGATTTTGTTTGTGTGTTCGTGGACGAGGCATGCCTCGTCCCTACAGTGATTGATTGTTAATGTGCGTATCTCAAGAATAGCACAGATTGGGGCACGGATGTTGTGCATATGAACGGTCATATGTTCGCTATTTAGCATATGAGACGCAAAGAAATTAAGATAGAAAATATATAGATGCTCCCCATCTCGCATGACAAAACTATGCTGTTGCTTTCATTCTTTCACATTTTGAGACTTTGCGTTATGCGCTTAATTTACAGAACAACCAAAAACCAATTTTCCTCGCTACCCCAAATGGATACTTTAGCATATAATAGAATAGACGTTCGCAAACAAGCCCCCGATTGAAAACTTTATGAATAATACACTAGTCATTTCTGGTATCATCCAGCATATTTTGTTCTCTAGTCCTGATAGTGACTTTATCATCCTAAAAATTGTGCCCGATGATGATTTCAACGCGCAAAACGACGATGGCACAACCTCTGTTGTGGGTGATATGCCTGACGAACCGCGCGTCGGCGATGCGGTTGAATTTCAGGGCTACTGGACAGAAAATGCCCGTTACGGCACACAATTTCGTATTGTTGGGTATCGTCGTGTCGAAAAATCCCCTGCTCATGTACCGATGCCAACCGTCACCAATCAGGTCAAAGGCGACCTACTCACAGGGACAGTCGCACGCATCACCTTTTACAATCCTGATAACGGCTGGGGGGTCATCAAAGTTGAACCCTACGAGGATGCCGATTATCCCGAAGAAGCAATTTCTATCGATGGCTTGATTGCCATTGTAGGCGTGATGCCAGAATTGGTTGAAGGCGAAGCAGCTGAATTTACAGGCAAGTGGGTCAACAACGAACAATACGGCAAGCAATTTAAGTGCGAAGCGGTTGTGCCAATCTCCCCTAAGAATAAACAAGGCATTATCCGCTACATTTCGGACACAGTCTTTGGCATTGGCGATGTGACCGCCACCAAAATTTATAATCATTTTGGCGATGACACCCTCGAAATTCTCGATACCAATCCTGAACGGATTCATGATGTGCCAGGTTTAAAGAGCAACCTCGCCGATAATCTGATTATAGCATGGGGCGAAAGTCGCACCATGCGCCAAATCATGATTCATCTGCAAAGTTATGGCATCACGACCAAACTCGCCAAGAAAATTTTTGATGAATACCAGCACGAAACACTGACCATTATCAACACCGACCCCTATCAACTTGCAGATGATGTACATGGCATTGGCTTCAAAAAAGCCGACCAAATCGCACAGGGGATGGGTATCGCACTCGATGCGCCGTCACGCCTACGGGCAGGGTTGGTCTACACCCTCTCGCAAATGGCAAACGATGGACACACTTATGCCCCTCGTCAAGATTTATTGGAGCAAGCCCGCGATATCTTGGGAGTCGAAACAGACGACGATAAATTAATCGAACAACTCAAAGAGCAACTCATCGCAGGCAAACTTAAAGCGGATGTCCTCTATCCTGATACCGACCATCAAATCGGTGCGGTTTATCTGCCAGCCTTCTTTCTTGCCGAGATTGCCTGTGCCGATAAATTACGTGTGATGGCAAGCAGTCCCAGTCCAATTGTGACCCGCGTGAAATCCATTGATGATTGGGATGACTTACTGGAAGAACTCGCAGATGATATGGCGATTGATTTATCCGACGAGCAACAAGGCGCAGTCACAGGCGCGTTTTTCAGTAAAATTAGTGTGCTGACAGGGGGTCCTGGGACAGGGAAAACGACGACCCTTGAAATGGTGATTCATGCGCTGGATGAAGCTGGCTATACCTACAAACTTGCCTCACCCACAGGACGTGCTGCCAAACGCCTCGGCGAAGCCACTGACCGTGAAGCGAGTACAATTCATCGTTTGTTGGGATTCAATCCACAATTTGGGGGCTTTGACCACGACGATGAAAATCCGCTTCTGACAGATGTTGTCATCATTGACGAAGCCTCAATGATTGATTTAGTCCTGCTGATGCACTTGCTCAAAGCACTCACACCAGCCACACACCTGATGTTGGTCGGTGATATTGACCAACTACCGAGTGTTGGTGCAGGTAATGTCCTCAATGATGTGATTGATAGTGGCATCGCGCACGTCACCCGCTTGAGTCGCATTTTCCGCCAAGATGATAGCAGTCATATTGTCTCGAACGCGCATCGCATCAATCAAGGTGAGATGCCTTACACCGATAACGAAAGTGCTGATTTCTTCTTCTTCAATATGAGTGACCCCGACGACGCTGCCGAAATGGTGGTCGATTTAGTCGCAGACCGTCTGCAACGTAAAGTTGGTGAAGATTACAATCCGATTCGGGATGTACAAGTCATTGCGCCCATGTATCGCGGAGCAATTGGGGTCAATCGACTGAACGAACTCTTACAGGATGCGCTTAACAGTGGCGGACGCAAAGCCGAAAAACGCTTCGGCAAGAAAATCTTCCGCGTCGGCGATAAAGTTATGCAGACCAAAAACAACTACGAAAAAGAAGTCTTCAATGGTGATATTGGCATCATTCGGGGCATTGATGACGATGCCAATCGTATCGAAGTTGTGATTGATGGTTTAATCATCGACTACAGCTACGACGATGCCGACCAGCAATTGATACACGCCTATTGCATCAGCACGCATCGCTCACAAGGCAGTGAATATCCGATTGTGGTCATGCCAATTATGACCCAACACTATATGATGCTCCAGCGCAATTTGATTTACACGGCGATTACGCGTGCCAAGCAAATGGTCGTCCTCGTTGGGACACGACAAGCAATTAAGATGTCTGTCGATAACAACAAAGTCAGCGAACGCTTTTCGGGCTTATTGCCTCGTCTGCAATTGGGAACGCGCAGTCAACAAACGCAGCAGAAATCCTTATTTTAGGGGAGACCATGCAATCATCTGACATAGGACAACATCGCTTAACCACTCATCGCATCAGCCAAAACCAGCATGAGTCCGTTGCGAATGTGGTGCGCTGGCAAGGTGCAATGCAAGCCCAAGATTACAAGCAGTCACTATGGGCAATCGGTGCACGACTGCAATCCGCGACGATTGACACAGTTGAACAAGCCCTTGCCGATGCTCAAATTGTGCGAACGTGGTCACAACGAGGCACAATTCATTATGTGCCAGCCGAAGATACTTTGTGGATGCTAGACCTATGTGCCTCTCGAATTTTATCGGGGCATGGTCGGCGCATGAAGCAACTCAACCTGACCGAAAAAACCATGCGTGACTGTGAAAACTATCTACGCGAAGCCTTAGCAGATGGCAATGCCCTTACCCGTTCGGAAGTCTTTGTTCTACTCAATCAAAAAGGTGAAGCCACCGAAAAACAACGTGGTTATCATATTTTGTGGCATCTAGCACACGAAGGCATCATCTGTATGGGCGCGATGCAAGGCAAGGAGCAAACCTTCGTCTTACTAGAGGATTGGGTGACAACTTTACGTCAACTTTCGCGTGAAGAGGCATTGACTGAACTCGTTAAGCGTTATTTCAAGAGCCACTCCCCTGCCACCGAAGCCGATTTCGCACGCTGGTCGGGCTTAACCCTCACTGATACACGCAAAGGCATCGCAGAAAATGCCGATTGGCTAAGCTCTATCGACATTGGAGATGAAACCTACTGGTTCGACGCTTCTTTAGAAGTGCCCTCAGATAGTGACTCAGTTTATCTATTGGCTGCCTTTGATGAATATTTGCTCGGCTACAAAGACCGTAGTGCGGTTCTCCCTGATGATCATGCCAACAAGGTCGTCCCTGAGAACAATGGCGTTTTTCAGCCAATTATTGTGGTTGATGGACAGGTCGTTGGTATCTGGAAGCGCAAACTCAAGAAAAAATCGGTGGACATCATCTGTATCCCCTTCACCACCTTTGGCGATGCTCAAGAGGCAATTGTCGCTGAGTCAGAAAAATACGCTACGTTCATGGGACTAGCACTCAAGATTACCTTTGAATAATGTACTGTGGATACTTGTCATATATGAATGATTTGAATGCTGAATTTTTACAACAACGCGCAGAATTGCTCTACACATTTGATGAAAATAATCGCTTAACAGGGATTAACGAAGAAGAATCTGAGCAAGCGATTCCTTATTTTTATTTGATGCGAACAGCACAGCATACACTTTGCCGTATTCGTCATGATGTGCCTGATGCTATCGCACATTACCTCAAGACATTGGTGGAGACTGAACTACTGACATCTGACTTGCAAGCCCCTCTTCATCAGCAAGCATATTATGATTTGTTAGCACGACATTTTACAATTGACAAAATTGAGCTAGGTCCAGCGTATCGTTTGCCTGAGTCAACACCGACTGAAAAAACTGTCCTCATCACACCCAAAAATCGGGATGTATTACGAGCTAATTTCGCATATGGCATTCGGGAGTTTGATGACATCAATCCGATTGTGGTTTATGTGGTGGATGGCGATGCGGTTGCCATTTGTTTCTGTGCGCGTCGAACCAATTTCGGCGCAGAAGCAGGGGTCTACACAGTTGAAGCCTATCGTGGCAATGGCTATGCCCCTCTGGTAGTGCGTGATTGGTCAATTGCAATTCATCAAACCAATCGCCTCCCTTTGTACAGCACCTCACACCATAATCTCGCCTCGCAAGCCGTCGCCAACAAATTAGGAGCTATTCAGTACGGCACTGATTTCAGCCTTGTGTGAGCAATTCCTGACACAGAAAACTATAATAATGAAGAGACACATCAGCGTATGTGTACGCCTTGAAAAAAGACGAGATACACGACTCTCTATATCTTTGATATTCAATATTATGACAGGATAGCCAGCGATGACCAACTATACCCTTGATGACCGACTCAAAGAAAACCGCGACGCATGGACATTCAATGCTATCGAAACCTTCGGGATTTTCTTACTCACGATAGCAGCCATCGTTGCTGTGTGGGGCTATGTCAGTGAACACGGCACACTCACGATGAGCAACTTACTCAATGATTTTTACGCTAATGTCAGTTCCGAGCTTGCGAGTATTGTCATCACTGTGTTCTTCCTTGACCGCTTGAACCAGCGTCGTGCCACAGAAGAACGTGAAATTGAATTATTTCGTCAGACGAGAAGTAGTTCCAACAGTGTCGTAATTTATGCAGTTGACCAAATTCAACTTAACGGGTTGTGGGCAGAATTTTTGAATTACTATACATATAGTAATAGTAGTGGAAAAGTTGATTTGAGTGGAGCTAAATGGTCACAATTAGCTTCTACATATATTCAGCTAAATAATGTAAATTTAGAAAACGCTCAGCTAAATAATGCTGATTTGAGACATGGAAAATTCCAGAATTCTAATCTGAGCTATGCAAATTTAGAAAACGCTCAATTAAGTTGG
Organism: Chloroflexota bacterium; assembly: GCA_039200705.1. Taxonomy (GTDB): domain Bacteria; phylum Chloroflexota; class Anaerolineae; order Aggregatilineales; family Phototrophicaceae; genus JAUZRW01. Next base: position 58,095 of record JBCCSC010000011.1, read on the forward strand.
ACTTCGTTCAAAAATGCCAACTTGAAATCAGCTAATCTACAAAAATCTCAACTATCTTTTGCTAAACTTGAACATGCTGATTTGAGATTTACTAATCTTCGATTAGCTAGATTGGAATATGCACATCTTGAACATACTGACCTGATGGGAACTGATTTACGAAATACTTCTTTAAAGGGCGCAAAAAATATTGAAAGTGCTCTGTTTGATGCACAGACTATCTTACCCGATTCAAACTGTATCTTCATAAATGGAGATACAGATTTATGTGATAAATACTGGACACCTGATACTGATATGACAGTCTATACTAAATCTGACTATCGTAGTATTTGGGATGTTGCTGAGTCAAGAAGACAACAACGCGAAAACAACCAATCCGATTAAATTTTTCTCGTAGGGACATGCTTCTGCATGTCCGCGACCACCAAATTTATGAAAAATTCTCTGTGTTCTCCGCGTCTCTGCGTTAAGTGAACTAATGAATTCGTGATTTCTTGTTTTCTGTGTATTTACGAAAAAGAGCGTGAAGAACTCCAAGAGCAACATGCTGAACCTGCCATTGGTGATTAGGGTTTGTTCAAAAACGTTTCGTGCAATTCCCACTAAGTATTTCACAAATTCCATAACTCACGTTACAATAGGATAATAATTTATACGTACAGATACTGATTGAAGTGAATTATGTCCGAAGAAAGAAAACCAAGAAAACGGGGTCGTCCGCCAAAAGGCACCCACCGTGGACGACCATTGACCATTTACATGAGTCAACCACGCGAAGAACTCTTCCAAGAAGCCTTTGATTTGATGCGTGAACGGGGCATTTTGCCAAGCACGGCAAATGTCAATCAATCGCGTACAGAAGTCATTGACCATGCCTTGGATGCCTTAATTGCAAAATTAAAACACCCTGAGTGACACTGCATCAGCAAAAATCGTGCTACACTGATTGTGACAAGTATCGTGCTATAGATAAGAAGGATGCACACATCATGCGTAATTTCATGAGCAATACACGCTTTATGCTGTTATGGGGATTAGGCAGTATCGCATCATTATTTTCAGCTATTGTTGTTGGCTTTTTACTTTTCGTTGTCATCGGCTTGATTGTTAGTGCCATCATGGGAGAGGGTCTCGCTAATCTAACTCCTGTCTTTGCGATGCTGATTGTCGGCATATGGTTCGGTGGGGTTGGCATGGTGATGGGCTGGACAGTCGGGGGCATTCAGAAAGCGATTTTGCGGATGCACACGCGCGAGCCGTGGCGCGGTTGGTTGGTCAGTAGTGCTATCGGTGGCTTTGTGGGTGTTATCGGCACATTTGCGATTCTTGCCAGTCAGATTGCAGGGCACTTCTTGATGCAAGTTCTGCCTACACCCGATACTATACTGTGGTGGTTTTTCCAATTCATTCTGATTTTCTTCGGGTCACTTGGTTTATGCCAGATGTTTGCACTCCGTCAATATAGTCGTGGGGCATGGGTTTGGATATTGGCAAACCTCGTGGCAGGGGTTGTGTTGTATAGCTTAGTTGCTTTTGGTTGGCTCAGCTTTATTACGACACCACCACTCGCAATAGTGGCTGGTTTCTTGGTTGCGGCTGCCCCTGGAATTGTCACAGGTTTTGTGCTCGTTTGGTTGATGAATAGCAATTGGCGTTCGTAACGTAATAATTTCGATAGCCTCATCGTCTTCAATAGTGAATAAATCAGATAAAAGACAAGGCTCACACATGGCAATTTTTGATACGCCAATCACAACTGACGATAATAACTTGAAGAAAGTCATCCAACAGAATAAGCCATCGTTGCTTATTTTGTACAATGGAGCACTGGATAAACCACTGGAAGATGCGATTAATAAAGAAGCCAAGAAAAATGCTGGTGATTTATTGGTGGTGCGTGTCGATACCAGCCAAAATCCTGATACATTGGTGCGCTATGGTGAACCGCCACTACCAGCTTTGGTCACTTTTACCGATGATGCGAAAGTCAAATCAGATGCGGAACAAATTCGTCCGAAAGATGTGCGTGACCATGTGAAGCACTTGCTTAAAGACAAGCCTTTACCAACACGGACAAATAAGAACGGGGCAGTAGGGCATCCGATTATCGTGACAGACAATTCCTTCCGTAAAGAAGTCCTCAAAAGTGATGTGCCTGTTCTCGTTGATTTTTGGGCGACATGGTGTGGTCCGTGTCATCAAATTGCACCACATATCGAACAAATCGCTAAAGAATACGGCGGAAAAATCAAAGTCGCTAAGATGGATGTTGACCGTAATCGTGTCATGCCTGGGCGATATAACATCCAGTCGATTCCAACCATGATTATCTTTGAGGCAGGACAACCTGCAGCGCGTATTGTCGGTGCTGATGTCAATGGCTTACGTCGCACTGTGAAACAAGTTGCCAAATGATGGTTTCTTTTGGCTAGACACAAAATCATCAATCACTATCGCTTACTCATCTTTAAGAGAGGTTGGGGCTGGTCTGTTGACGATGACTTGTTTTAAACTTATGAACTAGTCGTAATCATTTGCAATAGATGGTGGATGCGGTTAGTGTCCACATATGCAATCTATTAATTGTCAACGAGTAGCAGGTGACTTGTATAATGCCAAATAATGATGATACGCAGTCTATCCCCTTAAATGACCCACGCTTTCAAAAAATGTTGGCTGCCTTAGATAACTCAGATGGTACAGCCGCGCTTTCGCTCTATACAGAAGTGATCTTGGTGATTGATGGGATGACAGCACGGCTGACAGTCCGTAATCGTCACGAATATTTGCTTGGGCGTTTTCGTACTCCTGATAAAAGTGAAGTTGATTTAAGCCCCTATGGTGCTCTACATCATGGTGTTTCGCGTGTGCACGCCAAGTTCATTATGGAAAATGACCGCCTCTACATTGTCGATTTAAATAGCTCGAACGGCACGTATGTCCGCAGAACTCGTTTACAACCCGAAGAGCCAGCAATTATCAGCAATGGTGATGAAATTTTGCTCGGACGGATGCGAATTCAGGTGATGTTCCAATAGGACTTCTGTCACAAATTGTCTCAAATCCGTTATTTTTTCGTTGACAAGGCACTGTATCGTGCGTATTGTTAAAACACAAATTAAGATTTAACAATCTTTTCGGGATAGTAATCAGGATAAGAAACACTATGTCACACGACGAGAGACCCACCCAACGCCTCATCCTCAAAAATGGTGAGATAATGGAAGCGTTGATAAAACAAAGAAATCGAGAATTAGGCACAGCGCGACTTGGTAAGGCGCGTGAAGTCATTTTATTGATTGAAAATGGGATGCGTCGCTTGGAACTCCGCAATGAAACTGCTTACCTGCTTGGACGCTTTGCAAAAAGTAAGCCCCGTAGCAAACATATTGACCTCACACCTTTTAATGGTCAAGAACGTGGTATCTCGCGGATTCATGCCCAAATCCATATGGAAAACGATAGACTCTACCTCACAGATATGGATAGCACCAACGGTACATATCTCGATGGGGTCAAGTTGTTTCCACATCAGCAAAAGCCACTGCGCCAAAATTCAATGATTACACTGGGTAAACTCCATATTCAAGTGATGTATAAATCACAACCTGCTGTAACCGAATGATTGACAGTACTCAACCTGATTGTTGAAAAAGACGTAAAGAAGCGTCTTTTTTGTTATACGAGTGGGGAATTTTGTAGCATCCGAAAATCGTACCTAATATTATTTGTTATTTTGTGATATAATGATATATATGCACAAAAATTATCTGTCCACTAAGTTATAGGAGTTCCCCACATATGAGCAACACAAGCCTCTCAGAATCCCTCAGCAACCACATCAAACCGATTGGTGATAGCCAACTTGATGAATCTGTTGATGCGATGCAAAATTATCTGACTTTGCTCAAAAAACATGCTGAATCCAATGCTGAACTCGCTGAAGAAAAACTTGCAGAGCATGAAGAAGACCTTGATGCCTTGAAGAAGAAACGTCGTAAACGCCGTAATTATGGCACACGCACAGGCATTGTCTTAGAAGATGGTACGGATACCCACTTCGAGGTATAACTCGCTACCTCACATATACAATAGAGACTCATAAAATCCTCTGCCATTGGTGAGGATTTTTGCATTTTGTTCATGCTATCATTCAATGATGCTATAGGTTTGCTTAGGAACGACTGTTATAATTTCTCTTACAAATAGTCGCCAAGACATATACGAGGATTCTATGTCCAATTGGTACGTCGAAACATTCCAAGAGCTATTAGTTGCAATTGATACCAGCATTCGTAACTTCATCAACCAACATGAGCACCAAGCCCCGATTTTTTGGCATCAAATTTATGAGCATTTTGATTTCACTTACCCTGATGCGACACAAAATCCGAATCCACTGACAGCAGGGAAGCGTATTCGCCCTGTGCTAATGACGACAGTCGCGCAATCAATCTGTGGAACATACGAGCATGTGATGCCATCGGCTGTTGCGCTGGAACTCATTCATAACTTTACCCTCATCCACGATGATATTATGGATGAATCCGACACACGACGCGGACGCACGACTATTTGGAAAAATTATGGCATCGCGCAAGCGATTGACTCAGGCGATGGCTTGTTTGCACTCGGCATTTTATCGACCTTGATGTTAGATAGCGCAGGCAATTCACCCGAAAAATCACTGGTTGCAAGTCGTGATTTATTGCGCGCCTGCCTTGATACTGTCGAAGGGCAAGCACTTGATATTAGCTTTGAAGACCGCCTCGATATTACCCCTGATGAATATCAGCATATGATTGGTCTTAAGACAGGACGTTTGTTAGAAGTCGCAGTCCGTATTGGAGCGTATCTTAGCACTGATGATGAAGCAATCATCAGCAATTACGTTACCTTCGGCAAATATCTCGGCTTGGCATTCCAGATGTGGGATGATTATCTTGGTATTTGGGGTGACCCAGAAGTGATTGGTAAATCAGCAACAGGCGACATCGAGCAAAAGAAGAAAAGCTATCCGATTACCTATGCTTTCACCCATGCGGACGAAGTACAGAAAAAGCGACTACATGAAATTTACAGTCAAACGACTTTGAGCGAAGCAGATGTTGCCGAAGTCCGTGCCGTGCTGGATGCAGTGGATGCACGCGCTAAAACGCAAACCTTCGTTGAAGAGTATTATAAAACAGCGATGGACGCACTTGATGCCGTTGGTTTGGATAATCAGCATGTTTCCAATCTACGCGAATTGGCACAGTTCATCATCCAACGAACATATTAATATCAGTAACGAGTTCTGAGTTCTGGGTAGTGAGTTTAGAACCATCTTTTAGCTTTTACTGATGATTGAAAACCTGACGTGCTTATCCGTGTGTGTATAAGCAATCACTAAAAACTGATTACAAACAGAAAGGAACAATTCATGACAACAATTAATATCAGTGACCCTCTGATGCAGATGATTTTTTCGGCTGTCGAAGAAGGATTAGCTGTCCTGAAAGCTGAACAAAATGTTGTTCCTTTTTTGTTATTGCTCACTAAAGAAGGTGTTGTGATGCGTCGCTTCACTGATACGAAATTGACACAAGCAATTCAACGTGCAAAAACAGCTATTGAAGAAGCAGATGATGACACACTCGGCTATGCGTTGGTCTATGATGGGCAAATCGAGATTGCTAGCCAAGATAGTGATGCGCTGATGGTCGAAGCAGGGGAGCGCGGTAAAGACCATGGATGGCGGTTTGTCCAAAGATATAAGGCAAAAATGGATACTCAGCAAGCCGAAGCCATCGGCGATGTTGCTTATCTAGGGGAATACGATAATTACATCAGTTAGGCAATTCATCCTCATCAACAGTGAGGAAGTTTGGCATAATCGCTGTATATCGTATACTGCAAGTCAAAGGATGCCTGATGGCAAACTCAATTCAACACGCAGAAAATACTAAAACACGAATTCACGAGCAAGTTCAGCCCTATATGGCAGATTTATTCTATCGCCTTGCCAACAATTACGTGATTTTGTTCGGTGCAATTTTGCTGACCAACATGATTCTGCTACCGCTTCTGTTTCAACTATTACCAGACTCATTCCCAAGTTCGACACCACAAGTGCTAGGATTCGCTAGTGTCCTGTTACTTCTTGTTTTTGGCTGGCGTTTCTTGGAAAATCGCAATCACGCCACAGCCTTGTTTGCACTCTACATTCGTTACAGTCGCCAAAAGCGCGACCTAGAAGAAAATATCACCCTTGCCCAAGACGATATGTTACCTGATGAGAACACACTCTACGTCAGCGTAGACTTGTTAGAAGATAGTGCCACCAGTCTGCTACAAGCTATCGAAGAAGAAGGCTTGAAAATCCATCGTAGCAATCAATGAAATAGCCTGCCATGAAATTAAGTTTTAGCTATTGCATCATCACTACCACACAAGGGAGAAACCATGCAATTTGCAATTAATTGGTCGTCTGAGGCATCGGAATTGCTGGAAGCAAGGACTATCCAAGTCGATATGTTCAAATGTCCAGATTGGGACGACGTTGTAAGTCCAGCACAAGCACAATTACCGAGTTATGTGCATTTTCCATTGCAGATCGGCACACAGCAACATCTCACATGGGACTTCGACGACATTGAAAAATGGCTCAATAACACTGCGACACGCTTCGTCAATTGCCATATCACGCCCAAGATTGAAGCTCATCCAGCCGACATCAGCTATGATGCGCTTATACCTGAATTAAGTACTCAAGTGCAACGCTTAGTCGATGCTTTCGGTGCAGAGCGTGTCATCATTGAAAATTGTCCCTACTTTGCTGGTAACGTCGAAAAAGGCTATCTCCGTCACAGCACCAATCCGCAATTGTTCCATGACATCATCGCAGAAACGAAGTGTGGCTTCTTGCTGGATATGTCACATCAGGTGTTGGTCTGTGATTATCTCGGTTGGTCATTTGAAGAAGCTATCTCTGCCTTGCCGACAGCACACATCCGTGAATTTCATGTGACAGGCATTGGCACACGGTTGACAGGAGTAATTGGTGACCATATGCCGATGACAGAGCGTGATTGGGCACATCTCGACTTTTGTGTAGCGCAGTTCGAGAGTGGCAAGTGGCAATTACCAGAAGTCTTTGCCTTTGAATATGGTGGCATTGGCATGTTGCGTGACCTCTGTGGTAGTGACCGTGATGTAATCGCTGAACAAGTGCCCCGCTTCTACGAGATTGTGCAAGGCTTGAATCATTCAGTGACGATGTTGCAGTAGGATTTTTACTGATGTATACACAGAAGTGTGTCCCTATAAGAAATGATTTGGCAGGGACGGCATTCTTGCCGTCCGCAAAGTAACCATAAATTTATCGCTAGCGACTATCACCCAAAATTGTCAGGGTGGGGTCCAATGCGCTCGTTTTTATCAAGTGCATTGATAGTTTCCATCTCATCATCTGTGAGTCCAAAATCGTAGAGGTCGGCATTGGCGACAATCCGATTCTGGTTGACTGACTTTGGAATAGCGATGACACCCAGTTGTAAAAGCCATCGGAGTGTGACATGGACTGCGTTTTTGCTGTATTTCTCACCAATTGTCACAAGTTCAGGCACATCTAGTACACGCCCTTTCATAATCGGTGCCCATGCCGTGACCACAATGTCATTCGCTTCACAGAATTGGCGTAGCTCAGCTTGTTGGAGATGTGGGTGCATCTCATATTGATTAACAACAGGACGCACATCACTCAACTCAAAGAGTTCTTCGAGGTGATGCTGCATAAAATTGCTGACCCCAATCGCACGAATACGCCCTTCTTGATAAAGCTCAACCATCGCACGCCAAGCACCTTGCCAATCGTTGACAGGCCAATGAACAAGATATAAATCGAGTGTGTCGAAACCGAGTTTCTTCATACTGTCATTGAAGGCTTTTTTTGCACCATCATAGCTGAGGTGGTCTGTCCACACTTTGCTCGTAACAAAAACTTTATCACGCGGGACAATCCCTGATTTGACAATTTTGCCGACTTCGCGCTCATTGGCATATAGCGCAGCCGTATCAATGTGGATGTAACCTGCATCTAAGGCGTAGCGGACAGCGTCTTCTGTTTCCTGACCAACCTCTGATTTAAAAACTCCCAATCCGAGTCGGGGCATTTCGATACCGTTATTGAGGGTGACTGTACTATCAATGGATAATGTCATTGTATCCTCGCTGTATGATTGTGTGAAATTCGTTGTGAACTATTGTAACTGATGCGAGGCTTGAATCCGAACTTTATTGGTCTACTTGAGATTATCTTCATCCAGTTCAGGCTCAATATCAGTAACATGCTGGAGTACTGTTTCAAATTTTGCTCAACTGGTCGGAATTTGAAAATATATTTGTGATATAATTGTAGCTACAATGTAGATACATTCAGGAGTGAGAGAATGCTCGCAAAAATACAAAAGTGGGGCAACAGTTTAGCACTACGCATCCCCAAAACATTTGCAGAAGAAGCAGGTCTGGATAACGATAGCCCTGTTGAAATTAGAATTGTAGATGGTCAAATTCATATCGTACCTATCCAAAGCAAGCAATATAACTTAGAAGAACTTTTGGCTGAGGTCACGGAGGATAATCTGCATGAGGAGATAGATACAGGTGATATTTTAGGAAATGAGATTTGGTAATGGCATATGTTCCAGACCGTGGTGATGCCATCTGGTTACAATTCAATCCGCAGACAGGTCACGAACAAGCAGGTCACCGCCCAGCACTTGTTTTATCACCTAAAACATACAACAAAAAAGTTGGTTTGATGATTTGTTGCCCAATTACCACCAAAGTCAAAGGCTATCCCTTTGAAGTTCAGTTACCAGATGATACAGAGATTACAGGTGTAGTATTATCCGACCAAGTCAAGAGTTTAGATTGGCAAGCGCGGAAAGCAAAATTCATTACACGAGTTTCAGATGTCGTTCTGCAAGATGTGTTGGCAAAGCTGAATACGCTTTTGCGCTGAAATATGATCTAATGTTACATATCGCATACTAGATTGTTCTCATCAAATATAAGGTGCGGATGCTACCAAATTGTTTTATGCCTCATAATCGAACCGCATCTTCTAACGCTGTCTCTATGAAAGTTTGATGGGAGCTATTATCAGGGATAAGGTTGCCTCGGTATTCTAGCAAGGTTTCAAGGTCTAACCATAAACCTATGAGATCAAATACATCGCGTTCTGCTGGCATTGTTATGAGTAAGTCTACATCACTGCCGATGCTTGCTTGTTGACGCGCTACACTGCCTACTACGCGAATATTTGATACATTGTATTCTTTCGCTAAACTCAGAATTTCATCGCGTTGCTCTCGTAATTTTGTTAGAGATGGTGCATGTTCAGACATATTAATTTGCTCTTGTTGTAACACTCTACGACATTATACATCATAACTAGATGTATTAAGTGCTGTCGAAAGCTCCCAAAAAATCACTTGTACAATTTGCCGATAGTACAACTACCGCAGATGGCAATAACATAGTATAATGTATTAACGAGAGTAACCTGTAAACCATTTGGAAGTTCAATATCGTGCGTCGGATTGCAGTCTTGTTGTTGTTTGTGATGGTAGGCTGTACACCACAGTCGCCAGCAATGGTCAGCGAAGTTTCCCTACCTACGCTTGTACCTTTGCCCACAGTGACGATTGACTTGCAAGAACCTGCGCGAATTGCAACAGCTTTCTTAGGTGCGTGGCAAGCACAAGATTTTGCCACCATGTACAGTCTGTTGGTGTTTAATTCGCAAGATACGATTAGCGAAGACGACTTCCGCGACCTGTATCAAGATGTGCAGGACGAAATGACCTTTGAGTCGGTGACTTTCCAAGCCGTTTCGATGGCACCTGTCGGCTCACGGACAGCGCAACTCTCGTACAATGTAACATTCCAGACTCGTTTGTTGGGCGAAATAGAAGATGACGGGCGCACCCTAACTGTTATCTCTGACCCACAAACGGGTTGGGGTGTTGCGTGGACAATCGGCGATATTTTTGCTGATTTTGCCACTGGCGCAACCCTCGATTTTGAAGGTACATCTCCCAGCCGTTCCAACATCTACGATAGTGACGACGAAATTGTTGCCAGTATGCAAGGGCGTGTCGTCGAAGTCTTTGTGGTGCAAGAAGATGTGGATGATTGGCAAACTTGCCGTACAACCCTCGCTGATTTGGTGGATGTCACCGCAGAGCGTGTTGACCAAATTTTTGCTAATGCTCAACCGACATGGTCTACGCGCGTTGGACGCATCGAAAGTACCGCCTATGGCGATACCGCGATTCGCTCTCGGCTTGAAACCGATTGTGATGCGACCTTTGAGGGCGTACCAATTCGGGGCTATTATCCCAATGGCAATGTGATGGCACATATCTTAGGGGCTGTCGGCTTACCAGATGAAAGCCAAGTCGATGACCTTGTGCGTCTCGGCTATAACTCTGAGACGATTATTGGGCAGAGTGGCATCGAATTATCGTGGAATGATGTGCTGATGGGGCAACCTGGTGGACGACTCGTGTTCACCAATCCTGATGGCACACGCGGACGCATCTTAGCCGAAGCCTCATCGGTTGTGTCTGAGTCGATTTGGCTCACAGTTGACCTCGATTTACAACAGTTCATCATCAACACCTTCAATGACTATTATTTGCGTAATCGCTTTCGTGCTGATGGTGCGCCTGGTTGGGGCACAACTTCACCTGGTGCATCGGCTGTGATGATTGATGTTAACACAGGTGCAATCTTAGCGATGGTCAGTTTCCCGACATATGATGCCAATGCCTATACCTCGTTCCCTGCCATTGGGCGCGATGCTGCCAATGCTGAACAAGAGCGCGTCGCTGAAGATGAACGCGACCCCTTACTCAATCGTGTCACACAGGGGACATACCCTGCTGGGTCGGTCTTCAAAGTGGTCGATGCGATTGCTGTGCTCGATACAGGTGTTTATGATGCCAATACGACTTATTTCTGTAGTGGTTTTTGGGAATATCAAGGCGATTTCCGTACTGATTGGTTAGCGGGCGGACATGCTTCTGTTAATACACGCACCGCCTTACGCGGGAGTTGCAATCCGTTCTTCTATCAAACAGGCTTTGTGCTGAACAATGCTGATCCTTACTTCTTGCCGACTTATTCGCGTCGCTTAGGCTTAGGTGTGCCGACAGGGATTGCTGATTTGCCTGAAAATCCTGGTCAAATCCCTGACCCCGATAGTGCTTTGCGTCTGACAGGCTTGCCATGGTCATATGCAAATGCGATTAACTTGTCCATCGGGCAGGGCGAAATTGCTGTCACACCCTTACAAATGGTGCGGATGTACGCAGGGATTGCCAATGGCGGTAATCTGATGCAACCCTATCTCGTGCAAGAGCAGGGCATCCTCAATCAACGCACTGTTGTAGCCACTCCAACGGTGGTCAGTCAATTTGATGTGAGTGCGTATACGCTCGAAATTGTGCGTCAGGGTTTGTGTGATGTAACAACTGTGCCATTTAGCGGAACAGCACATCATATTTTCCGTGATTCACCGCTCATGGATACAGTCGGTGTCTGTGGTAAAACAGGCACGGCGCAAGCCCCTGGTGATGATTTACCTTTCAGTTGGTTTGCATCTTATGCCCCTGCTGAGAATCCACAAGTTGCGTTGGTCGTCTTGGTCGAGAATGCAGGGGATGGTTCTGCTGTGGCTGCGCCGATTTCACGCGATATTCTTGAATTTTATTTTTTGAATAATTAAGCAAATAAGGAGATAATTCGATTGAAAATCCTCGAAAATCGTGAGGCGTGGGCAGAGCATTTTAAAGCGAATTGGCTCGCGCATTACGAAGAAACAGGCGAGACGAATTTCAAACTCTATGAATATGTCCGCAACGACGAACCCCCCTCAGGCGAAGCACTTGACCTCTCACAAAGTAAATTATTGTTCGTGACCTCATCAGGCGCGTATCTCAAAAATAGCCAAGACCCATTCGATGCGCCGAATCCGCTAGGAGATTACTCGGTGAGGACGTTTTCATCGGCAACGCCCTTTAGTGAGATTGCCTTCGCGCATGAGCATTACAGTCACGAATATATCGACCAAAACCCACAATCCTTGATGCCACTGCGTTTGCTAGAGACGATGCAGGCAGATGGTGTCATCGGTGAATTGGCTGATAATGTCGTCAGTTTTCATGGGTATGCGCCTGATGTAACGCGCGTTTTGGATGAAACGATACCTGAAATTTTGGGAATTGCCAAAGAGCAACAAGTAGATGCTGCCTTGCTCGTCCCTGCCTGACCGCTTTGTACGCAAGCCGTGAGCTTGCTCAACCGTGCATTTGAATTGGAAGGTATTCCGAGTGTGATGACCACATGGCGCGATGGGGTGGCACGTCTAGCGAAAGCACCTCGTGTGACCTTTACCAAATTACCGAGAGGCGCATCTATCGGCTCACCGCATGACGAAGCGCAACAACGTCGCGTGCTGGAAGCAACCTTTGCACTATTCAATCAAGCTGCGCCGATTAAACCTGTGGTTCTTGATGAAACACTCACTGAATGACCTAATCATAAGGTGAGTTGCATCTCGTTAGTTTGAGTAAAACCGAGATCTGCGTAAAGTGGACGACCAAATTCGCTGGCGTGAAGTCGGAGGCGTGGGTAGCCTTGAACTTTGCACCAGTGAATGGTTTTGGTCACTAATTGACGTGCCAATCCTTGCCGACGATAGTCAGGCTCAGTGTAGACATTCAGTAGATAGGGCAAGCGTCCTGTGAAGCCATCCACCGCAGGAATCCAATCCATCAACCACAAGCCGACCCCTGCAATGACATGTTCTTCATCACAAGCAAACCAACCAAGATAGTGACCATTGGCAATCATGCGCTCTAACCATGGATATGTGCCTTCATCCATTTGCTGACGTGACTCAGGTGTGCCTTTACCCATATCAGCGAACATGGCGTGCCGATGATGCACAATCGTCGGAACATCATCTGAGGTGATGGGACGGATGCTGAGTTTGCTCATGACTACACTCCTGAATGATAAGAATATTCATCAGCATAATCACAAGTGAAATCTCATAAATCACCATATCAGACCAATTAAGGCGCCGTGACCTCAACTGTTGTCAGAGGTGCGAGGTTATCAGGAGCATCGCTATCAACAGATAATCGAGTGTTATCGCGCCAATCGTATACCGTCACGCGCAAGTCATATGTGCCAGCAGAGGTGTCAGACGGAATCGCTAGGGTGCGTGTATCAGGTGTCCATAATTCAAGAGGTAAGACTTGAGCATCAACGCGACCACTATCGAAATTGCCATCTGTTTGCGCGATGAGGGTCTCGTCACGCCACAATTGCACACTCGCGCTATAGTTAAAATCAGGAGTGCGTAGGGCTTGCCACCACATATCGACTATCAATGTCTCGCCTGCGGTGACCGTCAGAGGCGCATTGGTGTAGCCCATCGCCAATTGCTCTCCGAAAATAGCATCAGGCGCATCAGGCACTTGCTGATAAAATTCCGCGACGACAGGCAAACGCACCAATCGGCGTGTCATCACCATATCAGCAGGGATTTGGTCAATCGCTTCAAAACGCACGGCTTGTCCACTATCAATCAACCAGATACGGTCACTGTAAGTCGGATTGGCGACCCACTCATCCATCGGTAAGAGAGTCACACGTTCGTCAAGATAGCGTCGCAGATAGTAATCGGTGCTATAAGGTTCACCACGCAAGACAAAAGTATCTGTCGGACGTGCAAAATCAGATAAAGCACGCATGATGCCCCGCCAATCGGCTGTCCCAGGATAGAAATCGTCATAGGCGAGTAAACCAAATACGATGAAGGTTATCAAAAACAGAGATACTGCTATCTTGCCAATCCAAACACGCCAGATATAAATCAATCCGATACCATAGAAAACTGCCACCAAGGGCAAGGTATAGAGCATATTGCGTCCGATATACCACTGAAACAGTGTTTGATTGACAATCACAATCGGAATAATCGTGCCGATGGTCAGCAAGAGTAAGAGTGCAAATTTACTGTGTTTTTCGCGCCAGAGCACAATGAGACTCGTTACAATCACACCAGCACCGAGCCAATCACTGGAATTGGTCAAGCGTCCGAAGAAATTGCGCGGAATATCTCGTAGTTTATTTGCGCCATAGTAAACACCATCGCCCAAATCTCCATTGAGTTGTGCCCATATCGACGGCAACCAAGGTATGAACAAGATACCACTGCCGATGAAGGCAAGCACAATTTGCCAACTCTTGCGAGGATTGGTCAGTAGGGCATGGCAAGTGATAGCAACTGCGATGAACGCTCCAAAATAGTGCGTGTAGAGTACCATCGCTTGCGCTAGCATCAAGCCGAATAAGTAGCGTCGGTCATCAGTATGTTGCCATCGCCAATAGAGCCAATAAATCCAGACGGATAGCGTATAAAAGAGGGTATAATGCCGAGCGAGGCGCGTCAGATAAAGTAGATAAATCGAGCCAACCACAATCAACGAAGCAACTACACCCACACGCCAATCCTTACTGACATCACGCCCTAAGACGAAAGTCAACGCAATTCCGACCAATGTCACCAATCCACCCATCCAGCGCAGAGCAAATTCCATATCACTGATGAAGGGTTTCAGGGCATATGCGAGGTAGAAATATAGTGGCGGATGCACACCGCGATTGGTGGCAAATGTCCACACATCTGTTAGACCATCGCCAATCGCAATCGCCATCCAGCTTTCATCTTCCCAAAAGCTGATGCTATTCAAATCATAGAGATAAAAAGCACTCGCTAGCCATAAAACAGCTATCATGGCAATTAGTGCGGAATGGCTTGTGCGTTTCATTGTCAATACTCAGGCAACTGTATTGCTTCACTGTAAAATAGCCACGAAGTCACGAAGGACACGAAGCGTTTTGTTCTACATCTATCTGAAGAGCAGTATACAAACTTTCAGTGATTGTCACGAGGTTGAAACGTCAGTCATCAATTTAAAATGTTAGCTTAAAAAGAGTTAATTATTCATTCGTTATATTCAGTGTATAGTTTTTTATAGCGTATTTAACATTTAATAGTAAGGTTTCATTATGGATTTGATTGATAAAATTAATGAATTATCTGCCCAACTTCCTCGTCAGGTTGATCATATTAGCACCGAGGAAGCGACTAAGAATGCTTTAGTTATGCCATTTATAAATGCACTTGGTTACAATGTTTTTGACCCCACAGAAGTTGTACCTGAGTTTGTTGCAGATGTCGGCATCAAGAAAGGCGAAAAAGTCGATTACGCAATTATGCAAGATGAAAAACCAATTATTATTATGGAGGTTAAGACACTCGGGACGAATCTTGCCCAAGTACATGCTTCACAACTATTCCGATATTTTACAGTTTGTGATGCACGTTTTGGTATCCTGACTAATGGTGTAGAGTATCGTTTCCACACTGATTTAGAGAAACCAAACAAAATGGATGAAAAGCCATTTCTAATCTTTAACCTTGATAAAGTCGATGAAAAATTGGTTACGGAGTTGAAGAAATTTTCTAAATCAACATTTGATATAGAGCACATTTTATCGAGTGCTAATGAGTTGAAATACAAGCGAGAAATTCGTAACTTGATTGATGCAGAATACAACGAACCATCTGAGGATTTTGTTAAGCATTTTGCTCGTCAAGTTTATTCTGGCTCACTACGACAATCAGTTGTTGAAGAGTTTACAGAAATTACAAAAAATGCCTTCCGTGACTTTTTAAATGCAAAAATTGCTAGTCGCTTGCAAACAGCATTAGATAGTGAAATCCCTGAACTACATGCACCTGCCCAACAAGATGAATCTGATGTGGAAGAGGTAGAAGAAACTGTAGAAGTAGAAGATGATGGGATTCAAACTACTCAAGAGGAATGGGATGCTTATTATGTAGTCAAAGCTATTCTGAGAAAAGATGTTGATGCCAGTCGTGTGACGTTACGTGATGTTCGGTCATACTGTGGTGTTCTTCTAGATGATAATAATCGTAAGCCGATTTGTAGACTTCACTTTAATCGTAGCCAGAAATACCTAGGTCTATTTGATGATGATAAGAATGAAGACCGTGTAGCAATTGATGGTGTCGATGATATTTATGATTATGCAGATAGACTCAAGGCAATAGTAAAAGTCTATGACGCAGAGGAATAATTAAATAGAGCCGTTGAATCGGCTCTTTTTTATCTACCATATACTAATAGCTAATCACAGGGCTTTCGCAAAGGTTCGCGTTGTTATCTAGTTCTTTCACAATAAAATCAGCAAAGTCAGCAAATGAGATAGTTGTTCCTGCGTTATTGCCAAGGTAGCCGACGCGGTAGGTGCTGGTGTGGTCGCCTTCCACCATGCGTGGCGCACGCGGAATTGTCCAATCTAAGCCACTGTTCATGACGGTTGCTACCATGCGTTCACTATCTTCTAGAACATGCCCAGAGAAAGTCTTGAGTGCAAAACGCACGACATGTTCCAATAGACCAGGGTTATCCTTGCCCTCTATCCAACATCCTGCACCACTTTGTAGGATGAGCCTTTTGACTTGATGCTGTTGCATTGTGCTGATAATCGCTTGTGTGGCATTTGTCAGTAGGTTCGGTTGTGGGTCACCTCGTCGATGCCCAAGCGTGCTAATGACAACTTCTGTTTCTTCTGTAATGGCTCGTGCTATGTCGGTTGCTTTTGTCGCATCACCTTGTACGATTGTCAGTTGCGGATGTTCATTCATCGGAACGTTCGCAGGGGTACGTGCAAAAGCGGTTACATGATGCCCGTTGGCTAAGGCTTGTGTGACTACCTCACGTCCTGTTGCACCTGTTGCCCCAAAAACTGTGATATTCATGTTGTGATTTCTCCACGAGCTTGTTTGAGAACATTCAAAATGGTCTGTGGCGGTTGTGCGCCTGAAAAAGCAAACATGCTATTGACGACAAAAAACGGCACACCTGTCACACCAAGGCGTTGTGCTTCGGTGACTTGTTGTAATACCTCAGCCCGATTATCATCACTTTGTAACCGTGCAAGGATAGCATCTCGGTCATGCCCACAGTCATGAGCAATATCGGCGAGGACAGTCAGGCTACCGACATTGCGTCCATCTTCAAAGTAGGCTTTGTAAAGCGCATCAATCAGCGTTGGTTGGTCACTTTCGGAAACAAATGAGATTAAACGATGAGCGTTGATTGTGTTTGGCGCGTGTTCAATTGCTTCAAAATTGAAAGTGATGCCTGCTTGTGCACCCATTTGTCGTGGCGCATCAAAGAACTGTTCTAACGCAATGCGATGACCACCTTTGGCAAGCATATAGTCTCTGAAATTTGCGCCATCTTCGGGAATATTGGCATTTAACAAAAAGGGATGATAGTGAACTTCAACGGGTGTTGTATCCCATTGTTCTAGTGCTTGTGCAAGATGTGCTTTCCCAATGCGACACCAAGGGCAAGCAATATCGTGAAAAACATCAATACGCATATAACTATGTAACTCCCAATACAGTGTGTAATTCTTCATTAGCGTATGCGATACGCTGGCACAGGACAAGTACGCACATTTTTGTGCTATAGTTACACAAATGATACTAATGGAGATTGCACCCAATCATGGCAACCAAACGCACTGCTTGTTCACCTGTGGAAGTCACACTTGATGTGGTCGGAGGTAAATGGAAACCTCTCATCATCTATTTTTTGTTGCAAGCAGAGGTGATGCGTTTCAATGAGTTACAACGAGCGATTCCATCAGTGACACGTCGCATGTTGACCAAACATCTGCGTGAATTGGAAGCGCATGGCATCGTCCACCGAGAAGTCTATGCCGAAGTGCCACCGCGTGTGGAATATTCGCTAACTGAACTTGGGCACTCGCTAATGCCTGTCCTTAATGCGATGGCAGATTGGGGCTTAGGCTACATTGCTCAAGACCCTGAGCTTGAACTCCGTACCCCTGATGATTTAGTTTCAGAATGAACCACATACGAAAGCCACATTTTTGATAGAGGCGATTAGCTCAGATATTGTATAGAGATTAATCGTGACACTCACTCACATCCAGTTTGTTCTATTGTCTCTGTAAATTGAGGGAGCACGTACAGCACGGTCTCTCGACTGAAAAAATTGGTAGTGTAACAACGCACAGCGACCATCGCTTCAGCTTCGATATAATCTGCAAGGGTCGGATGCTCATCTAGTCCGCGTGTCCAGATAATCGCTTGCGGTGCATTGATATTGTATTCAGCATTGGCTTCGGGCACGCTCAGATAAGCATAGGTGTTGCTATCGTAGAAAGTACGGTCAGCGAGTCCATAAAAGTAGACTTGATGCCCTGTCACTGTGTCGATGTCATCAGGCAACTGACTGTCAATGTCAAAGCCAATTGCCATTACTTGATTAGCATTCTGTGTTGATTGTCCTGCTTTGATGTAATGTGATGCTTGGAATATGGTTACAGCTAGTATTGGTATCAGCATGACTGTGCGTGAGGTGTTATCACTATGGCGAAGTGTATGCAAAAAGCCTGCGCCAAAAAGTGCTACCAGTGGCAGATGATGTACCCAATAATAAACTGTTGGTTTAGGTGCAATGTAGATATACAACATGACGGATAAACCGAAGACAAAGAGCAACAAACGATCTAACTTATCGCGTCGCCAGAGTGCTGTGATGATACCAACAGTCAGGAGCATTACCTCGGTTGGGTGACGCACAGGATAGGTCAAAAACCACTCGCGCGTGTTATCCCAGATGCGCTCCCAAAATGCCACATCACCCCCGACAGTGAGTTGTTCGTCATAGCCCTGCTGGAGCAATTCTACTATTCCTAGTAAATCTGTTTGACCCCACCAAACAACATGCACCCAGTAGTAAAGTGGTAGATAACTCAAGCCACCGAGTGCAAAGGCAAAAAACGGCATATGCCACAGCCATCGCTTCTGCTGACGTATCGCTTGAATATAATCCCACAGATACAGCAACACGAAAATCGGAATAAAACGAATTCCTAGCTGATGCCCTTCAATAATCGTCGCCAGAAAAAAACCAACGATAAAGTGCAACCACAGCGCAGGTGTATCTTTACTGCGAATGTATCCCCATAATGCGACGGCTAAAGCAAAGGTCACATAAGGGTCACTGCGTAGATGATTGTGTGAGAGCGCAAACAGCATAACAATCAAACTAGCGAAAATGGCTTCGGGTACACCATAACTTTGTTTAGCAGTCATATAGATGAATGGAATTGCCAACCAAACAATCAAAATGCCGAAGCTACGCGCGACTGTCAGCGTTGTGCCGAACCATTGCATTAAGTAACCAGGCGCACAGTAAGCAATCGGAACGGCAAGTGCAAGGTAGGGTGTGTCACGCGGGGGCAGCATATCAATCCCCATGATGCCATCTTGAGCGCATGTCCAGCCATAATTCGCAACGAGAGGCTCATCATAGTAGCGTGTTTCAGGCACTTGCCCGATATAGGTGATGGTCAACGCAAGGGTGATGCCAACGCCGACGATTGCAACCACTATCCATGACCATTGCGGAAGTTGCGATAAAGTAGTTTGCGTCTCCATCAGATAAAAGAGCGTTAAGCCGATAGCAACTGTCACAATATACACACGGAACAATGCAATTGCTGGCAAAAACGATGCGCCAGGTGCAAACAACCAAAACACACCAATGAATCCCAAACAGAGCAGTGTCACTAGCCAAGCAAGCAGAGGGGATTGTGGCAAGAGCCGAGTCAGTTGATTGCGTGCTACCAGCCACCAACCGACGAGAGCCAAAACAATCGTTATCAGCACAAGTCCTAGACTCAGAGTATAGCTTGTGGAGTAGCGTCCAAAAAAGGTTGATGAGGCACTTTCATGAAGTAACATCAAGCCGAAGACGATTAATCCGATGAATGTCCATAGTTGAAACACGATACGAGATGTGCGATTGGACATTAGTACTCATATCTTTCGTATCGGCAGTGGCACATCCAATTTATCGCGTGGCGGACACCATAGATGGTGTCCCTACGAAATTGGGTTTTTTGTAGGGACGAGACTTGTCTCGTCCGTTGGGATAAGTGACACATACGACTAGAAAAATCCACCTTGTAGATTAATCAATACACCTGCCAAGAGATTCATCAAGAACGGTAGAATAATCAAATACAATACGGCGCGTTTCTTGAAAACACCGATGAACATCATGGTACTTTTAATATCGACCATCGGACCGAAGCTGAGGAAGGCGATAATTGAGCCAATCGAGAATGTGTTGACAAATGCCAGCGCGAGGAAGCTATCAATTGTGCTACAGACACTCAGCACGAAAGCGAAGATTTGCATCACAATCACACTGATGACAGGTCCTTGCCCGATGATGGCTAAGTCTGATTGATTGACTAATGTTTGCATCGCAGCCGCCAAAATACAGCCCATCACGAGGAAACGTCCCATCTCGAAAAATTCGTTGGTGGCAATGCTCATCGCTTGGGATAAACCTTGTTTCATTGTTGGACGTGATGGTGTGATGCTATCGACTTCGCTGCCGTCCAAGAGGCTAATCGGCAAGAGCACATCACCAGGTTTTGAATTGACTGCAAAAATCAAGCCGACTGAAATAGCGACAATTGCTGTAATCAAGAAGCGTGCGATGAAAACTGTGCCGAAGCCAAAGGCGATATAGGTACTCGCAAAGACAATCGGGTTCATAAAGGGAGCAGCCAGCAAAAAGGTGACCCCAACTGACATCGGTAAGCCCTTGCGGAACAAACGACGTACCACAGGCACAACGCCACATTCACATACAGGGAAAACAATCCCCATAAATGCACCACCGACCACACTCAGCAAGCGATTTTTAGGCAGATAGCGTACTACATCTTGTGGACGAATGAAGGCTTCGATTAAGCCTGATGTGAGTGTTCCAAGTAATAAAAATGGCACAGCTTCAATGAAGATACCCAAGAAGCGCGTCGTGAAGATATTCAGAATCGTATCCAGCGCGCGGTCTGTGACGAGGATGTTATAGCTAAGAATCGCCCCCAAAAATAAAAATAATGCCATATAGAGCAAGGGACGTACAAGTGAGTTAGGGGTTGATTGCGTATTCATCATGAGGTCATTGTCTTTAGCTAGCAACACATGAGATAAAATCGCGCTAAGTGTAGCAAGTCTTAGGCAAATATCCCATAGGATTCAATCAAGCGTAGGACTTCTAATTGCATTTCAGCACTGCGCCGTCCAAGACTTGCCAATTCAACAGAGGGTTCTTCACCTGATAGATGTCGATTGGCTTGTGACATACAGATGATGCCCCAGCGAATATTCCCCATGACCTCCCACCAATCAACTGACTCACGGCTTACGATGCGTCCACTGGCTGTTTCGTAGGCTTTTAAGAATGTTTCGCGGTCAGTGAGTCCTGCAGCACGGTATTGACCATTGCCAAATCGCCAATCACGCATACAGAGATAGCCGAGTTCTTCATCAGGATTGCCAATATGCCCGAATTCCCAATCAATAACAGCCGTTAAGCCTTGCTGTGGGTCAACCAAGAGATTACCAATTCGGAAATCACCATGCACGAAGGTTATGTCATTCGTCGGGGGCAGATGGGTTTGTGCCCAGCGCAGTGTCCATTCCCATGTGGGGTTCACAATTGGGATGCTATCAAGGATACGATACATCTCATCAATGGCAACTTGAGCAGGCGCGGTATCGGCTGGGGGTCGTCTTAGAAAAGCGAGATGCTCTTGCTCAAAATCAATTGTGTGGATAGTCGCCAGTTCGCTTGCCATCTGACTTGGTAATATGGAACGGGCGTGTTTAAATTCTGGACGGCGCATGACGACTGTGCCAATGCTCACGCCTTCGACGTAATCCATGATGAAAAATGGAAAATCCAGCACTGATTCATCATCGCATAACCAACGCACGCGCGCCACTTTGACCCCTGCGTCATAGGCAGCATTCATCAGGTGATATTCTTGAGCGCGTGTGAGTGCTTCATCAAACATTTGCGAAGGTGTATCGCGTCGGAGAACAAGTTTTTCCTGTGTACTAGCAGTCTCAACAGTGAAAAACCATGTATCGCGCGATGCACCCCCTGCTAGTGGACGTGCATCTGTAATGGTGGCATCTGACCCTAGTTGACTTTGAATGTAGGCTTGCAGTTTGGCTAAAAAAGGCTCACTCATCTGTGTCGTCATCTTCAAAAATCACGATTAATGAGATGTGTCCAATTCGCAAAGAATCGCTATCGCGCATGAGGCGTGCTTGTTCGGGGACAAGTCGTTGTCCATTGAGGTATGTACCATTTAAGCTATTGTGGTCGGTCACGAAAATTAAGTCACCACGTTGGGTAATCGTCGCATGACGACGCGAAACACCGCGTTTTTTGCCATTATCATGAGTGAAGTCAATTTGTGGACGAAAGCCAGTCCGCGCATTCAAGCGTCCGATAATCGCCTCTTTGAGTTGATTATTATTCAGACGATATTCGATGCCATGTTCTTTATCTTTGAGGAGGAGATTACCACGAAAGCGCACTGCACCAATGTGAAGCAGACCATCTTCGTCGTCCATGTGAGGCATTTTAGTTGTCGTGTAGGTGATGTCTTCATCTGTTGTAATATCCTCATCGGACACAACTTCATCTTCGTCTAAAAGATCGTCATCTATCGCTAATTCAGCAACTAAGTGAGTTTCATCGAGACTATCTCTTGTATCAAAACGATTACGCATATGTGTTTCCTCCGCTATAGCTTGGACAGTTACTGTTGAATCGAGCGTTTTACCACATGATGAACAATGAGTACGAGACACAGGGTTTTCAGTTTGGCAATTCAGGCAAATAATCATCATATGAATCGTGACTCACTAATAATTAATTGAAGAAACAAAATACTATGATGGATTATCATGTTACTATATTAAAACATTTCAATCAATCTTACAGTTAGTGTTTGCTAGAATCTCGTTACTTTTCTAACCTTTCTGTAACACGTTCAATGTTGATATTTACCGTAATGCACATTGTTATACTTTACGCAGAAAAACGCTGATTAGATGACTCATCTAGCATATTATTATCATTCGCGTCACAATCAGTGTAATTTAAGTTAGTCTACTAGGAGCATCATGTGACAGAGAATCGTAGTCGTACCTATAGTTGGGCAGACCCGCTTGTTACTGCTCAGCAGGGGATGCAATACGATGGGATTACGTATTTACAGAAGATGATTGATGGCGAAATCCCACCGCCATCGATTGCTCAAACACTGGAGTTTCGTCTGAAAGAAGTGCGCGAAGGTCACGCCCGTTTTGAAGGCGTTCCACAAGAGTTTCACTACAATCCGATAGGGGTGGTGCATGGTGGATTAGCTGCAACCTTATTGGATAGTGCACTCGGTTGTGCTGTTCAGACGACAGTCGCGCAAGGTATTGGCTATACCACCTTGCAATTGAATGTCAATCTTGTGCGGGCGATTACCAAAGACACAGGCTTACTCATCTGTGAAGCTAACACGATTCATGTCGGGCGACAAATGGCAACTGCCGAAGCTGAACTCAAAGATGAACAAGGCAAGTTATACGCTCATGGTACGACAACTTGCCTCATCTTTAAATTACCGATGTGATGGACATAAGCTATTTACCTAATTTAACGCGAAAGTGAGTCCTAAAGCTCAGATATAGCAACGGTCTACCTCCTTCAAATGGTAGTCTGCTATTGACTGATAATCAATCTGGATTCGTAACTTGTGTAGGGAAGGATCAGCGTATCCTTCCGCAGTTAGTGTTCGGTGACATACGCCGATGCCACCCTACGGTATCTATCAGTTAATGATGTGCCGCTAAGCCGTCTATTGCAATCAGTCTTGTGTTAAGAAAGCAACAATTGCACTGAAATCGTCCTGACCATACCCTGATTGGCTGGCAAGTTGATAAATTTCTTTGGTGAGATTAGCGGTTGGCATGGCAACACCTGTATCAAAGGCTGTTTCAGCGACCATTTGCATATCTTTTTGCATCCAACGTAGCGGGAACTCAACCTCGTAATCGCCATTTTCGATTTTGGTGCGTTTCCTTGCAAGATAGGGTGGCACAACAGGTCCGCCGATGAGTGTGTTCATCAAAGTTTCTGTTGAGATGCCTAGTGATTCGCCTAATGCCAGTCCTTCGGCAAAGGCAAGCATTGACGTTGCCAACATATGATTTATGACTAGTTTGAGAGCATTGCCTATACCAGCCTCACCAACATGCTTGACACCTTTGCCCATTGCATCAAATAGGGGCTGACAAGGCGCGATTGCATCGGCATCACCACCAGCAAAAAATACCAGTTGTGCGTCTTGGGCTTGATTCTTTGAACCAGCGACAGGCGCATCAATGTATTGTATGCCCTTATGGGTCGCTAACTGTGACATTTCTCTCGCAAACATGGGATTGACTGTACTGCAATCCATCCAAATTTGTGAGGCAGTCATGGCACTCAAGAAGCCATTGTTTCCCAGTGCAACATCCCGAACAGCTTGTGGATGGGCTAGCATTGTGATGATAACATCATTATTCGTGACAACATCCGTAGGGGAACTTGCCCATGTTGCGCCTGCATCAAGGACAGGTTGAGCATTGGCTTGTGTCCGATTATGTACCGTCACGTCATGTTCTGCTTTGAGCAGATTAATTGCCATGCGACTGCCCATGATGCCTGTTCCGATGAATCCAACCTTCATTTTGTTAGCTCCTTTTCGTCGTGGGTGTAGCGTGTAATTTTCATCTCTAAAAATGACACAGTATCTTGAAGTGTCTCAATCTCGTCTAAAATCGTTTGTCGATGGGTTTCTAAAATTTGCCGACGTTCGACTAAAGTTGCGTCACCTTGCCGATACAAGCTCACATAATATTGCATCTCAGCAATGGACATGCCCGTAGCTCGCACGCGCTTCAAAAAATTGATTCGCAAGACATCGCGTTCACCATAGCGACGATGCCCGTTATCCAATCGTTCTACAGGGTCGAGTAATCCAATTTGCTCATAGTAACGCAACGTAGGTATCGGCAAGTCTGTTAACTCGGAGATTTCTTTGGTGGTGTACTGTATCATGTGCTTCTGAACTTTCTGTTCTGACTAGTCTTCATTACCATACAAGGTAAAGTACACTTTAGGTCAAGAGATAGGTTAAATTTGCTTGTGATGTGATGAGTGGATAAACTGTTAAGACAAGCTAACTCCCCAAAAAAATGAATTCGTGCTATCATTCAATGAGGTCGTTTGCGTAGGTCGAAGCAAGCACCCATAATAGCAACCAGCGACCCATGCAACACAAAGAGAGGTTTCATGACACAGCAATTCCGTAGTGAAGCATTAGAAGATGAACTGAAAAAGTTGCACGGTATCGTAAACGGTGTCAAAGCAACTGTTATCGTCAATAATGATGGCTTACTCGTTGCGGCATACCCAGGCGAAGATGAAGAAAATCCACATAATAACCCCACTAGTAGTCCACAAGTTGCTGCGATGTCTGCAACCTTGATTGGTCTTGCGGAAAAAACACTCGGACGCTTGGCACAAGGTGATTTAGAACGTCTCTTGATGGAAGCGGAAGAAGGAACGATGGTTGTCTACCCAGCAGGGCGTGCGTCTGTGGCGGTTTTGGTCGAAAAAGAGGCACATATGGGGCAGGTATTGTACGCGACGAAACAAGCGGCTCTCGAAGTAGAAAAAATTCTTGGGGGATAGAGTTATCCCCTAATGTATACCCTTAGCTATCTGCGCTGATGAAAGATATTTTCATCGCGAGATTGCCAAAACGAACTTCATCGCCATCACGCAAGACCATCGTGCCACCACCAGGCACAATCGCACCATTGACGAATGTTCCATTGCGACTGTTCAAATCGCGTACCATCACGCGCTCATTTTCCCACAAAATCACAGCATGACGACGACTTAATCCGAGGCGATATGCCCCATGGGGTGTCAGGTCAATCTCTGGAATATAATCTGTTACGTTATCGGCACGTCCTACAACTAATTCACTCGTAACAGCTTTGATGATGCTATCGCTACTTTCGCCTGATTCTAATTTCAAGCGCATATCTTGTGTGAAGCGACTGCGTTCTTGGACAGCGTAACGCGCTTTCTGGGTGGCTTCTCGTTTACGCTGTGCTTCTAGGGCGCGTGCTTTGATAGCTTCTTGCATGAGGTCGTTAGTGGTGTTGCCGTTTTCTTCTCCGACGGCATTGGCTTGTGTTGTTTCGTCAGATTTGTTATTCATAGAAATTGTCGGTGGCTTTTCTATATTATCAGAAATAGTTGTTACAGCTTCGGCTTCTTGTGCAGACGACTCCGCATTTTGCTGGAGTAAGCGCATCGCTTCTTCCGCAATTGCTCGTAAATCAGGTGCTGTCGGGTCTTCATCACTCTCGTCTAGTAGAGATAGTGACTCATCATAATTGGGTTGTCGATTATCGTTATTATCCGCCATGCACATTTGTCCACTGTTTACCGATGTGTAAAACATTGTATCATCAGTACACATAATCAACAATTAAAATGGGTCTGATTGTTATAATTCTAACCACATGACTAGGACAGATGGCTACTCTCTAATAGCTGTTGATACAAGGCTAGCGTTTGTGTGGTCACTTGCCCCAGCGAAAAATTTGCCTTGGCGATTTCGCGCCCGCGCTGACCCATTCGCTGTCGTAATTGAGGCGATTCAATCAGTTTGGAGAGTGACGTAATCAGCGCATCCATATCCCCAACAGGGAATAAGAAACCATTCTCACCATCATGGGTAATTTCTCGACAACCAGCCGTATCCGTTGTCACAATCGGACGGGCACACGCGGCTGCTTCAATTAGAACTTTTGGGACACCTTCGCCATAGCTACTTGGCAAACAGACAATATGCGATTGAGCAAATATATTGGGCATATCATCGCTTTTTCCCCACCATTCAATAACGCCTTCATCAACCCATGCTTGCATTCGCGTTTCTGGCACAGCATCAGGGGAGGAGGCTTCGGCGTAGCCCACGACAACGAAGCGTGCTTTATCGTGCAGGGCACGCGCGGCACTCACAAAATCCGCGATGCCTTTCTTCCACATGATGCGCCCTGCAAATAAGATAATCGGCTTGCCATCTGGCTCTGGAGTAGGAACAAATCTTGCCATATCAACGCCACTGCCTCGTATCAAGGTTGTTCGTTGTGCCTTGATGAGTCCCATATTGATGAATGTTGCTTGGTCATCTGGATTCTGGAAAATCATCTGTGTATTGGAATGTGACAGCGCAATTTTGAAGAGTGGGCGCACGACTTGTCGTAAGAGATGGGCTTTTATATCCATATCAGAAAAGACACGTCCAAGACCACTCATAGCACTGACCACCGCAGGTACACCAACACGTTGGGCAGCGATACCACCATAAATCACAGGTTTGATACTCACATGATGGATAATATCAGGTGCGAGTTGCCGATAGAGTGCGGTCATTGCGTTCAAAGTGCCTAACTCACTTAATGGATTTGTGCCGTGTTGTGCTAATGGCAATGGATGAAAAGGCAAACCTGTCGCACGAATGATGGCGATGTGTTCTTCATCAGCATCCGATGTGGTGATGTGGACATCGTAACCTGCCTCACGCGCAACCAGTGCTAGTGGCAAACGATGCGACACAAAGAAGCGCGGAATATTGACAGCATATAATAAACGATAGGGCATAAGCTATGATTTCGTTGTCCGCTAACAAATAACTATGAAAACTAAATTAGTCATGTACTTATTGTAATGCTTGGCTCTTTATCTTCATCATTCTTTGTGTTTTTCGTGCCTTCGTGGCAATTTTATGATGTATCGATTCGCTGATAAGCCAATACCTGACTGCCAACGGGCAATATGCTATATTAGAATGATGATAGTGAATAGGGATAGTCATTCATCATGTCAAGCAGTTACAAATTCGGGCAAGATATCAACCAAGCAACAAAAATGGCAGAAGTCCTCGAAGATTATGTGCGTGGAACGCAATTATATGGCTATGCGTCTGGTTTGTTTTCGACCATGCCAAGCATGACAGTAGGCGCACTCATTATGCGCTTGCGTCGCCTCGACATCTTGCGACATCACCTCAAAGATCATCAATCCAAAAAGCTCGATAAAGCCATTGACCGTTACATGCAAGTCCGCACCGATTGGACATACCATTACACCGAAAAAATGACCGAAGAAGCCCATTCACGCATTGATGCAATGAAAGCCTTCTTTTACGAATGTAATGACAATATTCGCAATTGTATTGGCATTTATAAGCCAGAGATGATGCGTCGCACAATGGTTCAAGAATTAGTGCGCGAGATGCAATCCCTCAACATCAGTGATGTAGAACTCCGCGAAAAAATAGAGGATACCGATAGCAAACTGCGTCGAACCACCGAGAAATCAACATTTCAATGGGCTAAAGTCTTGAAGCCTGCCTACAATTCAGACGAATTTTGGTGGCTCTACTATTCGCCTCCTGATATTCCTTAAGGGAAATAGGAGATATTTTCATGTATGATGTTAATGTTATATTTGTATAACTTTGGATATGGTATTAACTCGCGTTTGAAGTTAGCTTAGTAGGAAATTGTGTGACTTCCACAGATTCATTGTCACAAGAAACATTGGCACTATTACAAAAACGGGCAAAGCAACAGGGACTTTCGACGGATGCTGTCTTGCGTCGTTTGTTGTCAAGCGCAAAGCCTGTGAATCCGCTGTATCGTGCAATTTATGAACAAGCCAATGATGCGATTGTTGTTATCAACAGACAACAAGAATATGTCAACGTTAACCAAGCTGCCTGTGACCTCTTCGGATATTCGCGTCAAGAATTTTTGAATTTGACTGTATTTGACCTCATTGCTGAAGAAGACAGCCGTCGTGAACAAATTGTAAGCCTATGGAAGCAAAACGGCTTCATGAATACAGTGTATCGCTTACGAAAAAGTGACGGTAAGATAATTTATGTTGATATTTCGGCTGTGGCTGATGTTATAGAAAATCACGATGTTGCTATTATGCGTGATGTAACAGAAAATATTACAACACTTGATAACCTTATTTCATCACAAATTGCGCTCGAATCCATTTTTGAAAAAGCTGATACCCCATTTTTTAGCATCAATATCATCAGTGAGGAACGAGTTGCTATCGAAGGGATTGATGATGAGGTATTGGCGTTGCCACTCACACAAAACTCTTCAACGACGAATGCACCTGATGATGAGCAATTGTTCGCTCATTATGGTGACCTAATTCAGTACATGGGCTTAAAATGCTTTGAAACGGGGCGTGTATTGCAATTTGAAGCACATATATCTGCCGAAGACGATGAGCAAAATCAATTATGGTTGACGCGCTTAACCCCTGTTCGGAATCAACATGGCGAGATTGAACGTTTACTAGGTGTTTATACTGAATTATTTGACCAATCTTCTGCGGAAGTACAACAACGCGAGACCTTTGAACTCTATCAAGAATTGACTCACGCTCATGCGCTCAATCGTTATAAAGCCGAAATCACGGCGATGATTGCACACGAATTTCAGACACCTCTATCTATTATTGGTACATCAACCTATATGCTTCGTAAGATGGTTGCTTTACTTGACCAAGTTAAGGCTGAGCAACGGCTGAGTCGTATTGATACGCAAGTCGAACGGCTCAAGGAATTGATGTATCGTGTGATTGACTTGAACTATAGCACAGTCATGCAACAAGACTTGGAATTGAGTGTTATCCACATTGAAGATTTTATCGCTGATGTTGTCAGTGAGTTGCGCGATGCTTTTGTTGAAGCTATGCCCATCACGGTGGACTATAACATCGACAATCCTAACATCACCACAGATTCCGAGTTGATGCGCCAAATTATCAGCAATATTGTCTCGAATGCTATCAAATATTCAGCGTCTAAACGCTTGCCTGTTCACATCACCTGTGAAGAAAAAGTTCACACCTTTGAACTGGTTGTTAAAGATCAAGGTATAGGCATTCCCAAAGCTGACCTTGAAACCATCTTTGATTTTTTCCAGCGTGGGCGTAATGCGTCGAATCATCAGGGGATTGGCATCGGCTTGATGATTGTCAAACAATCGGTGATGCGCCTTGGTGGCACAGTTGCGATAAATAGTGTCGAAGGGCAGGGAACAACGGTTATGGTGCGCTTCCCTAAAAATGCTTCACAGTCTGAAGCAGCCACAGCTTAACATATTAATGGACAGAGTAAAACAAATACAAATGATTTCCATCGGGCGCAGACACATGTTGTGTCTATTTGGGATAACCCCCTACCGTGTATCTATCTTAGCCCCCCCAACCCCTGAGTTTACTAGTATCTCGTGCCATATGTTCGAAACATATGGCTATCTTGTCTTGAGAAGTGCACTAAAGGCACTGCTTTTGAACCCCTTTTAGTGGGTTTCCTATTTTGAGTGTAGCGGATGGTTTTGAACCATCCGTGAGAGCTTTACAGATTTTTTGATTGACCCTAGCTCTGTCGCCATGCACGCCACAGAATCATGCCATCGGTTGTTAAGCCTCCAATTTTTAAGGGAATAAGTGCGCCGCCAACAAAAATCACTGCATTGACGAAAATTCCCCACGCAACCAACAATCGGGATAGGGCGGTGTAATTCCATAAAGCTGTGCCTAATCCCATGAACAGAATTAGTATAATGAGGCTCGCAATCGGTCCGCCGATAGCACGACGTACATGAATTGCATGAGATAGTTTTTTCTCATTACGAGGATAGAGTGTAGCACCTAATATCCACCACAAACGTATCCCTGTTGATCGATACCCCGTCTGCTTAGCAGCGACAAAATGCCCATATTGATGAAACAAATCACTGACCCAATGGATAATTGTCATCAAAATCCCTGCAATGAAGGCATCAAGAGGCGTTAAATTCGTGGTGAAGATAGCAAGTGCTGTTCCTAAAATCAGTAAAATAAGCGTGCCAATTTGGGCAGAACGAGCGACACTCACAGGCATATCAAAGAATTTGAAGCGAAAAATAGTTTTGTTCATGATGCCTCGCAAAAAATATGTTAGGCTAGTGTAGCATAGTCTGCGTGGGTAAGCCTACGACCCATCAAATGTTAAAGCGCAAACTTGCCAAGATGTGATATGCTATATCTACCGTGTATCAACCAATGAGATACACACGGACACGTCCTTAGTGTTGGAATAACTATATATGAATACCTTAGATGTGAAACCGAACGACTTTTTATTGCATTGGATTTTAAATGCCCTCGGTGTTTGGCTGGTTGCGAGTGTTGCTATCCTCGTTTCGTGGACACCTATCGCTATCATCATTTCAATTTTGAATCAGTACCCACTACTAGAACCACTAGTGCCGATTATTTCAACAATTGCACTCTTCACTTTACCTGGCTTGAGCATTGGCTATGTGATTGGTGATATGCAACAACGCTTGCTCCATAACTTCTTGAGATGGAATTTTGGCACGGAATGGGTTCGCGTGAGTAGTTTCGGTGGCTTACTCGGTGGTATCCTTGCTATGGGCACACTCTTCTTAGTAGGGTATCAACTCACCGAACGGATGCAGTGGATGATTGCCTTGCCCTTATTTGTACTCCCGATGAGTTTCTTGCAATGGCGAATTTTGCGCGAAGTCGCTGATAACGCATGGCTGTGGATTCTTGGCAATGTGGTGGCGACGATTGTCTTCAGTGGTTTATTTTTTAGCACACAACCGATGCCCTTTGAACTGATTGACCCGCTACACGGCATCTTAATGTGGTTACTGGCTGCATCGGCTTTGGGTATTATCACAGGGATTGTCATGCTGTGGCTCTATGAGCATCCACGAACAGGCTGGCACGAAGCTAACGATGAACTCGCACCTGTTTACATCGAAGTCCGTACACGCGACGACCAATAAGCTAACATCGCAGACCATCGCAAAAGGACACATATTATGAGTGATTTGTATCGCATTAAGCCTCTGAAAACTTTAGCTTGGTGGATACTGGGTAGTATCGTTATTTTCCCGCAAGCTGTTTTTGTGCTTGCAATTGTCACTGTACCGAGCATTATCATTATTTCCAATCTCATTCCCAGTCGCATACTCTACTCAGGCTTATCCGATGTCTTCATTTGGATAGGTGTTGGTGTCGGTGGGGGTATTGTTGGGATTTGTATCGCATCTTGGCAACGCTGGTTGCTACGGACAAAATTCTACTGGGCGGCTGATGGATGGTATCGCTGGACAATCATCGGTACTAGTCTCGGTGCGCTAATCGCCTATCTGATTTTCCGCATTGCTGATTGGGTGACTGTATCTTATCTACGAAGCGAAGCGATGCTGTATGTGTTGCCGATTTTCTTGGCGATTATCGCTGGTTTTCAGGCGGTTGTCTTACGACGTGCTGTGAAGCAATCATGGCTCTGGATACTAGCCAATTTTGTTGCAGGGGTTGTCTATGTAGGCATCCTGACGCGCAACGACCCGACTAATGTTCTAATGACCTTATTGAATATGATGCTTGTCTTGGTCTCGCTTGGTGCAATCACAGGGATTGTGATGCTCTTCCTCTTTGAAGCCAAATTACACCCGATGCAAGCCGATGACGATGAGAAAGTGCTTGAGGAAAACACCCAAGCAACATCGGTTTGGGATAATGCGTTGTGAGTATTGCTGGTGGTTTGAGCCTGACCACCTGACTAGGTTTTTTTCAGTCGGGTGGTAGTAGTCCATATCAGCCTTTTTTGGTTAGAATAGTGTTAGTAGAATAATATGAAGGTGATAATCTCACAATCTGTAAGCGAGACCGATGAGGGCATAATCGCGTGGTAACGACCAATGCACCAAACAATGCAACGCCTCCCAAAAGTTTGCCTGATATATGTGTGTTGTGTATCGAAGATAATAAGATGAACAGACGGCTGGTGCAGAAGATGCTCAAACGAACCTGCGAGGTGGTGGGTGCCAATAATGGGCAGGAGGGCTTGCGGATTGCCCAAGAGATACAACCTGATTTAATTCTGTTGGATATTAATTTGCCTGATATGAACGGCTTTCAAGTCTTCAAGGCATTACGCACACAAACTTGTTTTGATGATACTCCCATTATTGCGCTGACAGCTAATGCGATGTATGGTGACCGCGAACACATCTTAGAGGCAGGCTTCGATGGTTATCTAGCAAAACCTGTGACGCGTGTTGAACTCATCGAGACAGTGACGAAAGCCTTCCCACAAACTGCTTGACATCAGATTATCCCTCGATAAGATGAAAATGCAGGCTATTTAACTTTGCGGATAACGTTATGATGAATAATTTTGAAATTGATGCTTTTCAGTTTCATCAAGCGTGGGTGATGGCAAGTGTACGTGGATTAGTCTCAGCGGGATTAGTCGCTCTCGTCATTGTTCTACCCATGCGCTTCTTAGAATTTAATATAATCTCCCCTGATGTAGCAACAATGCTCTATACCTTGGCGACGCTTATCGCAGGTGCAGCATCGGGTGCAGTCTTTGCGCTGATACAACGTAAGGTGCTACGAAGCAAACTGTACTGGGCATCTGAACAATGGCTAACATACACTGTAATGGGGTCAATCCCTGGCGGTATTTTGGTAGCGTTGTATCTGTGGTTAGGGCTGGCACGCATGGAGCACATCTATGACGATAATGCCTACTACTTTGCGATTCCATTGTATTTGCTCTGCGTCAGTATCGCCCAATCAATGACTTTGCATAAAGTAGTTTATCAAGCATGGTTGTGGGTAATTGCTAATGTTAGTAGTGGCATTGTTTGTGCTGCGATTTATGTCAATATTCCTCAAGGTACAGTGATAACTGAACGCTATATCGTTGGACTGTTTAGCCTGATGGCGTTATTCTCGCTCGGTCTATCACAGAGTCTTGTCTTATATTTCCTCTTTACACATCATATCCGACATGGCAAGCGCAAAAAACACAAATATTGAATTGCTGTTGTTAATTCACTCAATCCGCTTGGGTGTACTTGCATCCATCGGCGCAGGGACTTTCATCTTCGTGGCGAGGTGATAACTGCTGATGTGATTCGCTACAGGATTACCTGCTTGATGAACAAATGCAAGTTCGCCTTTGGTATGCCGATAAGGATAACTTGTCTGATTGAGAATCGATCCTAATTCCTCAAAGGGCATATACGGAATCATATCGCACACATTGACGATGCGATAACTCGTCTGGACATACTCATCATAGGCTCTCACGAAGTCTGGATCACCTGGGCGAGGGGAGGCATAGGTATAAACTTGAATTGACTGTGCTCGTTCGGGTGATTTGGCAATCACATCAAGGGCTGCTAGTTGTGTCACAGCACCACCTAAGCTATGTCCCACGAGGTATAATGGCACATCAGGAGCAAACTCATTGACTAATTGACGATAGCGTCCGCGTATCCCTTTGTAAACATCACGGAAACCGTTGTGCACCAAGCCGTAATCTGCATTCAGTGGATGAAACGGAATCAGGCGATAGTTGATGTTGTTGAACCACTCATCAGCATGAACTGTGCCACGTAATACGATGACACCATGCCCATCGACTGTCGAACGTAGGGCGTAACCCATCAACAATCGTGAGAAATTGTAGCGAATATTGCTGAGGCTTTCCGTGAACATCTGCGAATAACTGCCGAGCAACTCCAGCATATTTTCCAATGTTTCTATTTCGGAAATTGTCCAGTTCGCATCTATTTCTTCGTAGTCAGGAATTACAATTTCGCCAATGCGAACCGCGCCAACTTGTTCATAATAATTGAATACATAGTCGTGAATGTCATTGTAAATGTCATCAATCGGTGTTTTGCAAGCAAGGAATAAATCGGTGTAATAATCACGCGGGATTGTAAATAGATTATCTAAATCTTTATGTTTACTATTTGCTGATTCCCAAATGGGCTGAACTTCACCAGCTAATGCCAAGTTGATAAAGTGATATGATAAATCTTCATCATAGGCAAAGGCTTGGTTCATGCGTCACCTCGGTATTGCTTGGCTTTTTCGACATAGTGCATCGCACTGGCGTGAATCATCTGTAAATCGGTGTCTATGATTTGGCGCACGACTTTCGCTGGACTACCTAGAATCAATGAGCGTGCTGGGAATACTTTACCTTGAGTCAATAATGCGCCAGCCCCAACAATGCACTCATCGCCGACTTGCACTCCATTTAACAAGATTGCCCCCATACCGATAAGGGTCTTATGTCCTATTTTTGCGCCATGAATAATCGCTCGATGTCCAATCGTGCAATCTGCGCCAATCACTACAGGGAAGCCAGGGTCAGCGTGTACCATGCACAAATCTTGAATGTTAGTCCCTGCGCCGATGGTCAATGTTTCGGTGTCACCTCGCATGACCGTGTTGAACCAGACACTCGTATTTTCTGCGAGATGCACATCACCCACGACAACTGCACCTTGTGCAATCCATGCAGTTGGGTGAGTTTGCTCAGGTTGAAAAACGTATTTTCCGTTCATAAATTTGAAATCCTAGGATGCTAGTTTCTTCTAGTTCATGACTTAAAATTAGAATAAGTTGT
Organism: Chloroflexota bacterium; assembly: GCA_039200705.1. GTDB lineage: Bacteria > Chloroflexota > Anaerolineae > Aggregatilineales > Phototrophicaceae > JAUZRW01. The sequence goes on from JBCCSC010000011.1 coordinate 93,774, forward strand.
ATACCTCAACGATACATAAACCTTGATACTGAAAACGTAATGTCGCTTATCATCTTATGCTTTGCTTGCCACGAAAAGAGGTTCGAGGTACGACAAAATATCTGCTGTGACCGCTTCAAGTGATTGGTCGGCATTGATACGAATGAACCGTTCAGGGTCATCGGCTATGATAGCTTGGTATCCATCATACACACGTTGATGAAACGCTAGTTCCATATCATCAAGACGATTCCAGTCTTCGCCAAAGAGTTGCCCCTTACGCCGACGTTCTAAGCCTTTTTCGGGTGATAAATCTAGATACACTGTCACATCAGGATAGATACCATGTGTGGCAAATTGCAGAATTTGTTTCAGGTCGTCTACAGGCAAGCCATGTCCATAGCCTTGATACGCAAGGGTACTATCAGCATAACGGTCACATAAGATGATGCCCCCTTTGTCGATAGTTGGCTGGATGACTTCTCCTACCAATTGTGCCCGACTCGCACAGAAGAGCAATAATTCAGCGCGAGCTTGCATGTGTTTGTTCTCGTGATTTTCGAGCAAAATCGTCCGAATCTGATTGCTAATATCTGTGCCACCAGGTTCGCGTGTGAGGGTCATACGATAGCCTTGCGCTGTCAGTTGACGATACACTTCTTTGATTTGTGTGGTTTTGCCACTGCCTTCTGTACCTTCAAAGGTGATGAACATGCTGTGCCCTTCATCATGATGATTTTATCTTATGTATTGTAGCGTGAATTAGATATGTATATCAGTATTGCTAGGATTTTTAAGAGTGTGAAGTCAAAAAATACGTTATAGTTAGCCAGATTTCCACCTAAGGAGTGTACAAATGGCGATTATTGGTAGTCTAGCCATTATTCTTGTATCAGTTTATTTGTTAGCAATTATCACAGAAGAATTTTTTATCATTGCCCTTGACGAAATTTCAAATCGTTTTAGCTTACCATCGGATGTGGCAGGGGCATCCTTAATGGCGATGGGATCATCTGCCCCTGAGTTATTCATTGCGATTATTGCGCTGTATCGGGGTGGTGCACATGGCGATGTCGGTATTGGGACGATTGTAGGGTCAGCGATATTTAACATCCTCGTCATCACGGGGGTCTCAGCAGTCGTTGCCAAAGAGATGAAAGTGAGGGCAGGGGCAGTCGAACGTGATATTTTGGTCTATCTCGGCAGTGTCGGCGTGTTACTGTTCGTCATCCTGAATGGTGTCCCTGGTGATATTCTGCTGTGGGAAGCCGTAATTATGGTCATCGTTTATGTTGGCTATTTGCTTTTGCTCTTTGTGTGGAGTCGGACTAATAAAGAAGACTCTGAGCCAGAAGAAACTGCTGGTGGACACGAATTACTGAAAAATAAGAGTAGCTTCTTTGAAAAGTTAGGGGATTTATTAGAACGCCTTTTTTTGTTGGTGATGCCCAATCCGAAGAAAAATTATGTCTGGACAATGATAGCGTCAATTGGTTTTATCGTTGTGTTGAGCTATGCCTTAGTCGAAAGTGCTGTGATATTCAGCAACGCAATCGGTATACCCCCCTTGATTATCTCTTTAACCATACTCGCAGCAGGGACATCCGCACCTGATTTGATTTCATCAATTGACGTTGCTCGTAGTGGACGAGGCACAATGGCTGTTAGCAATGCGGTTGGCTCGAATATTTTTGATATTTTAGTGGGCTTGGGTGTGCCGTGGTTAATTACTCTGTTCTTTGCTGACCAAGTAAGCATTGGCACAGATGGTTTGACTGAGTCCATCATTTTGCTGATTATTACGACGGTTTTGCTCTATATACTGATTTACACCCGACGCACACTAACACGTATAGAAGGGATCATTCTACTCCTCGCCTATGTAGGTTACGTTATTTATGTAATCATCACGAGTACAGGGATGCTGGCATAGGACGATGGTCATCATACAGTAAGAACATCATCTGATAGTCGTCTTATGTTTAGCGCATACAATTATATGGTAGATACAACACACAACATTTACCAGCGTACAGTAGTCATGAATGCTGTATTGACACCTTGCTATGTGCTAGAATATGTCCCATATCATAAGATGTTAAAAGGATAAGCCAATGGCTAAAGAAATCGCAACACTCGGCGGTGGCTGTTTTTGGTGCTTGGAAGCCGTCTATGACCAATTCAAAGGTGTGACGGCTGTCGAAAGTGGCTATGCTGGCGGACACGTCGAAAACCCGACTTATCGTGAAGTGTGCAACAAAACCACAGGTCATGCCGAAGTTGTGCGAATTGAATTCGATAACGATGTGGTGAGTTATGCTGACTTGCTGGATGTTTTCTTCACCATTCACGATCCAACAACCCTCAATCGCCAAGGTAATGATGTCGGTCCACAATATCGCAGTGAAATTTTCTATCATTCCGATGAGCAAAAAGCGACTGCCGAAGCCAAAATCGAAGAATATGATGCGAGTAGCATTTGGGCAAATAAAATCGTGACAGCTGTCACTGAAATCAACAACTACTATGTTGCGGAAGATTATCACCAAGAATACTTCGAGAATAATCCAAACGCGGGTTACTGCCGTGTGGTCGTCGCGCCGAAAGTGGCGAAGTTCCGCAAGAAGTTCATTGACCGCCTCAAGAAAGAATATGCGTAATTTCTATCAAAAACAAATGGACGCGCCGTTGCGCGTCCCTACAGTGTTTTGTAGGGACATCCAACGGGATGTCCTAACGCACTTTTTTCAACACTATCATTCCATTGTGATTCCAGACTACCATGACCCAACAACCACAAAATGACCATCCTCTATACAGAAAACAAGACCCGAATCCGCAGGATACCGACGCGCCACAAGCTGAAGAAGTCCGCCAACAAGGGATTCCGATTCCACTGGCAGCAAAAATGCCTGTCGTGACCTACGCCTTGATTGTCATCAACGTTACAATTTTTGCCTTGCGCTACTTCGTGCCAGAATTTGCCACACAGATAATTCTCGCTGGTTTCATCGACCCTGATGCTGTAATTCAAGATGGACAATTCTATCGCTTATTCACAGGGATGTTCTTGCACTTCAATGAAAGCCACATGATGTTCAATGGCATTGCCCTCTATTACATTGGCTCGAACATTGAGCGATTATTCGGGCATGTCCGCTTTGGTCTAATTTACTTGTTGGGTGGCTTAGCGGGCTCAATTTTCCCCTTACTCTTTGGTGGTGGTGGATTAGGTGCATCAGGCGCAGTCTTTGCCATTTGGGGTGCCGAAGTCGTCTTCCTATATCGTAATTTGCGTCTACTAGGCGAGGCAGGAAAAGCACGTATCCGTAGCACAGGGATGTTGATGCTCTTTAACTTTGCGTTTGGTTTCACTGCTAATGCGATTTCTAACGTGGCAGATACAGGTGTGCGGATTGGCAATGCAGCTCACTTCGGAGGTTTACTCGGCGGTGCGATTTTAGCATGGTTCATTGCGCCGATTTTTGTGGTCAAGCGCACAACGCCTACAGAATCCAGCCCACATGGGGTTGTGATTGGGGTGCAGAATGCCCTCGCCTCTCATGGTCGTGAGATACTAGGTTTCGTTGTCGGATTGGTCGTTTTGTTGGCGGTTGCTGGGGCGTTGCGTCTGTAGCTGTTCAATTTCGTAGCGCAAGAGAGCAACTTCTTGAGCAATCTCTTTGTTCTCTTGCGTGAGTCGCGTAATCACCGTACTGAAATACAGTAATAATATCCCCATGAAGAGCGATGCTAGCAAAAATAGCAAATTCGGCGGATAAGCAATCCCCACCAATGAAGACAGTCCATGTAATAAGTCGCGCCATACACTGATGACAATCATCACAATTGCTGTCCCTAACCACAGCAAAGAATATTCCTCACGCAGGGTGCGTCGGCGAACCAACTCCAAGATGAAGATAAAAGCCAATAATGATAATAAAGTCGTCAAGATGATTGAGCGTTCCATGATGGTATCCTCGTCTATCTGAGCATCATGGTAGTTTGTTGGTTGGCGTTTGGCAATTGGAAAGTAGTCAATAGAAGTGCCGAGTGCTGTGTTCTGGGTGCTGAGTTTGCAAAGCGTCGGGCAAGCGTATAATTGACTATTGTTGTAACTTGTTATGATGGATAGCCTCACTCAAGCTAGATGGAAACAAAACGATGCGTTATTGGTTTGCGATAATTGTCTTAATCATGACTTTCGGTATTGCTTCTGCTCAAGAAGATACTGACCCTTACCAAATTGCCCTAGCACGCATTGAAGAAGCCCGAATAACAGGTGCGAATGAATTGTTATTAGTTTGGTTAGATTTGGAAGAAATCCCTCCCGAAATTGGCAGCTTACAACAATTACAAGTTCTATCTTTGGTTGGAAATCGCTTAACTGATTTACCTTCTGAAATTACAAATTTACAAGCCTTGCAAACGATTAGTTTAGCTAGTAACAATTTAGCTGAGTTACCTATTGGGATTACTACTCTGAGTTCCTTAACTACACTGGATTTATATGATAATAACTTGGCAGAATTACCACCTGAAATTGGTAGTTTGCCAAATTTATTGGTGCTTAATGTCGAGTCCAATCAGTTATCAGGGTTACCTACTGAAATTATAAACTTAAGTAATTTAGAAATGTTGAATCTACGCGACAATAACTTTCAATCTCTACCAAACAGAGTTAGTCAATTAACAACGCTCTGCCACCTTGACATTCGTCAAAACAATATCAAGATACTCCCTGCAACATTACATTCTCTAAACCGACTTGCGAATCAAGAAGCATGTCCGTTTTATGCTGACCCTGTACAAGGACTAGAAATGGATAGATCTACATTATCGGCATTCCCATCCTCAGTTGTGAATGGTGGCACACCTGCTATCCTGGATTATTTAGAAAATCGCGCTCTATGGCATACTCGTCGGATAGTGATTGCAGTAGTATCTAGCGTTAGTAGTGTAGCATTCGTTATTGTATGCTTGTGGTCACATTATCGTCGCCGTCGCAAGCCGAAGCAAAAGCGTCACGTTTGATAGGTCTCGTTGTTGAGATGCCACATCGGACGCACATCAAATTCGATGGCATGGTCTAAGCCTAACTCGTGACGATAATAGGCTGCTGCAGCAATCATCGCTGCGTTATCCGTGCATAGATTTAGGGGTGGATAGCGTACAGGCAAATCGGTTTCTTTACGCATCTTCTGTCGGAGCATAGCATTAGCACTAACACCGCCTGCTAAGAAGATTTCGCTTGCACCAAAGGCTTGTGCTGCTCGTGCGGTTTTCTCCACTAGGATATCAGTGACAGCTTCTTGGAAACTAGCTGCGACATCATTAATCGAGACATCATGACGCAGTTGAGCACGTTTTTCTGCACCGCGCTTACGTTGTTTACGGGCTTGTGCCGAAGGTTGCACGGTGACTTCACGCATGACCGCCGTCTTCAAACCACTAAAACTGAAATCGTAGCTACCATCACGCAAGGCTCGTGGGAAATTATACGCGACTTCGTTGCCATGACGCGCTGCCCGTTCAATATGAGGACCACCAGGGAAAGGCAATTCGAGTAAACGCCCGACCTTATCGAAGGCTTCGCCAGCCGCATCGTCAATTGTGCCTCCGAGATGCTCATACACGCCGTGGTCTTTCATCAGCAATAATTCAGTGTGTCCACCACTGACAATCAGCACCAATACAGGGAAAACGACCTCACGAAACGGTTGTGTTAACCAAAGCGAATAGACATGCCCTTCAAGATGATTCATCCCCAAGAGTGGCTTGCCTGTCATCAATGATAAACCTTTGGCGAAATTGATACCCACTAATAAACTGCCGACTAAACCAGGTCCGCGTGTGACGGCAATCGCGTCTATTTGCTCGTAGTCGATACCTGCATCTTCCATAGATTGTTCGACCACTGCACCGATACTTTCGGCATGAGCGCGTGAGGCGACTTCAGGGAAGACTCCGCCATATTCAGCATGTAAATCAATCTGGGAGGCGACAACATTACTCAGCATAGTACGTCCATCACGGACAATCGCGGCTGCGGTTTCGTCACAACTGGTTTCAATGCCTAATATAGTGGTCATAGAATTGGTCTCAAGGGATTATTAGCAAGTCAGAAGCATCATTATAGAGAAAACTACACTGAGATGCGAGAGGGTAGCTTGCCATGTGGATTTGTAGAGGATATTTGTGATGCTTAAACTTTATTCATCGTTCATCTTCTGCTGAATTTCCTTCAAACGAGCATCAGATAGTTCCATTTGACTTAAATCAAGTGCGCGTGATGTTTCAAGAGCATTTTCAATTGCTTCTTGATTATCCGCGTAAAAAGATAAAGCTGCATAAACCGCACCCACACTTAAATTATAATCTTTGGCTGTTGTTTCTGTGTCAGAGGCTAAAGCATACTGAGCAACAATGTAGGCTTTTGTGTTACGCCCTGTCATTGTCGCATCCAATGGATTTGTACTTATAAGTTCAATATGATGATTGAGTTGAGCTACCATTTTGTAGACCTTTTACTTGATATAGATAACCTGATTATACTTGATTGAGCCTATATAAGAGCTAATAACAGTTAAACCAACGTACAATCTACTCCCAACGTCGCGTCCAACTAGCATGATACCTAGAATTTTAATCATGGTACGTTATGATTGTGCTGTGATTGACTAAAATAAGGGAGAAATTGACTTTGACCGCACCTGCTACTGACTTACAGCAACTCGCTATTAACACCATCCGCACGCTTTCAATTGATGCTATTCAAGCTGCCAACAGTGGACATCCTGGTTTACCGATGGGGGCTGCTGCGATGGCATATACTCTCTGGCAAAAGCATCTACGCCATAATCCAACCAATCCCAAGTGGCATAACCGTGACCGATTTGTTCTCAGTGCTGGGCATGGCAGTATGCTGATTTATTCACTGTTACATCTGACAGGCTATGACCTTTCGCTGGAAGAAATCAAGAATTTCCGCCAATGGCATAGCCAAACACCAGGGCATCCTGAATATGGCGAAACAGCAGGTGTCGAAACTACTACAGGTCCTCTCGGACAAGGAGCAGCGACGGCTGTTGGGATGGCACTTGCGGAAGCCTTCCTCGCCAACCATTTCAATCGAGATGGACACGACATTGTTGACCATTACACCTATGCCCTTGTCAGTGATGGTGACCTGATGGAAGGTGTCGCCATTGAAGCGATTGCACTCGCTGGTCATTGGGGTTTAGGCAAGCTGATTTATCTCTATGATGATAATAAAATCACGCTGGATGGCGATACAGATATGACCTTCACCGAAGATATTTCGGCGCGTTTTGCATCACAAGGCTGGCATACACTCAAAGTTGAAGACGGTAACGATATCGAAGCGATTGATAAGGCAATTAAAGAGGCACAAGCTGTTACCGATAAGCCGAGTCTCATCAGTGTTCGCACGATTATCGGTTTTGGTAGTCCCAACAAACAAGGCACAAGCGATGCTCATGGCTCACCATTGGGTGATGACGAAATCCGCCTCGTAAAAGAACAATTCGGTTGGAATCCTGATGAAAAATTCTATATTCCTGGTGAATCGCTCGAACATCTCCGCGAAGCAGTCGATAACGGTGCATCATGGGAAGCCGACTGGAATGAAAACTTTGAAGCTTACAAATCAGCTTATCCTGAATTAGCAAGTGATTACGAACGTGCCTTTGCTGGTGAACTCCCTGAGGGTTGGGATTCTGATTTGCCTGTCTTTGATGAAGAAAAAGATGGCAAAATGGCAACCCGCAATGCAATCAGCCCAGCAATTAATTACCTCGCAGGCAAAATTCCTACGATGATTGGTGGCGACGCTGACCTTGCTGGTAGTACTAAAACGCTGATTAAGTCTGCAGGGAATACAGGGCATGGTGTCGCTACTGAGCGTAATATTCGTTTCGGTGTCCGTGAACATGGCATGGGCGCAATTGTCAATGGATTGACACTACATGGTGGCATTATCAAACCCTATAGTGCGACCTTCCTCCAATTTAGTGACTATATGCGTGGCGCAGTGCGCCTCGGTGCGTTGATGGATATTCCAGCCGTTTATGTTTTCACACACGATAGCATTGGTCTCGGTGAAGATGGTCCAACGCATCAACCTGTAGAACACATCATGAGCCTACGCACGATTCCGAATTTGCATGTATTCCGCCCTGCGGATGCTAACGAAATGATTGGCACATGGAAAGCGGTCATGACACTCGACCATCCAGCCGTAATTATCGACAGTCGCCAAAAATTAGCTGTGCTCGATGGTGAAAATGCAGAAGGCATTCACGAAGGTGTGGCACGAGGCGCATATATCCTCGCAGAAAGTGCCAGCATCAAAAAAGGTCGTCCAGAAGTGATTATCATGGCGACAGGGTCAGAGGTCGAAATTGCGCTTGAAGCCTTCAGCGCATTAGATGACGAAGGCGTTAAAGCGCGTGTTGTCAGTATGCCATCATGGGAACTCTTTGAAGCGCAAGACGAAGCCTACCAAGATGCTGTGCTTCCGCCCGAAGTGGATGCGCGTGTCAGTATCGAAGCAGGGGTCACACTCGGCTGGGAACGCTACGTTGGCTCATACGGCGTGACCATCGGCGTGGATATGTTCGGCGCATCCGCACCCTATGAAAAAATCTACCAAGAATATGGTCTGACTGCTGAGGCAATTCTCGAAGCGGTTTCACATATGGTGGATTAGACAGTTCAATCTCCTGATTATAAAACGGGCATCCTATGATGTCCGTTTTTTTATAGATTTGTTTCTCTATAAAAGCGATCTTCTTCCCACTTTGCAGGATTATAAACCACATATTGTCGTAGTCGATTTAAATCATCTTCATCACGGATAATATGGTCATGATAGTTTCGTTGCCAGATTTTACCTGTGAATATATTCTGTTTACGTGCTTCGCGCGTGACCGCTGCCTTGAATGAGCCAATTATCAGCCCAAGTGTTGGATATTTTGTCTTAGTGGGACGCACAGGTGCGTCCCCTACAATGGGGTTTGTCGTAGGGGTGAGACCTGTCTCGACCTTTTCATACAGGTAATTATTAATCACTACAATCCCATGAAAATGATTGGGCATTACTACAAAATAATCCAATTCAACGGTGTCAAAATGATTGGGTAAATCCAGCCAATGATGACGCGCTAATGCGCCTAATGAGTCATGTCGCATCTCACTATTCACCACATTGCCAAAAAGTAAATAGCGTTCTTGGGTACAAATTGTCACGAAGTATGCGCCATCCGATGTGTAATCATATCCTTTTAAACGTGGTGATTTTCGTTGTGGATGTGGTTTCATGATATTGCCTCTGGATGTTTGGTTTCGGCGGGACGCACAGGTGCGTCCCCTACAATGAGGTTTGTCGTAGGACTGTAGATGCTTCTTCTAAGATAGCATACTTAGGATAATTCAACTTGAAAGGGCGCAGACACAGCTACGCCCACACGACAAATAATTGAGGAAAAGATGGTCAGCTTACAGCGATGTTGCCAGACGCTCTAGCTTATTGAAAGCTTGATTCCAACCACCATCAGCCCCCGAATCAGCAGGGACACCTGCATGAGTCATGACCATTTTTGTACCCCCATCAATTGCTTCGAGTACCACAGTGACCTGTGTTTGAGTCGGGAAGTTGCCATTCGGTGGCATCAGATTACCATTTTCATCCGCCATATTATCCGAATAGACAAGGCGTGTACGCGGTGTCACTTCGATGAACTCACCGACATACCACATCGTCATGTTGCCATCAGGAGATTGCATACAGACTTTGCGTGAACCACCCACTTGAACATCCATTTCAGCAACAGGGATAGAGAAACCTTCTGGTCCATACCACTGTTTGAAATGCTCAGGATTTGTCCATAATTGCCAAACAGTGTCGATAGGTGCGTTGATGGTGCGCTCGACGATAACTGCGTCTTTTGTTGAATCACTCATTGTCATCCTCCTTGAGATTGAGTTGATTGATATAGGTATCCATGCGGTCAAAGCTGGTTTCCCAAATATGGCGATATTGCTCTGTCCATTCGGATACTGCGACAAGCGGGGCAACATTTAAGCTACACGGACGATATTGTGCATTTTGCCCTCGTATAATCAGACCTGCACGCTTCAATACTTTGATGTGCTTCGAGATAGCTGGTAAACTCATTTTTTCATCTTCGGGAGCATTCAAAAACGGTTCAGCAAGTTCATTGACGGTAGCTTCGCCTTCTGCCAATCGTGCTAAAATTGCTCGACGTGTTTTGTTCGCTAATGCCCCGAATATCAAATCCAGTTTATCCTCATCACGCATCGTGTTCTTGCCTTGCTTTATTTAACTATGTGGTTAATTAACCTATTTGTAAAATAAGATAATTTGTTCTAAATGTCAATCAAAATAGAGCCTAAGTGTGTTTTTCAAACGGTTTTGTAATACTAAATACCTCAGATGCACAGATTGGTATTCCTCGCTATACTTGATGACAATCGTTTCAGTATCTGAAAGGTTTCTCATGGCATCACCTTTATCTGTTGAGGATTATAACTATCCTATTTTTCATCGTCGCTATTTTGATAAGTTGATGAATTGGGATATTGCGCCACCCGTTGGCAGTGATGCGCCAGATTTTCCATTATGGCAACTAGATGGCACTGAAACGTCACTGAGCACACTCTGGAAAGATCAAAAATTCCTGATTGTTGAATTTGGGAGTTTCACCTGACCGTATTGTGGCATGTCATCGGAGACGATGAATGCAGCCGCAGACCGCTTTGCGTCGCAAGGCATTAACTCAATTTTCTTGTATACCAACGAAGCTCATCCTGCTGAGCATTATCCGCACCTGACTAACATGGAGCAAAAAGTAGAACACGCCGAAGCTCTGCGTGATATTTATGGCGTGAGTCGTCCAATATTGCTAGATGCGCTGGATGGTGCGTGTCACCTTGCTTATGGTGGTTATCCCAATATGACTTGGATTTTCAATCGGCAAGGACGTGTCGTCTATAAATCGGATTGGACAGATACCGATAGCGTTGTGCGTATGGTGGACTACTTGCTAGAAGTACAAGAACGCCGTAGTAATGGCGAACGCTTAACACCATTCCGCGTAGAACGCTTAGATTATCGTATCCAAGACCGTGATGGTTTCAACGCAGGGTTGGAGCGTAATGGTCCAAAAGCTGTCGATGAATTCAAAACCGCATTTGATTAAACAATATCGCATGGAATCCATTGCAAAAGGTGTGTTTCGCCCCAAATCGCTATTCCTCATCCAAACGTTGCTTTGCTGATTCTAAGGCGAGTTGTGCCAAGAAATAACGTTCATCATCACTGAGTGATGCAGAGCGCAGGAGGTCAGGGCGATTATGCCATGTACGCCGAATCGCTTGCTGTCGTCGCCATTGGTCAACAGCCCCATGATTACCACTCTTGAGAATATCTGGTACTCCTAATCCTCTAAATTCAGCAGGACGTGTATAGTGAGGTCCTTCTAATAATCCATCCGCATGACTATCGCGTTTTGCCCCACCTTCTGCCCCTAATACGCCCTCAATTTGGCGAATAACGGCATCAATCACCACCATAGCTGCTAATTCGCCTCCTGTGAGCACATAATCCCCAATTGATAATTCATCTGTCACGACTAAATCACGGATACGCTCGTCAAAGCCTTCGTAATGTCCACAGAGTAAAATCATGCGTGGGAGCGTCGATAATTCAACCGCTTTCTGATGGTCAAATAAGCGTCCTTGTGGTGACATCAGAATTACAGGACAATTGTCATCAATACCTTTGACTGCCTCGACAGCACGCACCAAGACATCCACCTTGAGTAACATGCCACCGCCACCACCGTAGGGTGTATCATCCACTTGACGGTGTTTATTGCCTGAATACTCTCGAATATCATGAGTCTGAAAATCTAAGATGCCTCGGTCTTGGGCTTTCCACATCATACTCTCGTGCATGGGCGCAAACATATCAGGGAAGAGGGTAAGCACATCAATCTTCATCAGATTGTCCCGATGGTGTTGAGCCACCTTCTTCTTCAAAGACTTCAGCAAAGTACGCTTCAATTGAGCCTTCAGGGAAGCGTGCTAGTTCATTCCCTGCTTCTTGTCCTGCTTTAGACATTAACGACGCACGTAAGGCATCTTGGGTATCGAAGTAAATTTCTAAGCCCCGTTGATATTGTGATTGTCCTTGTGGACTGCCAATGATATGTATCGCTTGCCGACGACGCACATCAGGCATTCGCTCGACCAAAGCTAAAAAGTCTGCATAAGCGTGTTCAAAGACATCTGTTGTGGAGGCTTCTTTAAAGAGGATGACAAATTTAATCATGTAGTAATCCTTTGTGAATTGTGTTCTGCATTTGATGAGAAGCCTAACCCAAAGCTGAGAGGTGGGGAAGGCACAAAAGCCGAGTGAACTATCAAAAAATTTGACAAACGTTGTCACAGTGTCACAGCAAAATCCGAACTTTTTTGGCAAAAAATGAACATGCAGAGGCATTCATCCGTAACTAAGATTAATGGACAATAAGCTGAGAATTTTCCGAAGATTACGCTATTGTGTACTTCATGACGGTAATTATGAAGTTTTGGTCGGACTCTTTGGCAAATTCCTCATCTTACGTTAACATTATGTCGATACTCATTATGAGTAGCTGATAAATATTTTTTTATCTCGTGTACAGTCAATATTTTACTGTACACAAACTATATAGGAGCAAAGTGAATATGAGTAAAGTTCGCTATCTGAAAGCAGTGCTTGTCATTGCGATTCTCTCCGCATTTGTGTTAAGCCTCAATGCACAACCAGAAGAGAATATTGTCCGTGTGAACTGGGGACCCAATGACATCCCTAGTCTCGACCCCGCAATTGCAACTGATGTTTCTTCAATTCAAATTATTGTAGAACTTTTCCCTGGCTTAACCCGCACCAACGAAATTACACTCGAAGACGAACTTGGTATGGCGACCAACGTCGATATCAGTGAAGACGGTACAGTCTATACCTTCACTCTGATAGAAGGCATCCCTTGGGTACGCTATGATGCCGAAGCTGGCGAAGTTGTCCAAGTTACTGATGCAGATGGTAATGTGCGCGTTGTCACAGCCAATGATTTTGTCTATGGTATGCGCCGTTCAGTTGACCCACTTCGTGGTGATTACTACGGTGGTATCCTTGCAGCATGGGTTGCTGGTGGTTCTGATGTGCGTGGTGCAACGGCTGACTTTGCTGAAGATGCAGCCGAAGAAGACCTCCGTGCGGCTGTTGATTCTGCTCTCGAAGGACTCCAAATTGAAGCATTAGATGACCTCACTATCCAAGTCACGACTGAACGCCCTGCAAGTTTCATCACCAACATCCTCGGTATGTGGATGTCAACGGCTGTTCCATCATGGGCAATCGAAGAATTTGGTGACTCATGGACAACCGAGGAAAATATCAACTCATATGGTCCGTTTGCACTCAGTGAATGGTCAAATGGCGAACGCTTGACACTCGTCAGAAATCCATTCTGGCCTGGTACCGATAGTATTCCAGTTCCGAGCATTGATGCTGTAACAGGTATCATGGTCGAAGCAACTGCAGCTCTTGCTAACTACGAAGCTGGCTTACTAGATTCTGTTGGTGTTCCGAGCGCAGAGCTTGACCGTATACTCGCAGACCCAACCTTAAGTGCAGAATACAGCACAGGGGCAGATACTTGTACGTTCTACTTGCACTTCAACACTACTAAAGCACCAACGGATGATGTGCGTGTTCGCCGTGCGTTGTCAATGGCAGTCAATCGTCAAGATATTGCTGATGCGATTATCCGCCCAAGTGAACCTGCATTCTTCTTCACACGTCCAAGTTTGGCAGCAGCACCAACTGCGGAAGAATACCCAGACCTTATCATCGGCGAAGATGATGCGATGGCAAATGACCTGATGAACGAATACATCGCAGAAGCTGGTGAACTACCAACCATCACCTTCATGCACAGTGCTGGTTCTAGCACAGGTCCATTGGTATCGGCTGCTGTTCTCGAAATGTGGAACGACACCCTTGATGCCGAAGTTAACATTGAAGTATCCACCCAAGAATGGGCTGTTTACCTCGATACCACCGATGATCCAGAACTCGCACCAAATGTATGGTATCTCGGCTGGTGCCAAGATTATCCTGATACCAATAACTTCTTGTTCGACGTACTCCACAGTAGTGTCGCAGAAAATGGTTCAGGTTGGTCAGATGCTGAATTCGATTCATTGCTCGAACAAGCACAATCCATCACCGACCTCGAAGAACGTGAAGCACTCTATGCACAAGCAGAGTTTATCTTCACCAATCGTGATGCTGTCATGATTACGCTGGTTTACGACCTCACCAGCCGTCTAACAAAACCTTACGTTGACCGTCCATTTGGTCAATTAGGGAATACATACTACGAATTGTGGACGCTCGATAACTAAGTGGTTATCTGAGCAACAATTGATGTAACACCTGAGGGGACGTAATCGTATGTCCCCTCATTGCCTTAACAAGGCTGGCATCATCAAAAGAACATAAGTTATTGATAAAATTGTCAAAAGATACACCAAAATAGTTTGAAAGTACGGCTCTATGACAGGATTCATCGCACGTCGGACGTTGTCCATGTTTTTTGTGTTGGTGGCTGTATCAGCATTGACTTTCTTCTTCATGAAGTTAATCCCTGGTAGCCCCTTTGATAGCGAAAAAAGTGTTGAACCCGCTGTTCGCGCACAATTAGAGGCGAAATACAACCTCGATGACCCCGAATGGTTACAATATCTCAAATATATGGATGATTTGCTCATTCCGCGCATTACAGGCGAAACGATTCCGCCAACCTCACGCGGTCTTGTGGATGATTATCTCTTCAATATTCCTATCATCGGGACAGACCGTGTCTTGCGATGGATGAATTTTGGTCCCTCATATGTATCGCCTAGTCGTAGCGTGAATCAGATTTTCCGAGACCATCTACCGATTTCTGCACAGCTAGGGGTGGCAGCGTTTATCGTTGCTGTCGTCATTGGTATCCCGACAGGGGTTGCAGCCGCTTTACGACGCAATTCATGGATTGATTATGCTAGCATGAGCCTTGCGCTAATTGGTGTCTCGATTCCATCTATCGTTTCAGGACCAATTTTGCGTTATATCTTTGGTGTGCAATTACAATGGGTGCCACCCACAGGCTGGGGAACATTTGAACAATTGATTTTACCAGCCATTGCTTTGGGCTTCGGTTCGTCGGCGATTTTAGCCCGTCTGACTCGTGCGAGTTTGCTTCAAGTTCTCAATGAAGATTACATCCGAACGGCACGCGCTAAGGGTGTCAAAGAACGGCGCGTGATTACGCTCCATGCCCTCAAAAATTCGATGATTCCAGTCTTCACGATTATGGGACCGATGCTCGCAGCACTCGTCACAGGGACATTCGTTGTCGAAATCATCTTTGGTATCCCTGGGCTTGGACGTTATTTTGTAACCTCAATCGGCACGCGCGATTATCCTGTCATCATGGGGACAACACTCTTATGGGGCTTCTTCCTCGTGATAGCTAATCTGCTTGTCGATATTCTGTACGGTATGCTCGACCCCCGCATTGTTTACTAGGAGGCAATCATGGCAACACTATCTAAAGATAAGAACAACTCAAACATTGCCTCGCTCAGTCACGATGGCTTACCCCCCAGTAAGAGTCTCTGGCGCGATTCCTTTGAACGTCTCATGCGTAATCGTCTGGCGATTGTTGGCTTAGTGGTCATCATCTTGATGATTCTGATGGCGATTTTTGCGCCGATTATTTCACCGCATGATTACACTGACCAAAGTTTGCTGAAAACTAATGCGGCACCAATTTGGGTCATTGATTTGTTCCCGACTATGCGGGCGCAAGGCACAGAAAATGGCTATGTTAAAGTGGTCGAAGCTAATGAATACTTTCTTGGCACAGACCCACTCGGGCGTGATTTACTCTCACGGATTATTTGGGGAGCGCGTGTGTCGCTAGCAGTCGCTTTCGTAGGTCCTTTGTTTGCAACCATCATTGGTTTAACGCTTGGGCTTATCTCTGGCTATTTTGGTGGCTTCACGGATAATGTCATCATGCGGATTGTTGATACTTTGTATGCCTTCCCAACTCTGCTGATTATCATTTTGATGATGGCGTATTTCCGTAGTCCTGCCTTTGCAGGGGCAGAAGCCCAAGGCACAATTCAAGGGACGCTCTATCTCGCAGACCGTTCGCTTGGGGGCATGTTATTCATCTTCATTGGGATTGGGATTACCAGTTGGCTAGGTTTGGCACGTTTGACACGCGGACAAGTTTTGTCCATCCGTGAGAATGAATATATTCTGGCTGCTCGTGCTCAAGGGGCAAGCAATTGGCAGATTATCACCAAGCATATTTTGCCAAATATCATGGGTCCACTTATCGTCGCCGAAACTTTGACGATTCCATCTTATATTCGTTATGAAGCCTTCTTGAGTTTCATCGGTTTGGGTGTCAGCCCACCAACAGCCAGTTGGGGACAGATGATTTCCGAAGGGGCTGAATATATTGGCTCGTTCCCACATATTGCAATTTTCCCTGCGATGGCACTCTTCCTGATTATGTTTGCGTTTAACTTCCTCGGTGATGGTTTGCGCGATGCTTTTGACCCTCGTTTACGTGGTGTGGATTAGGAATAATTGGGTTTGGCAAGCCAAATCCATACATCTCAACAATAATAATGATTGTAGGGGCATGATACGTCATGTCCTTTTTGATAAAATTTGAGATTTTGTACAGATAACCTTTTTACTGTATGTTGTAATTCTGAGGATATATTTCATGCGTGTGCTTGGGCTGTGTTGTATTGGCATTGTTGCTCTTGGTTTAACGGTCAATTTCACTGTTGGACAAGAATCATCAATTGAAATTACGCCAATTGCTCATAACCTCAATAATCCGCGAGGTGTGGCAATCATGGAAGATGGGCAATTATTGGTCGTTGAAGCAGGAATGGGCAGTGACACACCTGATAATGTTGTTGGCAGTGGGCGGATTCTGCAACTATCTGATAACAATAACGATGGTGACTTCGATGACGAAGGAGAACGCACTGTTCGCCTTGATGCTCAACCAAGTTACAACAGCCTTGCTGTTTTCCGTACAGGACACGATGAACCCTTCGGCTTGAGTGACATCATGATTTTAGGACGTGACCGTGTTTTCTTCACGCTGGATAATCCCTTTGCTGAAGCAGGGCGGAACACAGGTGGCGAAGGCTATTATGGTGATGTCGGCATTTTCGTCTTGAATACACAACGCATCGGTGCAACCAAAGTCATCGCGCGAAGTGCCACTCTCAATTCGTTCACCTATGACCCTGAGCGCGGACAGTTTTATGTGACCGAAAGTGGCTATAATCGCATTATGTCTGCTGATTTGGATGGCAATGCAGAAATCATCGCAGAATTACCAATGCTTGCACACGGTCAGCAACCTGTGCCAGCAGGCATCACACTTGACCCCACAACAGGCGATTTACTAATTGCTTTGTTCTCAGGCTTCGTCAATGATTACTACGAAACACAAATGGGCTTTTTCCCTGGTGATGCACGCATTATGCGCCTTGACCCCGATACAGGCATACTCACAGACGAAATTACAGGCTTAACTACTGCAATTGATGTTGCTGTTGATGAGGAGGGCAATATTTTCGTTGTAGAGTTAACCACCACTTGGGAGACTCGTCCGATGCCTTACGATTTTGACCTTTTTGATGAGACGCAACCGCCTGACCCTGGTGGCTATGCACGTTTTACGGGACGTGTAACCATGTATCCTGCGGATGGTGAGCCAATTATCCTAGCAGATGGCTTGGATGCGCCTACCAATGTCACTTATCATGATAATGCACTCTATATCTCAACGGCATTGGGTACGCCCAATCGCTCAGTTTTATCACATCGTGGTATCACCCAAATTGAAGGTATTCTATACAAGATAACAGGTTTCTAGCTTTTCTTGATGAAGAACGATTAAATTCTCATTGGTGCAAAATCGCATCTCTTGCTACCCTTAGAGATGAGACTTATGCCAACCAGAGACGATTGCCCATGAGCCAAGCATTATTGGATGCCATCAACCAGATTACACCTGAATCATCTGCTGAACAAAAGCAACTCGCTGACCAATACCTGACAGTGGATGATGTGCGTATTCGTTTGGCGTGTTTGCAAGCAATTACGCGCCTCGGATACACAACGCGCTATGATGATGTCAACTATCTGCGAAGCGACCCCAGCAAGTGGATTCGTGTGCAAGTTCTACGAGCACTCATCGCAATTGGTGAAGATGATGAAGAGAGCATTGCCTCTGATTTGACGATGTATTTTGGCGACAGCGAACCTATCGTGCGCCTCGAAGCGATCTATACGATGTATCACTACAATTTGCAACCCTATGTGCCTATAAGCGATGATTTAGCATTGCTGTGGGACGATACCTCGCGCGTGTGGGAAAGTCGCGGTGAGCAAATCAATCAACTTATGCATGGCTTATTTGGCAAATACGATCCGACACAATTCAAGCAAGTTAGTTATGATTTCCCAGAGGATGAGCCATTAGCTAATGACGATGAGATTGTAGCAACTGCATCGGAGGATTTTGTTCAATCGAATACTACAGAAGAGGAAGAAGCAGATGCCATTTTTTCTTTGGATGCTCTAGAAGATTTCATGGTAGAAGAAGGTTTAGATGATTCTGCCGAAGTAGTTCCTCATAAAGCAATGGATTTAGGTTTGCTTGATACAGATACTGATGAGGCACTCCCCGATTGGCTATCCGACCTAGATGAAGATGATGATGATGTGCCAACACATGAGTTTGAGGATGTTCCAGAGTGGCTTTTAGGTGACGTTGATATTTCACCAGATGACTTTGCTGAAATGGTGGAAGAATTTGAAGATGAGAGCGATGACACAGACGACGTATCGCCTGATAATGAGATACCTGATTGGTTACGCGCAGGCTCAGACCAAGATACAGGGCAAATAGAACTCGATATCTTTGATGACGATAATTAAATTACAGTGATCCCAATGCCGACAATAAAATATTATCGCGTGTGAGTGTCATTTCAAGATGATGCCGTTTTGCTTGGTATAGGTCAACACTGGGGTCAACGGCTTCTAGATAGGCTTCAGCTTCAGCACGATGATAAAAGCGACGATAGCGCGTGTTGCTCAGTGTGGTAACGGCGGTTGAGATGAACTTCATCACATTATGTTCGCTGTGTTTGCCAATTGATAATACACAGCCATTGACTAATCCGCGAGCAATGACATTCTCTCTCAGCAAACGACCAAAGTGGGGTGGGGCACTTTTGATATTGCTCTCATCTTGAATGATATGGACGCGGTCTGCCCATGATGACATCAACATATCTTCAAGAATACGATTCATCGCATCAAATTCTTCGAGCGTAACATGATTATAAAAGTTGATATAAATTACTTGGTCGCTTATATACCAACCACATTGAATGCCCATCCTGCACTCCGTAAAATATTACATCTGCCATTACTTTCACTATAAAGCCTTAGTAGATACGGCTTATATAGCTCTATAGTCACAGTATCTTTATTTTGGGACTATGGTGCTAAAGCAGGGCTGACTGTGACAAAAATTGCAATGATGAAAGCTACAATAATGACAATGGCAACCAGAATTGCCCATATCGGATTCGGTGCTTTGCGCTTATCGGGATTACGACGCGATTGTTCATCTTGGGGCATAAAATTCACTTTTCACTGTTCATTTGTAAAAAGCCTAACGTAAAGAAGATGACTTATCTAGTATAGTTTTATTCAGAACTCAGAACATTCGACTCAGCACTTTGGGAACGTAGGGCAACCGTCGCTACACATTTACAGCGCAATCGGCTATCATGCCCTCGTTTTGCCCATATACGATGCTAGGATAACTATGCACGACGATGCAACCCAACCTCGACGGGAGGATGTGATTCCGCCTGATGTGGATATTGAAGCACGCGCTTACGAAGAACAACAATACAGCGATGACGATGATTACGGCGATAGTGGTCCTGGTTGCCTTGCGTGGGGTATTATGGGACTTTTTGCAATTGTATTGTCGGTAGCGATTGTTATCACGGCGATTTTCGCTGGTTTTAATCAAGGATTGAGTACCGCAAATGTCACAGCAGATGCAGCCACTGCTCAGAATATCGGACGACAATGCGAGATTTTACCAACTGATATTGCAGCCAATCGTTTTGATGTCGTCGAACAACGTTTTAACAGCATGATACGCGATGGTGTGTTGCCTGAGTGCGCTAGTGTTTTCGTGCAACAAGCGACTGATGCTTTCCAACAAAGTCAAATTACACCGACTACACCAGCAACAGCAACGCCCGAAGCTATTGTGACACAAGACCTTACACCAACTGTTATCGTAACGACTGAGACAATCACAGGCACAGAAAGCCCCTATGATTTGAATGGTTTATTGACCGAAGCACGTACTGCTATCGGCGCGACAGACTATGACTCCGCTATTGAAACTTTAGATGCGATTCGCGCGATTGACCCCAATTTTGAGACAACGACTGTCACAGGCTTGCTCTTCAATGCGCTGACCCAACAAGCAACTCGTGAATTTCGTTCGCCAGAGGGTAGCCTCGCGCGTGGGATTCTGCTGACCAACCGTGCCGAGCAATTTGGCGATGTTATCACCCTAGATGTGAATTTTGAGCGCACAGTCGCCGAATATTATTTGGATGCTCAAGCGGTGCTTGGACTGAATTTCACTGAGGCGATTCGCTTGCTGAATCAGGTGATTAGCTTGTCAGCCAATTATCCACGTGGAACAGGGCAAGCTGCTAGTGAATTATTGGAACAATACGAAGCCTATGGTGATGCTCTCCTTGCTGGAGGCGATGCTTGTTTAGCTGTACCCCAATTTGATGCGGCTCTCGCCAGTCGTCCGAATGATGTTGCACTCCAGAGCAAAGCCGATACAGCCCAACAACAATGTACATTCGGTGCGCCAGCCACGCTTGACCCGAACGCTACGGTAGACCCCAATGCAACCATCGACCCGAACGCCACACAGCCTTCTGCACCAGCCGTGACACCCACACAAGGGGTTGCACCTGTTGGTCAACAATAAAATTATGATTACATGAAGGACACGCTATGTTTCTGCGTGTCCTTTCAAATTGAGCAAACGTCACGCACTAAGGTATACACGTGGCTGTCGAACTCACGCCAGCACTTGTGATGACTGTTGCATTCGCAGGTGTGTAGGGCGTAGTGAGTGTGATAGTTTGCGTATCTGATGTGGTCGTGAATGGTCCACCTGTCGCAAATGTGCCGAACGAATCTTGTATTTGCATCGAGACAGATTGCCCTGCTGGTAAATTTGACCACGATGCGATTGCGGTTGCATCAGTTGTGCCACCAAAACTACAAGAGATACTCAGCGAGAAATCTGTATCATCATTATCATCAGGTGGATTTAGTTCTCCTGTGCGAACCAGTACAGGCGATGTCCCTGATGAACAAACAAATTGACCATTCTGCACAGCATCCACACGCCATTGGAATTGCCCGCCCGTAGAGGTTTGCTGTCCAAGATTGAGAGTATACGATGTATCAGACGTGGTAAAACTCTCGACATCAATGCCCTCAAAATTGATAAATTGCAAAACATAAGTCACATTATCGCCAGCAATCGGTGTCCAACTGAAAGTATGATTGCCCGAATTGACATTCCCCAATGGCGAGATTAATGTTAATCCACAGCCAGTCGGTTCTTGACCAGCCTCGTCAGTCGTATCACCTGTATTGGTATTCGGTGGATTTGGTGGACGTGTTGAGCCACTCCCATCACAAGCATCAGGAGGTAGATTCAGCACTTGCCCAACGACCAATTGGGTCGGGTCGGTGATGCCATTGAGGGCGGCTAAATCATCTTGTGCTACACAGTAAAATTGAGAGATACGGAACAAGTTTTCCCCTGAAGAGACCGTATG
The DNA here is from genome assembly GCA_039200705.1 of Chloroflexota bacterium. Classification (GTDB taxonomy): domain Bacteria; phylum Chloroflexota; class Anaerolineae; order Aggregatilineales; family Phototrophicaceae; genus JAUZRW01. Next base: position 115,851 of record JBCCSC010000011.1, read on the forward strand.
CGTGCGTGCGCTACAGGTCAGCACATCGTAGAAGAGTAGGCTAGATGGCAAAGATTCAAGCGAACACCAATCCGCAATGAATTGTGCAATGTCGATTGTTTCAGGAGGTGATGCTCCACAGGTAACGGTGAAATCATCGGCTTCACCATCAACACCCAGATTTTCGCCTTCGGCAGAGAGACAAAATGTTGAACGTTGCCCTGCGCGTATGACCACATCTTGCGGATTGAATTCGTCGGCTTGGATGACAAATTCACCGTCCAAAACGATAATTTCCATCTGTGGTTGCCCGAGTGAATCTTCGATAACCCGCAGAATCCCTGATGACCCCAGCAGAATATTCGCGCCATTCACAGTCAAGTCAATTTCAATATCGTCAGGACCTTGCACGAACAATGAACTATCAGGGACTTCGCTACAAGCAGGTGAGCCAATCCCTGTTGTGAGATAGAAGGCTTGCATTGGCGTCCGTAGTGTGCTGTCCAGCGTTGGGAGTGTGTCAATTTCAGGAATCGCTTCAACAGTTGTGCGACGAATCCATGCAGGACGACCATCCCAAATAACACGTAGCCAATTACCATTGACGCTAATACCGTCTGCTGTGAAGACTGTGCCGACCACTACGCCGTCAATCGTATTGAAATTATCGCCAGGACCACTGCGAATGGCTGCCCCTTGTGGGAACGTCACTTCGACACTAATGCCTGCAATTGGTTCATAGGCTTCATCGGAGGCAACCGCATTTTCAATTTCGGCATCCCCCATCAAAATAAAGGTGACATTCTGCCCTGGAAGGGTTTCTGGCATGTTGGCTTGTAAGACCATCACCGCAACACCCCATTCATCCGTTTCGAGGTCAAGCGGTGCGGTACGGACAGTTTCGAGTGAGGCGACTTCGGTGATGTCCGATGGCTCTGTGAAGAAATCATCATCCACATCGTTCTGGAAGCTGGCTTCGACGAGATTAAAGCCATAACAGGCTTGATTACGTCCGACTTCATTGCAAGATTCATCGACAGCTTGCAAGGCACGGTCTGCAAAGCCATCACACATGCCTTGCGCTACACTGATTGCCACTGACAGAAGCAATAGCATCCCTGTTGTCATCACGGTAGAAAGTGTCCGTTGCATGATTTCTATTCCCAACTATCCCTGTAGGTCTAGCTCATATTATATGCAACATTTTTGTTATGTGGGGGAAGAAAGTATCGCAATCCCATAAAAAAAGCCTATCCAAATTGGATAGGCTTCTGTGCTCAGACCCAGACTTGAACTGGGGACCCTCCACTTTTCAGGCGGATGCTCTACCAGCTGAGCTATCTGAGCGAGATGTTGCGTAGTTTAGCTTTAGGTGAGTCATCTGTCAAGGTCTGAGAAAGGTGTTGGTTGTTAGTTGTCAGTGATTGGTAGCAAAAACGGTATAAATTTCTCCAATAATATCGCCTCAGACATCTAAGTTAAAGTACAATCAAAGCATGAAATCATCCACACATTCAGGAGAACCTAGCACATGGCATCAGCACGCAGAGACGACATCCAGAGCATTCATCAACAATATTTGCCATTTTATAATATCGGTGGTGGCTTGGCACTCATCCTCATCGGCATTTGGATTGGGTCGCTGATTTTTACATCAGGCTACTTCACGAATGTCTATACCGAAGCCTTGAGTGTGATTGCGACCATCGTCGTCTTAGACCGCCTGAATGATTGGCGTGAAGAACGTCGTTTGAAAGCACGCCTACGTCGGGAAGCCACTAGCCGTGATAATTCAACCGCTTTGAATGCTATCGACTGGTTGCGTGCCGAAAATTGGCTGACACTTGATAATCGTGAGCATTTGCTCCGCGAACAAAAATTATCTCGTGCTAATCTACAAGATGCGTATCTCTATCAAGCAGACTTAGAAAATTGCAATTTCTATAAATCTACCCTACGTGATGCGGACATCAGCAAAGCTAATTTACGAGGAGCATATTTACACAATGCAAATTTAGCGAATGCGTCTGCGTTTGGAACAGACTTCCGAGGAGCGTGTTTGTGGTACGCCAACATGCGTAATATGCGCCATTTGGATAAAGCCATTTTTGATGAAACGACCATTTTACCTGATTCTCGTCCACTTTATGATGAGAACGGTGAAGTGATGACGGATGACAATGAGCTGATTCTCTTTGATTTCTACTGGACACCTGAAATTGATATGTCGCGCTATACCAATCCTGAACATCGTGATTTTTGGGATGCAAGGTAATCTACAACGCAAAGAAGCGAAAGCGCAGAGAAATGAGAATGGGCTATTTGGCTAGAAAAACCAATTTCAGTCAATCACGATTTTAATTTCGTCGCGCGGACGGCAAGAATGCCGTCCCTACAGGTTAGAGCGGTTCAATTGTAGGGACGCGATTTTTCGCGTCCGAGAAGAACAGAAAGATTGTAAAACCTGAACCTGCGCTTCACTGAATTTAATCCTTTTTCTTCCATTCTTTCACTCTTTGAGCCTTTGCGTTAAGGTTTTTGGCTACCTAGAACAAATATCTATACAATGTCCGTTGGAGGCTCTTCATCAAGCACACCGAGATAAGTCGCAATCAACCACAAGATGGCTTGGTAGGTTAAATAGACCGCTGCACAAATGATGACACTGAGGGCGATGCCATCCGCGAACAAACTCTGCCCGATGCGTGGATGCAAGACTGCTAATGAACTCGGAATTGCAATCACGAGAATCAGTAGCAAGCGTTGCCATGATTGCCGTTTGTCACTGCGTTTGATTTTACGTTTTGGTTTTTCAGGAAACATGCTCTTACCCGAATCACGTGCGTATACATCATTAAGGATAGCATAAGTGCGTGCAATCTTACATATTTTGATTGCTTACTAACATCGTATTAGTCTTGAGTTACAATTTCTCGTGGCAGATTTCCCTGCTGGGCAAGCCATTCAATTAAGAAAAGAATGCACAAATATAGAGAACTCTCGCAGTATAATAAAGTGAATGACGTAAATGGATTCTGACAATTTATTATGGGTATATAGTACCAAGAGCACTTGCGTCAAATCAAATTTGCATAACAATATAACTGACATGCTTACTATAGGTGGAGAAAACACATGACGAGTTTCCTCTTTATGTTTGGATTTAGCCTGTATCTTGCAGGATACGGTTTTATTGCACTTTTCAAAAAAGAATGGTTGCTGAAAATCCGTGCTTTTTCCGCACGGTTGGAAGGCAAAGGCAACATCAAAAGCGACGAATTAATCAATGATGGCAACACCGCCCGTGATGCGATGGCAGTCATTGCGCTTGCATTCGGTGTCATTGGCATTGTCCTGTCGATTGCATTCTTCGTGATTTACGTTCAAGCTCAAAGTGGTGTGGTCAACGTTTAAGAGTCTCTGTAGTTTCATGATAGACACGCATAAGCGTGTCTCTAAAATAACGCGGTTTTTGTAGGGACGGCATTCTTGCCGTCCGCGCAGAACCAATTCCCTTTTTTCTACTTCACAAAATATCAATCGGATGAATATCAATCGAGACCCCTTTGCGTGGCTGGATGTATTGTAAGACTTGTGTCGGGTCAGAACTACGCACCAACAATTGCCAACGATACAAGCGATTAATTCGTGAGAAGTAACAGGGCGCAGGTCCGATGAGGTGTGTATCAGTCAGGTAATGCTTGGCGATAAAATGCTTAACTTGCTCTGCTAGCCGTTGGATAGTACGTTCCGCTTCAATTGGATGGGTATCTTGTACTAAAATTCGCCCCAAGTTACGAAAAGGCGGATAGCCAAGTTCGCGCCGAGACGCAATCTCAAGCTCGTAAAAGCCTTCGTAATCGTGGTCGGAAGCCATCACAATGCTCGGATGCGCTGGCTGATAGGTCTGGATAATCACTTGTCCACCTAGAATACCACGTCCCGCTCGTCCTGCGACTTGTGTCAAAATTTGGAAAGCACGTTCTCGCGCTCTGAAATCTGGTAAGGCTAACCCTGGGTCAGCACTAATCACCCCGACAAGTGTCACCAGTGGTAAATCAAGCCCTTTAGCAATCATCTGTGTGCCGACCATCACCGACGCATGACCATCGGCGAAACGTGCTAGAATCGTCTCATGAAGGTCAGGGGAATCAGCCGTGTCTCTATCCCAGCGCACAGTACGAACATCAGGAAAAGCTGTTTTGAGGGCTTGTTCGACTTGTTGTGTGCCAGCCCCGAAAAAGCGAATGCGGTCACTTTGGCAATTGGGACAAACATCAGGCGCAAATTGTTGATGATTGCAATGATGACAGCGCATCATATCCCCTTGCCGATGATAGGTCATGGGGCTATCGCAACGCTCACAATCCAGTACATAGCCACAATCTCTGCAGAAGACATAACTGGCTTGTCCACGCCGATTAAGGAACAGAATCGCTTGTTCACCACGTTCCAGCACACCTTTGAGCGCATAAGTCAAATCTCGGCTGAACATACTGCGATTGCCTACTTTGAGTTCATCACGCATATCGACAATGGTTACTGGAGGCAAGCCTATCGTCATCGCATCATCTGTCAGGGCTTGATAAGCAAGCGTCACACCACGTTGCTTGGCTTGCTTTTGCACGCGCTGGCGATGCCCCATAATACGATTCGGCAAATGCAAATATTTAATTGTCCCCCTTTGGGCGCGATAATAGGTCCCGACATCAGGCGTAGCACTCCCTAGAATCACCTTTGCACGATTCAACTGGGCGAATTTTTCAGCAACGGCTCGTGCATGATAAAACGGTGCTTGCATCGCGCCTGCCGAGTGTTTATAGCTGGGGTCATGTTCTTCATCCAGGACAATCAAGCCCACATCAGGCAAGGGGGTGAACAATGCCGACCGTGTGCCAACAATCACTTGAATATCGCCTTCACGCGCCCGTCGCCAAGTATCATAGCGTTCACGGTTTGATAGACTGCCATGTACCAGCGCAACTTTATCGGGGAAACGTTGTGCTACACGCCGAATTGTCTGCGGTGTGAGGGCAATTTCTGGCACGAGGAAAATCGCTTGCCGACCCTGTTTGATGACCCGTGCCATCGCTTGCAGATACACTTCTGTTTTACCTGAGCCTGTCACACCATGTAACAAGAATGTCCCTGCCCAGCCTTTGTTGATTTTATCAAGCGTGTGTTGTTGTTCATCTGTCAGTTTGAGAGCATTTGTCGGGATAAAGTCTCTGTCTGCCAGTGAATCACGATAGGTAATGCGTTCACCGAACTGTATCAAGCCCTTGCGTTCCAGTGCATTTAAGTCAGCATGAGTTGCATCGATTGTTTCACGCAGTTCTTTCATATCTAAGGGGTAATCATGGCGTGCAATGTGTGCAAAGACAGTCGTTTGCTTGGGCGCACGCTTGAGTTGGGATAGCGCATCGACCACTTCGTCCTCTGGAATTGCCCGAATGACTGTACGAATCGTTTTCGCGCTGACAGCAGGACTCGAAAGCACGATTACTTGTTCAACTGCGCCAATATCTTCTAATTCTTTGATGACACGCTCGACAGTTTTGATGCCAGCAACATCGCGCAAGGCTGGAATCGTCATCGGGGATGTCTCGCGCAATGCACCCAAAATCTTTTGTTGCGTCTCGTTGCGTCCTTCGGAGTTTTCGTCGTGTAGATGTATTTGCTTGGTTGATTTACCCGTAATGCCTGGCGGCAACATCAGCCACAAACACGCGCCTGGTGATGTGAGATAGGCTTGGCTCATCCAGAGGGCAAGGTCAACATGAGCATCGGTCATCACAGGCTCAGGATGCAATAAATCGCTAATGGGTTTCGTCGTGATGTCAGCCAAGTCAGGGGGTAGGTCATCATGCAAAGCCACAACCACCGCAGGTTGCATTGCTGTCCCAAACCCCACACGCACGAGGCATCCACGCTGGATTTTATTCTGCAAGCGGTCAGGGATATGATAGTGATAAGTTTGTGTTACAGCGGAATTGACCGCTACTTCGGCATAGGTCATAGCTCAATTTTCGAGGTGCGAACAATTGTTTCCATTGTACATGATTTTGTGTGGCATGGTCGATATTTGAACTTGAAGAGGTGTGATATGGGCATTATTCGTAACGTTATCTGATAAGTGAATAAGTGCCATTTTTATGACTTATTTACGATATTCATCACCCTCATCTGGTGGCTGTCTTATTCATCGACTATACTATTACATATGATATGAATAGTTAGCTTAGGGAGCTACAGATGGTTGTTTTACAAATGGGTATCTTGGCTTGGAGTCTATTTCTGATAGGCATGGGGAGCTATGTTGCCTTTAAAGCACAGTTACCAAATGGTACTGTTATCCATAGCATCACCAACACGCGCATCATTGGGGCTTTACTCGTTATCGGTGGACTGTTCATCAGCGTAGGTGCAGTTATCGCACTCCTATTGGGAGGTACCCCTGTGAGTGCATTCTATGTTGTGGTGAGTGCTTTTCCTGTCTTGATACTTTTGTTTCGCAGCAATATGAGCAATCAGGCACAGTAGAACACACCCAAAAAAGTCGATACAAAAATATAAACGGTTGAAGCATACCTCAACTCTACACAAACTCAATAAACAATACATTGCCTCCTTATTTCTAAGTAGAGTGTTTTTAATTGTTTCATAATTTTGTCAAAAATTAGATTTTTCTTACGAATTTGGCTTGCATTGTTAAGATTTGTTACGGTATACTGGTTGGGGATAGAACAAAAGGACTTGGGATACATGCACTACCAAACCCTGTATCACATCACAAAAACGCTCCATAACGACCATTTGGTGACGGATAAAACACTCAAGCACCTGCTTGCTTCAGTAGGGAATGCCCTAGAGGTATCGCATGGCTGTTTGATGACATTCTATAACAATGGGGATGTCAACCAAATTTTTGTCTTGGGTGCTGATAATGATACGGAAGGGCGCAACCGCGAGATGTGGCGATGTCTCGTTGATCAGGGCTTGGTCGGTTACGTCTATTACAGTGACCGCAGTGTGGTGATACGTGACATTGATAACGATCCACGCTGGGCATGTTTGACCGAAACCGATTTGATGCCGAATCAAGGCTCAGCCGTTGGTATCCCATTAGAGCAAAATGGTGCTGTTTATGCTGTGATGCTCTATATGCACGAGGCAATCGATTACTTCGGTACAGCCCAAACTGACTTCTTAGCCGAAATCAAAGAGGTTGCTTCGACTGCCTTAGCCAATACTTATCATACTCAACAAGAAGCGACCAAAACATTTGATACGCGTTACGAAGCAATTTTCGAACATACGCCTGTACCTGTCCTTTTGACTGACGACGATGGCATGATTATTGATGCCAATTTCAAAGCTAGTGACTTTCTCGGTTTTAGTCGTAATGTCCTCCGTACCATTCATATGCAAGATATTAATATCCTCGATACCAGCAGTGTTCACCATATCACTGATGAGGAGCAATTTTTCCCGACGAATACATATGATATTGATGGTAACAACATCCCAACCTTGATTCGTGCGCGTCGGGTGCGTTTGGATGATAAAGAATATATCGAGTGGGTCTTGCAAGATATTAGTGTACAACACGAGCTAGAACAATTGCGTCGTGACCTAACGGCGATGGTCTATCACGATTTGCGCGGACCAATGGGTAGTATCCATATGGCGATTACCAAACTGTCGCAGATACTTGCCGACCATGAGAATCCAGCTGTTATCAAAATCCTCAATTTGGGCTTACGCAGTACTCAACAAGTCTCACGGCTCATTGAAGCCTTGCTGGATATTCAACGCTTGGAAAATGGCTCAACAATCTTAGATAAACGCGCCACCGAAATGCACGAAATTCTAGCGGATGCTTTCTTGCTGGTGCAACCCATTGCTGACCATGCAAGCATCAATTTCCAGATGGATATTTCGCAAGTGCCAGAAGTCAGCATTGATGCTGATATGATTAAGCGTGTGGTGATTAACCTGATGGAAAACGCGGTTAAATATACGCCGACAGGCAGTGAAGTGACCCTTAAAGCAACGGATGTCGGGCAACATATCCAAATTACAGTTTCCGATACAGGACCAGGTATCCCTCCAGAGATGTTAGATAGCATCTTCAATAAATTCAGTCGCGTGAAATATCAAAATGCACCGAAAGGCATCGGACTCGGCTTGGCATTTTGTCGCCTAGCGGTTGAGGCGCATGGAGGCAACATTTGGGTCGAGAGCGATGGTCAAAATGGCTCGGACTTCATCTTCACGATTCCGCTTGATTTCACACATGATACGAACTTGCCTGATACGGCTGAAATTACGGCGATTACGAATGAAGATGAACAATTGGCAACCACCGCATAAATTGTCTTTAGCTCGCAGACCATTTTTCGAGAATCGCTTGGGCTTGCCGAAGCACAGCATCATGTAATGCTAGTGGTTCGATAACTTCAACATCAGCACCCAATCCAAGAACACTACTCAGGGCTTCTTCAAAGACGCTATATTGCACATCTAAAGTGAGCCATTCTTCACTTTGTTCAATAATATCAAATCGTCCGATAAAAACGGTTTGAAAATAGCTCAGCATGTGTATCTTCACACGCAAGCGCACAGGATACTCTGGCAATTGTGTTGTGAATGCTTCCGATGCTGTTTCCCAATGGGCAACAATGTCAAAGGTGGCATCACGCTCATAAATTTCATTTGTGAGGTGAACGTCTGTGATGCGTCCGACCCGATAGGTTCGCATTTCTTCTGAATCCAGATTTTTTGCAACCAGATACCAGCGATTGGATTTATACACCAAACTATACGGGGCTAAGCGACGGCTTTGTTCGTGACCATTCCAGTTGATATAATGCACCTCAATGATGAGGTCATTCCAAGTTGCCTCTTTGAGGTCTGCTAGTGACATAGTAGAGTCTGTTTCGCCGTACCAACTCGACGAATCTAAATAGAGCCGTTGTCGCATGAGATCTGCTTGTGCTTGTCTGCGTTCAGGGATTAAAGATAGTAGCTTGAGAACAGCATTATCCATGACAGATGCCATGCCTAAATCTGCTAGTGGCGAAGCTGTCCCTGTGAATAAGAGGGCTTGTAATTCCGCGCCTGTGAACCAATTTAAACTGCCTCGATAATGACTATCAAGATAGCATCCACCATCAGGACCTGATTTAGTATAGACAGGGATACCAGCCAAAGACAAAGCATCAATATCGCGGTAGATAGTACGTTCAGATACACCTAAAGATTGAGCCAATGCTTGGGCTGTCATCTGGTGATGGCGTTGCAACAATAAAATAATGGATAATAGACGGTCAGCACGCATCAAACACGCTCCAATTAATTGTTGACAAAAGATGTCAGGAATAGTTGATATTATAATCATGAATACACGATATAAGGAGCGTTAAAGATGTCGAATCTCGATTTGAAGAAAACACTCAAGTATCTATATAAACCATCCTCAGATGAAGTCAGCATTGTGGATGTGCCGACAATGAGCTATCTGATGATTGATGGTCAAGGCAACCCAAACACAGCCAAAGCCTACCAGAACGCTGTCCAAGCGTTGTATGGATTGGCATACGGCATTCGAGCAATGAGTAAAGCTGATGGACTCACATTCACAGTGATGCCACTCGAAGGCTTATGGTCATTTGAAGGTCAGGAAGACCAAACCTCATTTAAGTTGACCCAAGCAGATAAAGATACCTTCAAATGGACATTGATGATTCTACAACCTGAGCACATCACAGCAGAGATAGTCGAACAAGCGCGTGCATCTGTGCAGAAAAAGAAAAATCCGACATCATTGGCTGACGTGCGCTTTGAACACTACACCGAAGGGGAGGCAGTCCAAATTATGCACATCGGCTCGTATGATGATGAAGGCGATAATGTCAAACGATTGCACGATACAATTATCGACAATGACTGGCAATTGAGCAAAGCCCATCATGAAATCTATCTAAGTGACCCGCGCAAGGTCGCGCCTGAAAAACTTAAAACAGTCATCCGCCAACCCTTTGTTAGAGGATAATCACGCATATTGAAAATTCAGAAATGAATATATTTGTTTATCTTGGATGTCCCTACGAAACATTGTAGTGACGCGCAACGGCACGTCTGAGCATTTACTCGTCGGGATAATCTAAGATAGCTGTATCACTAACCCAACCATTGAAATCGAGTGTCTGCACACGATACCACGTTGTATCTCCTGATTGGAGAGGCGCATTGGTGATGATGAGTTCATCGCCGACCATCAGTGACCCGACAATCGTCGCATCGGAGGCTGGTTCGTTGTAAATATCCAAAACACCTTCTGTGACGACCAATAAATCGCCGACAGCGAAGGTGTGTGTGCTAACGGTTTCTTCGCTTGCTTCGGGTTCGACTGTACCTTCTGCAATGGGTTCAAACAGGGGAATTGTGATGAAGCCAGCAGGGAGTGCGCCATTGACCCAATCCACATTAGGACTGCCGTCAAGTTGAGCAGTGATGTCATAGACTGTGCCATCAACTGAGGCGACATAGACCGCATCATCAATCGTGAGCATCACAGCCGTTTTATCAGGACTCCATGCGACACTATCAGGTGCGCTATCGCCAATGGGTGGGGTTAGGCGTGTGCCTTCGCCATCGACCAACTGTAGTGGAGCATTTTCGGAGAGTGTTGACCCTAACATCACGAGTGTGCCATCACTTTGCTGAACGGCATCTTGCACCCAAGCCATGCCAATATCGCTGGCTAAGGTCACGACAGGGCTACTACCCGAACGGTCAACACTGCCAAAGAGAATTGTCTCTTCAGGTCCACGCCCACTGACAATAATCTGCTGACCATTACTGCTCCAGTGACCATAGTCATAGAGCAAGAAGTCGGGCGCAACAGTTGCAGGGGGTGGGTCTACTCGTTGAGCAAAGCGCACACTCAAAGCACGTCGTCCGCCATACTCGAATGCCTCAGTGGTGACTAAGATAGCGTTATTATCTGATGACCACTCAAAATCTAGGACTGTCCAGCCAGCATAATTGCTTGGTAGACCAGCCGCCGAACAAAATTGTGGGCAAGGTCGCAATAATTGATAGGCAGGGTCAGTCGATAGTTCCTGAATTGGTTGCCAGAACCACAAGCCTTGGTCGAGATCAGCGATGGTATTGTTCTCGCTATAGAATGCCAGCATCCGACCATCAGGCGACCATTCAACATCGCGCACGAAATATTTGTTTTCACTGGCAGATGAGGCTTGGAAACCATCAAAAAAGGGTGCAAAGGTATATGTGCCTTCGACAATATCAGGATTGCCAAGGTCAACAAAGCGCAAAATGCCAAAATTATCGACTCGCGCCCACCGCTGAGGGTCAGCAGGGTTATAGTCAATATCAATTGTGCCACCAAATGTTTGCTGAATTTCGCCAAGTTGGATGCCATCGGCTGTGACGCTGAGTGCGAAGGCGCGTCCACTTTCGGGAGGCATATCAAATTGTTGCGCGGATGTGATGAGCACAAGACTCAACACACATAAGATAGTCAAAAGCGTTCGTTTAATAGGCATGATGTTCCTCTATAATTACAGGATGAGTACATATCCCCATTATAGAATGACTCGCCCATTTTCGGGATACGCAGACCCTACGCCTCTGCTGTCTGTGCCCTATGCTATCAGGTCATGTCCTTACAAAATGTGTATGGTGTAGGGACGCCATTCTTGGCGTCCGTTGGATAGACTATATTTTTCTGCTCTTATTACGCAGGTTGTCGTTCAAGCATATTGTAGGTGACACCTGTCAATTCTTCGGATACATCGAAGAAGCGTTTGAGTGCCTCGGCATCCTTGACTTCGCTATTAGGGCTTGCTTCGGCAGGGTAGCCACGCAGATTGAATGTGCCTGGTCCATAGAATGTGCCACTTTTCGCTTCAGGAGCAGTCATCCCGTAGAGTTGGGATAGCATGCCCATGTTAACATCTTGCGCCATCAGAGGACCTGCGAGGCGATACAAGAATGATTCCAGTGGATTGCGTCCTGATTGTTCCAGACTGTTCTCTTGTAGATTGGTCATTACCAAACCAGGATGCGAGGTGTTGACGATGGTATCGTAGCCTGCTGCGCGTAGGCGATTGTGCAATTCATAGGTGAAGAAGATATTCGCCAACTTGCTCTGACCATACGCTGACCAACGACCATAATCTTGTTCGCCCATTAGGTCATCAAAGTTGATTGTGCCACTCCAATTAGCACTACTGCTGACATTGTGGATACGTGCATTCGGTGTCTTGACAATGACATCTAGCAATAAGCCTGTCAGCGCAAAGTGCCCTAAGTGATTGACCCCCAATTGCATCTCGAAGCCATCTGCTGTTTCTTGACGTGGAATCGCCATCACACCTGCGTTATTTGCCAAAATATCGAGGCGGTCATAGGTCGCTTTGAAAGTATCGGCAAATTCACGCACCGATGCTAAATTGCCGACATCAAGGCGCATCACCTCTAAATCTGCATTGGGGACATCGGCTAGGATTTCGTCGCGGGCTTGTTCGCCTTTGTTGACTGTTCGCACAGCCATGATGACTTTCGCGCCTTTTTTGGCGAGGGCTTTGCTTGTTTCGTAACCGAGACCGCTATTCGCGCCTGTGACAATGACCACTTTGCCTGATTGGTCGGGGATGTTCGCTTGTGTCCATTTGTTAGCCATGATGTGATGTGCTCCTGTAATTTGTTTGCGTGTCATTATGATTACAGGATAGCATTGCTCTCTTAGAGAATCACTAGCACAACGCGCCACATCACTCGCAAATAACGCCAATCTCAATCATCAAATTCACAGCCCCATGATTGAAATGTGTTGCGCCACCCCTGCACTAAAGGATGTGTTCTAAAGAAATCATGGCTTTCGGCGAGTTTCAATAACTGTGATGCATAATCACAGGCTTGTTCAAGTTGGTCTTGAGCGTGATAAGTATATGCAAGTCCTCTGAGACTATTCAGTTGAGATGTAAAGTCACCAATCTCACGCCCTAATTGTAAGGCTTGTTGATAATATTGGATGGCATCGTCATATTGATTTGTCATACGCAAGACATCGCTGAGGGATTGTAGAGTATTGGCTTGTCCGAGTCGAGAACCAATAGTTTCAAAGAGCGGTAGAGCTTGTTGATAATATTGAGTGGCATCGTCATATTCATCTTGCATGTAAAAGACATCGCCGAGTGATTTGAGAGTATTGGCTTGACCGAGGCGGTCGCCGATGGTTTCGTAGAGTTGTAGAGCCTGTCGGTAGTATTGAGTGGCATCGTCATATTGATTTGTCACAAGGAAGACATTGCCGAGGGATTTTAGCGTATGGGCTTGACCGAGGCGGTCGCCGATGGTTTCGTAGAGTTGTAGAGCCTGTCGGTAGTATTGAGTGGCATCGTCATATTGATTTGTCGTACGCAAGACATCGCCGAGGGATTTTAGCGTATGGGCTTGACCGCGTCGAGAGCCGATGGTTTCGTAGAGTTGTAGAGCTTGTTGATAGTGTTGAGTGGCATCGTCATATTCATCTTGCATGTAAAAGACATCGCCGAGAGAGTAGAGAGTATTGGCTTGACCAAGTCGGTCGCCGATGGTTTCAAAGAGTGGCAGAGCTTGTTGGTAATGCTGTGTGGCATGGTCGTACTCATATTTCATACGGAAGACATCGCCGAGAGAGCGGAGAGTATTGGCTTGACCGTGTCGGTCGCCGATGGTTTCAAAGAGTGATAGAACTCGTTGGTAGTGGTGTGTTGCATTGTCATAGTCATCTTGCATGTAAAAGACATCGCCGAGAGAGTGGAGAGTATTGGCTTGACCGTGTCGAGAGCCGATAGTTTTATAGAGTTGTAGAGCTTGTTGATAGTATTGTAAGGCATTGTCGTACTCGTTTTTCCTATGCAAGACATCGCCGAGTGATTGTAGAATATCGGCTTGCCCATGCTGGTCATCATTAGCTTCCGCAATAGCTAGAGCATCAGTCAGTAATGTCAAACGCTCATCATTTGTGCGTCGCATCAACATAAAATTTTGTACGCAATCCACCCAATCAACTGCTTTTTTGGTATGATGTTCATAGTCCCATGCAATTGCACTCAAGATATTTTCCCAATCCACGTCAATGATGTCATGGCGCAACATCGAACCATCTTCGGCATAGGCTTGGTTGAGCTTGTAATTACCATGTTCGCTGTGGTAATAGTCAAAATGGCGTTGGCTGTACAAGTGTCGTTGCTCATCATCACACAAAGCACGGGCATAATCGCGCAGTAAGCCATGCAATTCGTAGCGGTCATCATCACTGGGCGTTAATAGTGAAAGACGCAAAAAGTCATCAATAACGTCTTCGGCATCCCATTCATCAGCAATGTTCCACACAGCTTGTAGGGCTGGCAAATCAAAGGTGCTATCTTCGGCAAAGACCCCCAAAGCACGGAATTGGGCTTTGCGCTCATCGGATAAATCCTCATAACTTTCTGCCAAAGAGAGTTCTAAATTATAGTTTTTATCCGCATCGTGCATGTTGAGGTCACCCAATGGTGAATCACCTGTATTTTTGCGGTCTTGCAAGCGTTGCAAAAAGCGCGGTATCGCATCCACACCGCGTTCACTGATGCGTGCCGACGCAATACTAATCGCCAGTGTGTGTCCACCTAATAAGTCAACAATGGCAACGGCATCATCATACTGCGGATGCTCGGCTGTAAGTGTTTGTCCGAGTCGCTTGCTAATCAATGCCACGCCTTCTTCGGCGGTCAGCGTGTCAATTTCGTGATTGTCCACGCCCAGATAAGTGTGCATACCGCGGTTGCGTGTCGTCACGAGGATGCGACTTTGCGGTGCATTAACGCGGAAGGCTTCCACATGTTGATGATCCCAGACATCATCCAGCACAATCAAAGCGCGTTTATCTTGCAGGATGGCACTCAAGCGACTTTTGCCCCGTTGCACATCGGCATATTGGTCGCGCACATCGCCAAAGCTCACACCAATATCGGCTTGGCGCGTCGGGATACTCGGTGTTTTGCCAATCTCAATCCAGAAAACACCATCAGGGAAGCGATAGCGCACATCACACAAGCGACACAGTGCCGTCGCCATCGTCGTTTTGCCCAAGCCACCCATACCTTGCACAGTCAAAGTCTGTTTTTTGCTGGTCACAATTACAGGGCTGACCGAATCCGCGCGCAGGGCTTTTTGTAAATCTTGCACATCATCGCCCCGTTCAATGTACCAATCGGGCAAACTCGGCACATTGTGCAAGGTCGCAATCGCCACTTTGTCCGAAATCAAGCGCATGACTTCATCCATCTTGTCATCAAAGTGCGCCATCTCGCGCATATCAGGCGCATTGCCCATGCTAATCTCAGGTGGCAGTAAATTATAATCGCCCTGACGTACCACAGGCACAATCGGCTTGCACAGCTTGAGTGCAAATTGCCATTCCGCACGCACATAATCCGATTTCAAGGCATTCTCGCCTGATACATAAATCAGATAATCGCACTCCCGAATTGCTTGCTTAATCTCATCAAGGAAGGTCAAGCCACGATTGGGCATTTTTTCTCTATCCCACCAGACATCAAAGCCAGCATCAGTGAGAGTCGTGTACATCTGGCGCGTAAAACTGCGTTTAGAGTCAAGGTGATAGGTGTGTTCGTCCGCTTTGCTCACAGCATCGAGGTAATCATCTTTACGGGCATAGCTGATAAAAACAGAGGGCTTGGTATCGGTCATGGCTCAGCACAGTCTCAAAAGGTCACTTCGTTTGATTATAGTTTCTTCATCACAATCTGACCAACAAAACTAGGCAATTTTATATTCTGCGCTATAGTTATCTCAATCTGCATAGGCAACAGGAAAAACATTCATGGACAACGACCAACTGATTTTAGTCGAACAGCACGACCACATTTTACGCATCCAATTCAATCGCCCACAGAAGAAAAACGCCCTCTCGCCTGATATGTACGACACAGTGCGCGAAGCCCTTTCACAAGCCGATGGTGACGATAGTATTCATGTTGTCTTCATTACAGGGTCGGGTGATAGTTTCAGCGCAGGTAACGACCTCAAAACCTTCATGCTCAATCCGACATCGGATTCCGCACAACGCTTCATCAAGACGATTGCCAATACTGAAACGCCGATTGTCGCAGCCGTCAATGGCTTAGGTGTCGGAGTTGGTGTGACAATGTTGCTCCATTGCGATTTGGTCTACGCTGTGCCAAGTGCGATTTTCAATTTTGCCTTCATTGACTTAGGACTCGTTCCCGAAGCAGCCTCTAGTTACTTGATGCCTCAATTGGTCGGACAACGCAAAGCGGCTGAACTGTTGATGCTCGGCGAAAAATTCGATGCGATGACTGCTCAAGAAATTGGTCTCGTCAATGCGGTGTTGAATGTCGATGACTTTGAAGGACATGTCTGGAAAATTGCGGAACGTCTCGCTAATAAACCACCCGAAGCCCTCAAAATGACCAAGCATTTGCTCAAACGAGGTAATCAAGCCGTTATCGACGAAACCATTGATTATGAACTGAGTTTATTCGGACAACGGCTCATGTCAGATGAAGTGCAACAAATCATGCAAGCCTTCATGAGTCGGTCAATGAAATAGAGATAGAAAATGAACATCACGCTTGACGACGATTAGCATAAGCCTCTAACGCATCATGCAATTGTTCAACTGTCCACTGCTCATGAATCGCGCGACGCATGATGTCTTGTTGGGTTTCAGGTGCGTTGCCCCCAATCGGTGGGTCTAAATCCAAATTGGTCGGGAAGCTATAACCATCGGCAACAGCAGCAATCGTATTCTCGATAATTGTTTCGCTCACTGTCCCTGCTTGCACACGCGCTAATAAATGTGGATAGACTGCTTCAATCATCGTGTGGTTATTGAGTGTTTCCATAGTACGCCCAAATGCCGATGATATTTGTATCAAATTGCCGAGACGATCGACCTCAGTGGTATTTTCACCTGCGCCATGAAACAACGCTGGACTGAAAAATACCATATCGCCTTTGCTGAGAGGCAATTGAGATTTGTGCTCCGCAAAATAGTCAGCGAATTCAGGGCGTGTATATGCGAGATACCCAGCATCGTATTGATGTGAGTAGGGCAGGAGCACCGTTGGACCCATTTCGATAGGCATATCGACATGGGCAATTGCGCCTTGTAGTGTCAGATATTGGCTCATTACTTGAGCATGAGCAGGAAATTGTGCAATTGTTGCTGATGATTGAAAACCAAGATGATAATCCCGATGGACAGATTGTGCTTTGTTACCAGGTTTGACGTTGTTCATTTGGGCAGTGATGCGATAATACGGACCTAGCCATGCTTCACAGACAATCGCCATGATGGGATTGCTATGGTAATCAATGAATAAATCAGGGTCTTTGACACAGGCTTTCTGAATGCTATTCCAGATGCGTTCGTTACTTCCGAAATGGTCGCCTTTGCCACTTTTACCAGCTTTTTCTTCATCCACAATTTCACGGAATAGTTGCGTGCTACGGTCAATCACAGATAAATCCGTATATGCCCCTTGAATCACCAGCACACCAGGACCATCTTTGAGTGCGCGTGCGAGTTCATGCTTGAGGCTATCGACTGACTGTGAATTTGCCAATAAGTCACGCACAGCATCACCATCATAAATCAGGATATTCTGCTCAACAGCACTCGCATGAGGATAATCGGCTAGCTCAGTGGTCTGGGAGCAAATGTCAGCGAAGTCATCGAGATTAATATCAGTTTCTGAGAAAAAAGGTGGTAAGTGGGATTGGGTTTTCGGGCTTGTCATCATTTGTCCTAATAAATTTAGTTTTATTGTCCGCCTTCTATTGTAAGGGCTTTTTCTATTTCCTCAACGAGTGTATCTTCATCTTGGACACCTAATGCACGGAATGTCTCTGTGCTATCAGGCAAGAAAATGACTGTGGCAGGGTGTCCACGCAAAGCCAGTGACTCATATACTGCTTGACCATCCGTCTCTGCATTGAGTTCTATAAAAGTGACTGTATCACTGTATTGCTCCGTAAGCCTATGCACGATAGGCTGCATTTCTGCTCAGGGCGGTCAGCCATCAGTGTAGAAAAAGAGCAATGTCGGACGGTCATCTGCTAAAGGTAATTCGACTGTCGTTGACGTACAGGCAAGGATGCTCATCAGCAACAAGGCAAGTAATCCAGATAATTTAATTTTCATCCGTCACCTCATCAAAATATGGCGGTGTCCAACTGGGATTATTTTTTGCGAATAGTGCTTTGAAGCGTGTCATAGACTTAGCTTTGGACAACAAATTGTGGTTTTTCTCTCATATTCATAGCGACTAAGCCAATGAGAAGCACTTCAATTGATTTTGTTATCAAGCCAATAGGGTCATATGTTGTATGGGTCACGAAGTAGCCGATGATGGTGACAACCGCGTATCCGATAGTAATGATGTCTAATAATGTGCTGTAAGGGCGTTGCATCGCAATTGGCAAAAAGCGTGCTGTGGCAAGCACAATATAACCGAGTCCATTAGCGATGAGCAATAGGTCAGATGGCATGCCAAATATCAGATGGATAACTCCTGATGCAACAAGCAGGGTTGCCATCCCATACACTAACCACGAATCATTGCGTGTTAGTACCCATGCACCACCTGAAAAAGCAATTGCGCTCAATACCGTAATACCAACAATGTCATATTGAGATTCACCATGAGAATCCCCCTGAATTGCAACAGTGTCTGACGATGTGTCGCTATGGTCTTCGCCACCGTGTGCATGTGTCGCCACAATCGGAACAAATATCAGGAGAAGGACTAGAAATGAACTAATAATTTGACGGCGCATCACTCAATACCCCTAAAATCTATTTGAGCTACTGAAATAACTATAACAAACGCTCAATATACGTCAATGGGTATGCAAACTCACTCTAACTGATTGAGTTTGACCCGTATCATGATGATTTGCTCAAGCTCGATTCACGGATATTGATTTTAGTTGGGATTTGCACAATGCGCGTCGGACGGTTGGGATATTGGATACGGTCAAACAAGAGTTGCAAGGCTTCTTGACCGAGTGATTCGGCAGCTTGTTCAATGGTTGTCAAAGCGGGTGTTAACAAGTCAGCAATCAATAACTCGTCAAAACCAGCAATCGCTAAGTCATCAGGGATACAGATGCCTAAATCGCGCACGGCTCGTAAAACACTAATCGTCATCGCATCATTCGCAATGAAAATCGCTTCGGGTATTTTGTCTAACTGAAGCAAGTTCTGGAAAGCCTGATAACTATCCTGTTTATTGAAGTTACCAAATTGTATCCAATCAGGTTGAATTGTCAGGTTGTGTTCCGCCATCGCTGTTCGATACCCTGTCAGGCGATCTACACCCGTGCTGACTTGTTGCGAGCCAGCAATCGTCGCAATGCGTGTGTAGCCTTCTTCGATGAGATGCGTTACAGCATCGTGTGCACCTTGAATATTATCCGAGCCAATGTAATCTGCTTCAAAACCCGTTAGCTTGCGGTCAAGCAAGACAATCGGAATCCCTTGTGCTTGAATAGTGTGTAAGACCTGAGGGTCAGTCTGTGGGGCAGGGACAACGACTAAGCCAGCGACACGCTCTGCCAAGAATCCGTCTAAATAGCGTTGTTGTCGCTCGAGGTCATCTGCTGTGCTATACGGTAAAATGCCCATCTGCTTCTCGTAGGCGTAATCTTCTGCACCTTGCATCACATCTCCAAAAATCGTATCGGAAATGCTAGGTACGAGGAAGCCGACCACATCTTTTAGGTCTTTTTTCAAGGTACGTGCTGCCCGACTAGGTTGATAATCCAGCTTATCAATTGCGACCAGCACACGCTCGCGCAATTCGGGGTCAACATTAGGGACATCGTTGATAACGCGCGAAACGGTTGATTTGGAGACATCAGCTTCGCGTGCCACATCGGAAATAGTCGATTTATTCATGCAAAAACTCACAAAGTTTGTAATGAAAGTTAGTTGTCTAATTATACAGAAACCGATTTCTGTAATTCAGGATAATACGCTTCAGTATGCCATAAACTATATTAAGAACCTGTCTTAAATTGCTCTATATTTCACAAATTAGTGCAAGGTGAGAAATCGGTTTTCCATACTTAGTATAGCAAAACTAGTGATAATAGACAAAAGTTAAGCGGTTAATCAGTCATTTTAAACAAAAAACGCTTAATAATGAGCAATTTCTTGACAATCGTATCGTGAATCGTTATCTTAATACAAGATTGTGAGAAATCGGTTTCTCAGATAGTCGAAATCGTAATTTCTCTC
>JBCCSC010000012.1:0-133415 GCA_039200705.1 Chloroflexota bacterium
CACCAATCGCTCGCACAATTAATTGTTAACATGGTGGCACACAATCATAGTCCGCGTGATATTGAACGCCGAATGTTCCTCCATGAACTCCAACAATTTGAGAAAGAACAAGCTCATCTGGTGCATGTTTTGCGTGCCTGCGCGATTGCACCCTACATCAATGCAGAGATTATCGGTATTTTACGAGATAATGTCGAAGATGAGCAGAAAAATCAGTCGCTCTATCAACAAATCGCTCCCTTACCCTTTTTACAATCCACGCAAAATGGTTTGAAATATGACCCAGTGGTCAAAAAATTTTTACTCGAAGCATGGCAAAATAGTTCTGTACTAGATACTTATCAAACACGCCTGACAACACACTTTGAAATGTTAGGAAGCGACTATCTCACATCAAAGAAATTTGAGAGTGCGATTGAAGCCCTCACATATGCCATAAAACTGAATCCTGACAACACAAATAATTATAGTCGGCGTGGACAAGCCTATCACATCACAGGGCGTTATCAGCAAGCAGTTTACGATTTTGAAACAGTCAACGCGCATGATGACCAAAATCCAGAAGCCTTTTTCTGGAAAGGGCGTGCACTCTTTGCTCTCAATCGTCAAAATGACGCAATTATGGCATTTGGATATGCTGTGCATCTCAAACCACGTGAAGCAATTTACTATCATTGGCGAGGACGTGCCAACTTCGCTACTGAAAAATTCGCGGCTGCCCTCGCAGATTTCAGTCAAGCGATTCAACTACAGCCTGATGCTTCTCAATACTACACATGGCGTGGTATGGTCTATCGAACACTTGGCGATTATGAAACAGCGATTGAAGACTTTGGTGCAGCCCTCAATCGTAATCCTGATGATGGTGATAATTACTATCTTCGTGCCCAAACCTATCGTTCACTTGGGTACTTGCAAGAAGCTGATACTGACCTCTCACAAGCCATCAATTTACAACCCGACGATGCTGCTAACTATAATCTGAGAGGTATTATTCGTAGGCATTTAGGGCAATATGAGGCAGCTATTCAGGATTATGACCGCGCACTTGAAATTGAACCTAATGAACCTAATTATCATATCGGCAAAGGCTTAGCTTATTCAGCATTGGATGAGCATCACAAAGCCCTGCAAGAATTTGACCACGCCATTGCCATTGATGATAGCTGTGGCGATTATTTTTACAGCCGAGCACGATTGCTCAATGAATTAGAGGAATATCACGATGCTCTCCGCGATGTCGAACGCGCAATAGAACTCCAGCCTGACGATGCCTTTAATTATAATTTACATGGCATTGTCCTGAGACAACTCGGCGATTACGAAGAAGCAGTCGTCAGTTATAACTATGCTATCAATATGCACCAATCGGCTGACTTCTATTTGGGACGTAGTCTCGCATATCATAGTCTGTCACAACCGAACGAGGCACTAGCAGATTTAAGCATCGCAACCCAATTAGAACCTGATAATGCTCGAATTTATAACACACGCGCTGTCGTATTGCGCCACATGCAACGTTATGATGATGCCCTCCGTGACTATAATCAAGTGATTACCCTAGACCGCACCTATGCGGATGCTTATATCGGTAAAACCTTGATATACAACACGCTGGGTCACTATGAAAAAGCTCTCCAGACGATTACGCAATTGGTCAATATCTACCCTGATGATGCTAGTACCTATAATTCGCGTGGCGTGATTTATCGCAATCTAGGACGGTATGAAGAAGCTCTCAACGATTATCAGAATGCCCTGGCGCTGAGTCCTCATAATGCAGATATTTATCTCGGAATGGCACTCGCCCATCGTAATATGGAAAATTTTGGTGATGCTTTGGCGTGCTTGGAACAGGCAATTCGGCTAGATCCACAAGCAGATATGCACTACTTCTGGCGTGGACGACTATATCAAGATTTGGGAGATTATCAGCTAGCCATTGATGATTTCACGAGTGCTATCCAAATTAATCCTGATGATGCTTATAATTTCCAGTCACGCGGTGTCGTTTTCACCCATCTCCGAGAATTTGACCATGCGATTGCTGATTTAACACATGCAATCAATTTACAACCCAACGACGCAGGACATCATTATCTTCGTGCACAAGCCTATTTTGAATGGGGTAAATACACAGAGGCAATTGCAGATTACACACTAGCGATTCAAGTGAATCCGATGAATAAGAATTACTACGAAATTCGTGGATTTGCTCATCATCGTTTAGGGCAATATCAACATGCATTAGCAGACTTTAATCGCTGTATTGAACTTGAGCCAGATAACACATTATGTTACTACTGGCGTGGCATTATTCGTTTAAATCTTGCAGACTATGATAAATCCCTCAATGACCTCAATCAGAGCGAAGCACTTGATGCTGATGATGTTACTTCTGTGGCTTACTGTGCTTTGTGGCGTAGTGTCCTCTTCCATCTGATGAATCAAACGTCACGCGCTGATGATGCAATGCACATTGCTTACGAGAATGCACTTAAGATTCAGAACGAATCACAAAAGTGGCGTTTTTTGGCAATGTGGCATTTGTTCAACGGAGATACCGATACAGCACAAGATTATTATCAACAGATGATTGCAGATGATAATCGGTCTGTGAAGCTATTCAGCCCTATATTTTATCTGTTACAGTTGCATCGCTTATTCCCTGATAATTTGGCATTTAAGACGATGCTTGACCATTTGCGAGCGCAAGTACAATGACCATCAATTCAACACTAAATGACGCTTATATTGAATGTCTGAATTAACAATACGCGAAATTACAAAATCAGAGATTCCAAAGGTCGCTCGTTTTATCGCTCAAGTGTTGGCTGGGGGTAATTCTGAACGATACGATTTACTCTATGAACGCTATGCCAATCAATTGCCTAATCGCCCCAGTCAGCTTGCTTGGGTCTATCGGGCGATGTTCCGCAAGCAACAGATTGCGTCCGTTATTCATACCTATGATTTTGTCTTGCGATATGGACGGGCAAGCCTAAAGGTTGTCGCAATCAGTATGCTCTGCACACAGTCGCAATATCGTCATCAAGGGTATGCCAGTGCATTGCTACGCTACACCTTGACCTATACAGCCGAACAAGGGGCACATCTCGTGTTGCTCAATAGCAACATCGATGACTTTTTTCCACGTTTTGGATTTAGTCCCGTTTGGGCAAGTTATACTTTATCTTCTCCAACAGCACTTGCCTCACAGTTGAAGCAACCGCATCAATTACGCATCGCAACCCCTACCGATTTACCAATCATGGCACAACTCTATAATCAATATTGGGGGATGCGCGTCACAGCCGAACGTCCGATGAATTGGTGGCGATGGCGCATGGAGCATGGACGTGGCGACGCTGCTGTCATTATCAATGCAAAGCATGACATTGAAGGCTACATCTGGCATCTTGCTGATGATTTTTCATCACTCAATGAAGTGGTTGCGACCACACCCAAAGCCATTACAAGTGCTCTGGCTTATAGTGGTAGACGCTGGCAAGCAGGAGGCTATGACCAACTGATTTGGTCTGTGCCCCCTGATGATGTCATTATTCCTTATGCTCAGCAGATGCTCCCAACAACCCTCAGTGCGACATTTCATCCAACAGGTGGCTGGATGGCGCGCGTAATTGATGCTAGTGCCTTATTGCGCGAACTAATGCCAGAAATTATCGCACAGGCACAAGCGACAAATTTAGAATTTAACCCCGATGATTTAATCATCCTGCCAACACCTGATGGTATCGACATCGGCTTACAAACCAACCCAAAGGCTCATGCTCATCTATCATTGCGCGATTTTATTCAGTTGGTATTCGGCTCATTACGTCCAACAGCTCTTGCCGTGAGGCAACATCTCTCGTTTGATAGCCTCACATTACTCGAAACACTCTTTCCACCACGTGTTGCTGCACTAGGGGCGTGGGATTGGATTTAGCTAGAGTGTTTCAACCGCTTCACGCATTTGTTGCAATGCTTGAACCAGAATATGACGAGGCACAGCAAAATTCAGACGCACATAATCTTCCAAACCATCCCCAAAGAATGTCCCAGGTGAAAGCACGACATTAGCTTCTTCTGCGAAAAATTCAGTTGCCGAGACATATTTATCCTTATAATTTAGTTGACTGCAATCAAGCCAACTCATATAGGTTGCATCAGGAACTGTTGTTTTGAGCATTGGCAACTCAGCACGAATTGTTTCTGTCAATAGATTACGATTCTCTGTCAGATAGCTTGTCGCTTGTCGTAACCATTCGCCACAATGTTCGTACCCTGCTTTCAGAGCTTCATAAGCTAGAACATCGGCATGATAGCCCGCATTTTTGGAGAAATCAGCTACTTTTTTGCGTTTTTCCTCATCAGGGATAATCGCTACTGAACAGGCAATGCCTGCCATGTTGAACGTTTTCGTTCCTGCAATCATGATGATACTATTTTTTTCAACCTCTGGTGATAAGGTTGCAATAGGCGTGTGTTGTTTGCCGTCTAGCATCAAATCACAGTGAATATCATCAGAGACAATTAAAACGTTATGTTTCATGCAGATGTCAGCAAGGCGTTCTAATTCATCAATGCTGAAGGCTTTACCAACAGGGTTATGCGGATTACACAGATAATACATCTTGGTCTGTGGTGTGATGCTGGCTTCAAAGTCATCAAAGTCAATTTCGTAATGGAAGGTACTCGCATCGTCATCAACACGCACCATCGGCACACGTTGACCAAAGCGTTGATAGTGGGTCGGACGCGATAGAAATGGACCATACACTGGGGTATTCATCAACACACCGTCGCCTGCTTGCGTGAGAGCCTGTGTTACTGCGCTCAGAAACATCACCATCCCAGGGTTAAAAAGAATCCAATCAGAGTGTATATCCCAGTTATAGAGGCGTTTCATACGCTCGACAATCACGTCTTTTAAGGGGTCTGGGGAGAGTGTGTAACCAAAAAAGCCATGGTCAATGCGACGCTTCATCGCTTCTCGAATTTCTGGTGGATTCGGAAATTCCATTTCAGCAACCCAGAGCGAAATCGCATTCGGATTCATAGGGATGAGTTCACCGTCATTGCTTACACGGTTCATCCACTTAATTGACGAGGTATTGCTACGGTCATGAAGGGTATCAAAATCATAAAGTTGTGTACTGGTCATAAGGCATCTATCTTGAGAGAACTTGATTAATTTGTACCATTATGTCGAATTCTGGCACGCTTCTCAACTATAATGGAATGATAGTGTGCAACTTCTTATTTTTATGGAACGTATTCACTAACAGATTGCATCATCTGAGGATAAATATCTATGAGCCAGCAACCGCCTCTACCACCTGAACTAGGAACAGATTATCAAGCACAAGCAAGCCCATTATCAGAGTATGTCGAAATTGAAGTGCCTGTTAGCAATCCAACACCCGTTGTTAGTTATCAGACCAATAACAATTGCCTATGGGGATGCGGGGGCATGATTGGTTGTGGGGTCTTATTAATTGGCTTAGTCGCAGGGACACTATATCTCGGTGTGAATACAGTCTTTTCTAACTTCACTTCATTTTTCAACTTGCCGACAGTCACAGTCAATCTTGGCGAACCCGCTTTGCCTGAAATTCCTGATACCGTCTATGTCCCTGATGTGGAACGAGTGCAGACTCTCTCACAACTGACCACTACACAATACAACTATGCTAACGTTCAATCAGGCGCACGCGAAATTCCACAATGGTTGTCGATACTCTATGGTGATAGTGCAGTGATGGTCACAGTCGGTACAATTGAAGCAGGTATTGATGTCAGTGGTTTGACGCAAGACGCGATTATCTATGATGACCTTGCCCGTACCATTACTATCACCTTGCCCGCCCCTGAATTACAATCCTGTTTTTTGGATGAGAGCCAATCATATGTCGTCAGTCGTGATACGGGCTTCTTTGCCGATCCAATGGACAATTTAGAAGATGAATTGCGCCAACGTGCCTTAATCTTTCATCGAGATAGTGCGCTGGAAGATGGAATTTTGCTAGATGCCGAAACTGATGCACGCGCAACTTTAACCGATTTACTCGCAATTCTGGTCAATGACGAGACCGTGACGGTTAATATCAATTTCTTGCCACCTGACCCGAATGCACCCTTACCACCAAGTTGCCAATGATGTAATAGCAGTTTGATGTCATGGACGCGATACACTACTCTCTGGCATTTCATCTTTTAATCGTTAGAGATAGTAGGGTGGGATCTGCGTATCCCACCGCCTAAAATGCAGACGCATATGCCGATGCGTTCCTACAAATATTACGCTTTCGATGATTTATATTAGTGTGCCCCGTTCTGAAGATATTCAGGCACAACAGCAGTCGATTCATCTTCAAGGACTTTATTACGATAAGGCAGATATAATTCTGTCCATTCTTTATCGTACTGAGCAACGTACTCTTCTACTTTTTTCACAAGGTCGGTATTCCCCATGAAGATTGGAATACGTTGATGCAATGAATGAGGACGCACATCCAAAATATTGCCAATACCATCACTGGCGTAGCCCCCTGCTTGCTCTGCGATGAATGCAAGGGCTTGTGCTTCAAACATCAAGCGGATTTTACCTGCGTAACTTGCTTTCTTGACATTACGCAAATCGCCAGGGTATAAGAAAATGCCACCTTTGAGCAAATTCCGATGAAAATCACCTACCATTGAGCCAATATAGCGGTGTCCGAGTGGGTCGTGTCCTTCTCCCTCAATGCCTTGTAACCATTTGACATAGCGACGAATTCCTGATGTCCAATATTTTTCGTTCCCTTGATTAACACTATAATATTTCGGTATCTCAGGAAGTCGAATATCGGAGTGACTCAGCACAAATTCACCAATAGCAGGGTCGAGTGTAAAGCCATATACACCTTGTCCTGTGGTATATACCATCATCGTGCTACTGCCATAAATGACATAACCTGCTGCGACTAAACGCTTGCCTCGTTGGAGCATATCTTCCATTGTGCCACGTTCACCGCGCGTAAATTTGCGATGCACACTGAAAATTGTCCCAATTGACGCATTGGTATCAATATTGGACGAACCGTCCAAGGGGTCGAATAATAAAACATAATTACCTGTGCTGTAACTTGGCGGAATATCGAGCAAACCTTCGTGTTCTTCGCTCGCCATCGCTGCCACACGCTCAGTATGGTCGTTCATGTCATAGATGACTCTATCTGCGAATAAATCTAATTTTTGTTGACGCTCCCCAAAGACATTTTCAGTATCGGCTGCCCCTAGAATATTGGTCAAGCCAGCGCGAGTAGTCTCTTTAGCGATAATCTTTGCTGCGAGTGCCATATCTTGCAATAGCTTCGTGAATGTTCCTGTCGCTTGCGGAAAGCGTTTCTGTTGCTCAAAGATATGCCGTTCAATCGTGACGAGGGGTGTTCTCTTCATAATTCATTGTCCCAATATGTGTCTGATTAGTTATAATGCGTAATGTGTGTACTTATCATTCTACACGCGAAACTGTTCATAGTTTGTTAGAGTTTATGATAAACTCGTAAACTCATGTTTTTGACGAAAGTGTAAATGCAGTTCTATGACAAATTTAGCTTGGATGACCGATATTCATCTCAATTTCCTCGAAACAGTCCAAATTGAAAATTGGTTATCTGCTATCAAGCAAGAAAAGTTTCAAGCACTCCTAATCACAGGGGATATTGGCGAGGCAAATAGCTTGCACGATTACTTGGTACGGATACGCGGTCGCTTAGGTGTCCCTATTTATTTCGTGTTGGGCAATCATGATTATTATCACAGTTCTATCGCCGAAGTCCGTGCGATGGTCGCTGAATTGCACAATGAGCACATCGGCTTGAATTGGTTACCAGCACAAGGCATTGTCCAACTGAATAACACCACAGGCTTAATCGGTCATGGCGCATGGGGCGATGGTGGATATGGCAATTTTTTCGAGTCATCATTGGTGCTGAATGATTATGTTCTCATTCAAGAACTCACAGATTTATCACCAAAACAACGACTAGCAAAGTTAGACGCTCTTGGGCGCGAATCTGCTGACTATATTTCACAGATATTGCCACAAGCCTTAGAGCGTTTTGAACACACTTATATAGCATTACACGTCCCACCATTTCAAGAATCTTGCTGGTATGATGGCACGACACCCACTGATGACGATGAGTATTTGCCTCATTTTACCTGTAAGCATGTAGGGGATGTACTGCTCAAAATTGCCGAGCAATATCCTCAAAAAAAGATGACAGTACTATGTGGACACACACACGGCTCTGGTGAAACAATCATGCGTCCGAATTTGCAGGTGATTACTGAAGGCGCGACCTATGGCAAGCCGACGATTGCGCGGATTATCGAGCTATAACCTTTCGTCTATCCTTGTTTTGCGCTAAGATGCACGCATCAAATCATCTGGATGCACACATGACACACCCTGCAACACTCATCATTCTGCCTGCCCTTAACGAGGGTGGCAACATCTACGATACGGTGATGAAGATTCGGCAATCAGTTCTGGATGCTGATATTTTAGTGATTAATGATGGCTCATCCGATGATACCCGTATCAAAGCCGAATCCGCAGGGGCGATTGTCATCAATATGCCCTATAACGTTGGCATCGGCGCGGCTGTCCAGACAGGCTTCAAATTTGCAGCCCAACACAATTATCAGTGGGTAGCTCGTCTTGATGGTGACGGTCAACATAGTGCTAATAATGTCATGCAATTGCTATCGCTGGTGCAAAGTGGCGCAACTGATGTGGCAATTGGTTCTCGTTTTTTAGGCGATGGCGACTATGGCACATCCTTCATGCGTCGGATGGGCATCGCAATTTTATCGAACCTACTGAGTATGATTACAGGGCAAAAAGTCACTGACCCTACATCAGGTTTTTCAGCTTATAATCGCCAAGCAATCTTACTCTTCGCAGATTACTATCCACACGATTACCCTGAACCCGAGGCCGTTATCATTTGTCATAAATCGGGTCTGTCCATGAAAGAAATCCCAGTGACGTTCCTTGAACGCAAATTCGGCGAATCGCAATTTACATTACCATCACGCAGTGTCTATTACATGATAAAAGTCACTCTAGCGATTCTTGTTAACACTTTGCGCCAGATTCCGCGCGTTCCCATCACAGAAAACTGATGATATTTTTCATCATCTTCGTGCTATCTGCTGTGCTGATTGGTGTCGGCACAATGCTTGCACCAGCCCTCCCGACAGAGCAACCACGTATCGGACTAGCGTCATCACTGACACTCATGTTTATTGTAACAGGTGGTATCCTCTGGACGCAGTTTGTCGCGTGGGATACGCTCGTGATTGATTACTTGCTGTTCGGGAGTGTGTCTTTGGTTGTTCTCGGTGGAACAATGATGCAAGCGCAAGATACTCACGACGATGATAACCCTCAACCAACTGAATGGCTCTCATGGACTGATTTTTTGTTGTTGTCAGGGATTGGCATCTTGTGTGCCTTATCGCTTCTGACACCATTTTTCCCACAAGCAACAGAAATGATTACCATCCAATCTAACGCGAACATCACCGATTTGCTGAGTTTTGGGATTAAAGCCCACACTGTGTTATCAGCTTATCTGAGCGAACAACTACGCCAAGATAGTCTTCTCGTGCAACAAGCCATCATTAGTGTGATGACTTTTCTACTGATTTTCACAGCTTATGACCTTGGCACAGAAATCAAAAGCACCCAACTCGGACGAATTTTCGCCTTAGGTGCTTTACTGATATTATGCGCTCTGCTCATCGTCTTGCCGACACTCTCTCAGTTTTTGATAAGCCTCTTACTGCATCTGATGCAAGTGCTGTTCATTGTGCGTTATATCAAACATCGCCAATTGTTTGACGCCTTCGCACTTGCTATCTTGGTTTCTATTGCCTTCTTACTCTAAAATTTCTCGTTTTGGTTTTGGTTTGTGCGAATCGCTGGAATATCGACGGAGCATTTTGACGGTGTACCATGCAGTCCTACCAATCGCAGTAGTTAATAGAATTGAACTCACGAAAACACATAAACCAATAAATATAATCATTAGATAAAAAACGGGATACAGAAAACCCATGCGTGCGCGGTCATAATCATTGCCTGAAAATGTCCATAATAGTTTTCCTGTTTCTACTAAGTAAACTTCTAAATCTTTCTCACATTCATCATAAGGTGCTGCAGGATTGTCATATCTAGGGTCATTACAAACTGAACGTGCTTCATGTAAGTCCGTTTGGTGATTAGTCCGTGAGATTTGAACACTCTCTGTGAGTACATTTCGATAATTGTTTGTAGTGATTGGCTGAATGTACAAACCTCGATAATTTGATGTTGTAGGAATTGGATTGACTTCAAAATACATAACATCAACCCGATTAGTGTTGAGTCTTTCAGAAAAATATAATGTTTCACTATCTTCTGACCATCCCAACCGTAGCTCATTGCGATTGAGTCCATTGGCGATTGGAACAAGGTTAGTTCCATCCGCAGAGATGACGAATATATCTGTTCTGCTAGAATCTATCTCAACACCAAAAGCGAGATACTTTCCATCAGGTGACCATGCTAAAGGATGAAACTGTGAAATTTGCTCCCGCCAATTTAGTGCAAGTATGATGGAGGCGAGAACTAAACTAACGACAATCAGAAATCCTGCGTTAACTATCAGTAAGATGGGATGTTCTTTTTTTAGAAAATTTAGCATACAAAAAATCCAGTGATATAACGACACACTGGCATCATATCACTGAATTGAGATGTCCTGTATTGAATTGACTAGTCGTTTGCCATCCGTACAATTCGTGGCATGAACTCACCGACAACATCAACCAAATCAGTCTGGGCTTCCATCACACGCTGAATCGATTTGTAGGCATGAGGCGTTTCATCAATGCCACCACCAATCAACTCAATTTTGCGCGGTTTGAGATAACTGAGCAACTCGCCACGCGAATAAGCACTTTTCGCTGCCCGACGACTCATTTTCCGTCCAGCCCCATGTGATGCACTATTCAGGCTATCAGGATTGCCTTTTCCACGCACGACATAACCAGGGTCGCCCATACTGCCTGGGATAATCCCGATGACACCCTCACTAGCAGGGGTTGCGCCTTTCCGATGTACAATCAGTTCCTTGCCATCGACATCTTCTTTCCATGCAAAATTATGATGATTTTCCGCACTCCCAAGCACTTTGAAGCCAGTGGCATCGGCTAAACGTTGATGAATCACTTCGTGGTTGGCTTTGGCATACTCACCTGCGAGCGTCATCGCTGTCCAATATTCTTGACCTGCTTCGCTTTCCATATCCAACCAAGCCAATCGTTTAATATCTTGGGGCAGATGTGGTTGCAAATCCATCGCCAGATTACTGTAATGATTGGCAATCGTAAAGCCAAGTCCACGCGACCCACTATGCGAGAGCAATGCCAGATACGTTCCAGCTTCTTCAATGCCAAGCTCAGGTGCAGGAGCATCAAGTGTGAATGTACCCCATTCAACAAAGTGATTACCGCCACCACTTGTGCCGAGTTGTTCACGCGCTTTATCTTTTAACTCCTGTAGCATCGGCATCTCATCCCAAACAGATGAATCCATCACATCATGCACGGAATAATCATGCCTAGAGAATTTTGCACCAGCCCCAAAACGAGTTTGCTCAAGCAAAACATCCTTGAGTAAATTGTTATGTTTCTTGAGTGAACGGTCATTCATATCAAAAATGCTGATTCGCATACGGCACGCAATATCAACGCCCACCGCATAAGGAATCACTGCATTTTCAGTTGCTAATACACCACCAATTGGTAAACCATAGCCCACATGGGCATCAGGCATCAACGCACCCTTACGCGCAATCGATAGTGTCGCAGCAGCTTGCATCTGCTCGATACTTTTGCCATCAATTTGTTCCTCACCCCAAATCTGATAAGGAATCGGTGCTTGCGTAGGAGGTGGTAAGGCTTGCTCTGTCACATAAGCGAGTGCTGCGTCAATGCCATCTGTCTTAAGGATGTCCCATGCTTGCTGATGCACCTCTTTGGCGATGGTATGAACTTTTAGAGATTTTTTTAATTTTTTCGCATCGCGTGCGCGGACTTTTGCCATCTTAGTCTTTTTTCTACTGACGAATCATACTGGGTTACTGTAGCACGAAAAATCTTTTTGTGTCAATAGGGTTCATAGAGGTTCATATCCATTAACACCATTTTGACACACTCTCATACAAATGGGCGTATAATGCACTCAATTCGTACAAATAAAAGTAGGTCTCATGCTCACTCAACGACGTATTTTCTGGTTTTGGTTGCCACTTGCCTTTTCATTTCTGTTGATGATTTTTGAAGGTCCCTGGATTCAAGGAGTGATTAGTCGTCAACCTGATGCTGCAATTCAACTGGCTGCCTTTGGTGTGGTGATTGGTATGGCAGTCCTCATCGAAACGCCTGTCATCACCTTTTTAGCTGTGGGTAGTGCATTAGCGAGTGATAAGCAATCCTACGAAAAACTGTCACAATACGTCTGGATACTCAATATCGGACTGACTATCGTTCATTTGCTCTTTGCCTTCACCCCTGTACTAGATTTTTATCTGGGTACAATCCTTGATATTCCACCTGAACTCATCGCTGAAACGCGCACACCGATGGTGATTATGATTCTATGGACAGGATTGATTGGCTATCGTCGTTTTCATCAGGGGATTCTCATCAATGCGGATATGACGCGCACAATCACCACAGGCACATTCATTCGGATTGTGGCATCGGCAGGAGTTGCTTTTGGACTTGGTATCTGGACAGATGTCAAAGGTGCAGAAATTGGTGCATGGAGTTTGATGGCAGCCGTCACCGTTGAATTAATCTATGTGTATATCATCTCGCGCCCTGTGGTTGCCAAACTCAAGAGCAAACCACAATCACGAGACCGAGACCCTCTGACACTCGCTAAAGTGACTCGCTTTCATATGCCATTAGCGATTACGGCTCTAATTTCATGGTTTATTTTGCCCCTAACGCAACGCGCTCTTGCACAAGCTGATAATACAGTTGAGGTTTTGGCAGCCTATCCTGTCATCTTCTCGATAATGATGATTGGTCGGGCAGGAGGTATCGCATGGCAAGAAGCTGTCATTACACTCAATAAAGGAGACGCTCAACGCCGTGCCTTGCAGACATTTACCCTTCGATTAGGTATTGGCACCAGTCTGTTGATATTCATCTTTGCTGTTACGCCTTTAGTTGATATTTACACAGGAAGTATCTTAGATATCCCTGAAAATTTAATCCCCTTAGTGCGTACAGGGGTCATTTTTGCAACCCTGATGCCTTTCTTATCCACAGGGCAAAGTTATCTTCGTGCCTTGCTCATCGGCAAAGATGATACCAATCCAATTTATCAAGCGATGATTGTCGGTTTCATTGTGACAATTACAGCTTTGTTCGGTGGTATACAAATAGGCTTGCCCGCAATCCCTGTTGCTTTAATTGCACTCTCAGCAGGCGTTATTGTTGAATTACTTTACTTGTGGCGTGCCTTACAACGTTTAAATCAGCAAGCGATGACTCCCCAAATAGTAGAAGCTATCTAGTGTTTGTGCTCTAATACGCAGAATAGCACTACAATAGGATGACTATCTGCCATCAACGTGAAAGTACTATCATGCGCCGTTTAATCCATCATTCACTCGGACTCGATCCAGGGCATATTGTCATCAATGATATTGCTGTTATGGAATGGGGAAGCGAAATCATCTTCGATTGCACTTATGAATACCCACCCGATAAGAAAACATTTCGTTTGATTTTCAGTGATTGTCGTAGCATAGAGTGGTTTATTCAGCATGATGGTGTTAAATCTCGTAGCTTTGAAAAATCGCAACTCATCACGCATGATTTAGGCGATGGTAACTATCAACGTACAGCACGGATTGCCAGCACCGTTGTCGAAATTATCATCGCCTATGGTCGCCTCAAAATTGAGCGTGATTGGTAAAGAGATGGTGCTATTGAGCGTGTTGCTCCTGTGATATTATCGTCAGTATATCAATAATTTTTACGAAGGAACAAGCATGGCAGACCGTCAAAATATTTCATCAGGCACAATCTGGGAACAACAAGTTGGCTATTCACGCACGGTACGTGTGGGTAACATGGTCTTTGTATCAGGCACAACTGCGACTGACGAAAATGGCAATCGTGTCGGCGATACCACGTATGAACAATCCAAATATATCTTCGAGAAAATTGAACGTAGCCTCAAAGAAGCAGGAGCAGAAATGCGCCATGTGGTGCGAACGACAATGTATGTCACTGATGTAGCACAATGGGAAGGTGTCGGACAAGCTCACGCCGAATTTTTCACAGATGTGCGCCCTGTGAGCACATTGCTAGAGGTCTCTGCATTAATCGGCGAAGGTTACCTTGTCGAAATTGCAGTCGATGCTGTTATCCACGATTAGAGAGACCTATCATGCCAACTTTAGACGACATCTATAATTTCGCAAAAGTATCCGAGCAACTCGGCACGGCTGGGCAACCTCAACGCGACCAATTCCCAGCAATTAAAGAAGCAGGCTACGAGGTGGTCATCAATCTCGCATCTGGCACAACTGAGCAAGATATCCCTGAAGAACGTGACATCTTGGCAGACCTCAATCTGGATTATCATCATATTCCTGTCGATTGGGAAAACCCTACAGCCGATGATTTTAAGCAATTCGCCTCGCTGATGGATGCTAATCAAGATAAGCAAATCTTTGTGCATTGCATCGCTAATTATCGTGTCTCAGCATTTGTGATGCTCTATCGTGTGACTCAAAAGGATGTACCCCTCGCTGATGCAAAAGCCTTCAAAGAGACAGTTTGGAATCCTGAACACGTTTTCCCTATTTGGGAGACGTTCATCACAAATACACTCCGCGAACATGGCATTGAGGATGACAATCAATGAAACCTAAAGTTGGTATCACCACCAGTTACAAAGATGGTAAACAGTCCATTCATCATAGTTATATCCAAGCCATTGAATCCGCAGGAGGCATTCCCATCATTGCACCGATGCTATCCGATGAAGAAACCGCCGAAGCCTTTGCCTCCTTGCTGGATGGCTTGGTGATGACAGGTGGACCAGGCATCACACGCGGACTAGTCGGTGATTTACCAGATGATTTACCTCCTGTTGACCCTGTACGTGATACCTCTGATGAGTTGATTTATCGTGCTTTTGCTGAATCACGCCCAATGTTGGGCATTTGCTATGGGATGCAATTCATCAATGCGATGCACGGTGGCACAATTTATGGCGATTTACAAAAAGAACAAGCTGGCTCAATCAATCATAGTAGCGGACGTGGTGCAGAGCCTCATTTTGTCGAAATTGCCAGTGATAGCAATTTATATCAATCACTAGAAACACTCAAAATCAAAGTGAATACGTATCACATTCAGGCACTTGCATCTGTTGGAGATAATTTGCGTGTTTCTGCCACTGCCCCTGATGGCACAATCGAAGCCATTGAATCCAACGATGGACGTTTTATCGGTGTGCAATTTCATCCAGAGCGCATGGGCGATAGCATGATTCCCCTGTTTAGAGATTTTGTGGCGCGTTGTCATCGCTGATAGTGTAATCACGCTTACCACTATATTTGTCGCCATAAAATACTGCTGCAAGGCGGATTTTGCCCTGTATCATACTATTAAATCTTGTGAGTTCTTCAGCAGGTATCCACAGCTCTTTATGTTGAGAACCACCAACAATATGTTCTTCAAATTGGCTTAAATATTCTGTGTCAACATCAAAAGCCGTGACAAATCCTACATAGTCAGATGCACTATCTTTGGTATTCCAATCTCGTGCAATTTGCTCTGCATAGGGTTGATTGAGTACAGGATAGAAAATCGGTTGCCAATCTAATCTCGGTGGAAATGCTGACCAATCACTTTCAATAATCAGATTGAGTTCTTTTAGTCCCACAGGGCGATACAATGTTTTATACATTTCCATACACTCCTAGTTGTTCTACCAGATGATACCTGATTAAATGATGCGAACATGGTACACTAAACACCAGTTTATCGTTTGATGAGTTGCTAATTCAATGTCTTCTCCACAAAACTATTATTCACTCTTACAGGTCAAACCAAATGCTGATTTGGATACAATCAAACGTGCCTATCGTAGCCAAATCCGACGCTATCACCCTGATCAATTTGCTGCCAAGCTAGCTCGCCTCAAAAGCAATGGGTCACCATCAGAAATAAAATATTTTGAGCGAGAAATCACACGCGCTCAACAAATGACCCAACGTATCAATGAAGCCTACGCTGTTCTATCGGATGAAACACGACGCGCATCCTATGACGAAAAACTCTCGGCGGAGCGTCAACGCCAATATAATCACGAAGTTCAGATGCAACGTCGTCGCCATTGGGAAGATGGACGCAGAACAGTTAAATCGCGTCCACATAATGCGAACCCAAATACTAAACAAGCTCCAAAACAAGAAGGCATTCCTTGGTTTATTTTATTGGGCTTAATAGGTTTGCTTTTCTTAGTATCGACGCTGTTCAGTAACGCAGTCACACAGAATTACACACCATTCACGACCTATGTTCCTAGTAATCCCACATCACCAGGGAGTGTTCTCGCTATTGATTTACAAGCAACCGCAAGTTCGGAGCAAGCGACGTATGTTGCACGCTCAACCATCGTCTATGATGCTAGCCCGACTCCTCGTTCCTCGTCAGATAACGAACGCTCTGCTGACATCATGATGAGATATGGTCAAATCATCAATGCCATTAATCTTTACAATATGGCAATCGAAATAGATGAGCAAAATGCAACACTCTATTTCAAACGAGGTATCGCTTACAATCAATTAGTAGATGAAGGCGATGATGAGTATATCGACGAAGCAATTGCCGATTATGGTCGAGCCATACTATACAATCCTGATATGGCGGAAGCCTATCTTGGACGCGGAATGCTATACTACGATTTGTGGCGCACCCATGATGATTTTGCTGAAGATGCGCGTGCTGACCTCGAAGCATATGTCAACCTGACAGATACCGATACCACCATCGTCAATGCACTCTTGAACGATTTGCCCTAATGTCACCTGACGTTCAGAGAGCATCCCTTGTGTGGATATGTGCCTTTGTGTAAAACTAGTTGCATGTTAGTAACGGGACATCAATATCATGACACAACTGATAAATCTGCCACTTAAAAATGCCTCTCGCCAAGAATGGGTCAAAGCATTCATTCTCTTAGGGATGGGCATCTACTTTGTTATTTTGATTGCAAACGGTAATTTAAGCAATTACATCAACGTGCGCTTCGCATGGTTGTCGTATCTTGCAGCCGTGATATTCATTGCGTTAGGTGCATGGCAACTCATATCATTAGTGCGAGGACAACGTCATAATATTCATGGAAGTGGTCATTTAAGTGGTCATTTACCTATTTCATGGAGTGGCATCCTAGTTGTCGGTTTGCCCCTAATCTTTGCGACTATCTTCCCATCACAACCACTAGGGGCTGATGCTATCTCTGGAACAGTTAGCTTACAAGCTATTGGTGGAGTTAGTACCGAAGCACGTCTCAATATCCCACCTGTTGAGCGCAATGTGCTCGATTGGTTGCGAGAGTTTGACCGTGTGGATAATTACGCAGAACTTGATGGCTTGCCTGTTGATATTGTCGCATTTGTCTATCGTGAACCAGAACTACCAGAAACCCAATTCATGGCAGCCCGTTTTACCCTCAGTTGTTGTGTCGCTGATGCCCTTGCTGTTGGTATGCCTGTCGAATTTGATGAGGCTTCAGCTTGGGATGATGGGGCATGGGTGCGTATTCAAGGGACACTGACTGTCAGTGAATTTCGCGGTGAACCGACTCCTGTGATTGTACCTGATACTATTGACCCAACTGACACACCCGACAATCCATATCTGTATTCGTAGTGATGAGTTTTATTGGACTAGTGCATGGGTGAGCAAGAAAAATCACAAAAAATTCTCGGATTATCACCGTTAGATTTAACCGTCATCGTTGTTGTGATTGTACTGGCAGTAGCCATTGGTTTCGCATCCTACTGGAGCAGTCCAGCACGTCTTGGTAAGATGATAGCCTATCTCGCCCCTGCTAGTGGCGATGTCCCGAATATCTGGCTAGCCCCTGTTGATAATCCTGAAAACGCCCAACAGATTACGTTTAGCGCGATGGGCATTTATGATTTTGATGTCGATGGACAAGGACAACGTCTCGCTTATAGTGCGCGTGATGATGTGAATCGCACTCGTGATATTTATCTGCTTGATCTGACAACAGGTGACGAGCGTCAGGTGACATTCTGTGCTGAATCCGATGCAGAGTGTTATACACCTGTTTTTCACCCTGACGACCCCGTGATTGCTTATGTACGTGTCAACAGCAATTCATCGACTGAACAATTCGGCACAGGTGCGCCTCGTATTTGGGTGCTCGATTTAGTCGCTGGTACAAATCGTCCTCTGTCTGATGATTCGCAATTGATAGGTCATTCACCTATTTGGTCAGATAGTGGCGATACTATCGCTTACTATAGCGCAGACCTCGCCAGCCCTGGTGTCTTAGTCTACAATTTCAATCCACAAATTAGTGACACACAAACTCTCAACTTTGTTCCAGCACAGAATGGCTCAGTGGGGGCATTATCACCTAATGGCTTGAAACTCATTGTGCCAGATATAGTCAATCGCGGTGACCAAATTTTCACCTATTTAAAATTAGTTGATTTTACGCAATCACCTGCGACCTTTGATAATTTTAGTGACCCTAATGGCGCAACAGATGATATCGCAATCGATTGGTATCCTGATGGACAACAGGTAACGGTCGGACGACGCTACACCGATGACCGCTGGACACGAGGCTATCAATTATTCAATGTTGATGCCGAAACAGGGGAAACAAGCGAATTAGTCTTTGATGAAGCCTACGGACATTATTTCTTCGAGTGGGATACAACAGGTGACCAATTGCTGATGCAACGTCTACAATTGCTAGATAGTGACGGCAATCTCAATAATCTTGCTCGTCCTGAAATATGGGTCTACGATGCTGAAACAGACTCACTCATTAAAGTTGCTGACTCAGGCTATTTCCCACGTTGGGTTATCCCAAACTAAAGAAGACTCATAGATAAGAATCTTCTTCAAACAGTAAAAGTCAAATTCCTTAGAACAGATTATCGCTGGCAAGCAACAAGCGTTCTGTGACACGACCTGAAATGATGGCAGGTTCGAGGATGTTCTTGGTATCTCGCCCTTCTTGATACAGAATATGTATGAGACCTTCACCTGCTTGACGGTCACACATCGCAACGTTGACGCGAATGCTCGATGAGCTATTGTTGGTCAGATATTGCCCGATAGTGTTCACATCACCCTGATTCAGGGCATTCATAAAGGCGTTCAGTTGTTCGCGTGGAATATATCCTGCGAGTGTGAAATCAAGCCACTTGCCTGATTTCACACAATATGGCTTACTACTAGTATCTGTTGCTGTAAGCACTAGCGTTGCTATGATGATAATGATTTCTACAAGCCAATAGACATAAGTGAAAAATACGTTAGTACGGAATAGCTCTCCCGAACTTACACCACTACGAGAACGGAAACTAACACTTAAACCCTCAATCGCTTCAAGATGCACATATCCCAAAAATCCAGAGAAGCCCGTTTCTTCACGCATCAATTCATTGAAACCTGCATTGAATTCAGCATTGGTGATGTTTGGCTCAAATGTTTGTACCTCTTCGTACACAATACGACGAAAATCAATGTAATTGCCCACACGATACGTACCATAGAGAACTAGCGCGACCAATAAGCCAATAAAAAATGCACTACGTCCATGACGTAATTTGGTGAGTTTGACAGCACCCCAAACGAAAAGAGCCGCAACTAATGCTGCGAGAATCGGTTGGAAAATGTACAGATAGACATACCACGAGCTATACATCAGCCCAAGTCCCGCAACAACGCCACCAATCAAACTGACAATCAGAGTGATAATCACTGCAGTGATGTTGATTTTCTTGCTCCCTATGGCAATCGAGCCTTTTTCTCCCGAAAACCCACGTAAGGGAATTAACCACAGCCCATCCTCTGAGATCGTCGATTGAGCGGGGGAGGCTGTCTCTTGATTGCTTGTTTTAGCGACTGGCGCATTGGATGTGGCTTGTTTGGCTTTCCTCGCTTCTAAAGCATCCAAACGCTTGAGCCAATCTTGTGCTTGAGAGTGGTCAATTGCGTTCAGAATAGCCCGTGCTTCTGCATATTGCTCATTTTGAATCAGTTCTCGTGCTTTAACAAATTGATTCCGAATCGACATTCTTGCTCCTAATGTTTTGTGTAGATAGAGTATTCTTACTCTAGTCTATTACAAACGAGCTGTTTTGTATGTTTGTATTGCTTAACAAACTGTAATCTTTTGTCAACCATTGAACTGTAAAATTGTGGGATACGTTCTATGAATAATATTTTCCAGATTTATCATACCTAGCATCAAAAAAGGGCATAACTCTTTGTCATGCCCCTTAGATTACGTACTATGCGTTTGTTATTGCACCATCATCCGCTTGTTTGACGAGTTTGGCGTATTTCGCTAGCACACCTGATGTGTAATTTGGCGGTGGTGCTTGCCATTCGGCACGACGTTGTTCGAGTTCTTCCTCTGAGAGCAAAACATTGATGCTCCGTTCATTGACCTTAACTTCAATTTGGTCGCCTTCACGTAATAAGCCGATTGGTCCACCAATCATTGCTTCGGGTGCAACATGACCAATCATCAAACCTCGCGTACCCCCTGAGAAGCGTCCATCTGTGATGAGCATCACATCACGCCCCAGACCCTGCCCAACAATCGCGGCTGTTACAGAAAGCATCTCGCGCATACCAGGTCCTCCTGTCGGACCTTCGTACCGGATGACAACCACATCGCCTTTTTTAATCTCTTGATTTTGTACGGCTGTCATCGCCTCTTCTTCACGTTCAAAGATGCGTGCAGGACCGACATGATGCTCAGGCTCATCCCCTTTGAGTTTGACAACTGCACCATTTGGCGCGAGATTCCCATGAAGGATGACCAAACCTCCCGTCGGCTTAATCGCATCATCAAGTGATTGCATGATGACTTTTTGCCCTACCTGTTCTTGAGCAGATGATGCTTCTTGAGCAAGAGTTAAGCCCGTGACGGTCATCGTATCACCATGAAGCAAACCCATATCAATCATTTTATTGGCGAGGAGGCGCATACCACCTGCTTCATATAAATCTTGCGCGACATATTTACCTGTTGGACGCATATCCGCAATAACAGGTGTACGTTGACTAATCGCTTCAATATCGCCTAAATCAAATGGAATCCCCAGTTCGCGCGCAAAAGCTAGCGTATGCAAAACAGCATTGGTACTGCCTGCTGTGCCTGTCGCAACCGCAATCGCATTTTCGAGTGATTTACGAGTCATGAAGTCACGCGGACGCACATCACGTTCAATCAAGTCCAGCATCATTTCACCAGCACGACGGGCGACACTTTTCTTTTCTTCATTTTCTGCAGGGACATCTGCCATTCCCATCGGACAAATCCCCATAATCTCGCTGATAGTTGCCATTGTATTGGCTGTGAATTGCCCACCACATGCCCCTGGTCCTGGGCAGGCGCGGTCTTCAATCTCTTTGAACTCTTCTTCACCGATTTTACCTGATGCGAATGAGCCAATTGCTTCAAACACAGAAACAACATCTAAGTTTTGTTCGACTTCTTTACCATCTTCAATGATAGTGCGTTTACCAGGTGCAATCGTACCCCCATAGAGAGCGAGTGAAGGGATGTTGAGGCGAATCAGTGCCATAATCGTACCAGGGATTGTTTTATCACAAGACGATAGAGCAATAACACCATCCAGATAATTCGCGCGTGCTACCAATTCGATACTATCCGCAATCACCTCCCGACTGATGAGCGAGGCTTTCATACCTTCTGTCCCCATGGTGATGCCATCGCTGATGGATACCGTATTGAATTCAAGAGGTGTGCCACCCGCAGCGCGAATCCCTTCTTTGACTGCATGAGCCAATAAGCGCAGATGAAAATTACAAGGACCGATTTCTGTCCATGTATTAGCAATGCCAATAATAGGTTTTTTGAGGTCGTCATCTGTTAAGCCGATACCTTTCAGCATGGCACGAGCAGCAGCACGGTCAGGTCCTTCAAGCAATGTCCGACTACGCTGATTAAGTTGTGTTCCATTCTTTGAGGATGTTGCCATCAGGGTCTCCCAGTTTAAATTATCTTTGACAGGCTATTGTAACCAATTGCGATAAGCATCTCCACTAGGCAAGGTGCTGGAGTTTGTGTAGGTAAGGTGTACAACTCAACCTATACGGATACGTATTAGTCAACGTATGATGAATTGCAGTAATTGAGAAATTTAGAGGTTATAAGCTATGGTGAAGTCAATCATAGATGGCATTTTGACATTTTTAGTGCGATGGATATTCAATCCACTCGTATATTTTGTGTTTCGCATCATCCTCGGCTGGAAGGTCGAAGGACAGTTACCAGATGAACCCAAAATGATTTGTGCGCTTGCTCCCCACACAACCAATGCTGACTTTTTCTTCATTGTCTATTTGGCTAGTTATTTTGGGGTGCGTCCTAATTGGATTGGTAAAAAAGAATTGTTTGATGGCGCATTTGGTCAATTTTCGTACTACACAGGTGGTATTCCCGTAGACCGTGATAAGCCTTTAAAAGCCACTAAGCAAATTATCAAATACATCCGCGATAATGACCA
The DNA here is from genome assembly GCA_039200705.1 of Chloroflexota bacterium. GTDB lineage: Bacteria > Chloroflexota > Anaerolineae > Aggregatilineales > Phototrophicaceae > JAUZRW01. The sequence continues at coordinate 22,896 of JBCCSC010000012.1, forward strand.
ATTTATCTTAGCAATTGCTCCCGAAGGTACGCGCCACTATACAGACCACTGGAAAAAAGGTTTTTACTTCATCGCACAAAAAACCGAAATCCCGATAGTATTCTTCAAGATGGATTATCCCAACCGTACAATCACAGTACGTGATGCTTTTCATCCTACAGGCGATATGGATGCAGATTTAGCCGTGATTAAACCTTTCTTTGAAGATGCCATTGGTCGTCATCCTGAACGAGCAGCACCCATTCGTTTTGCCGATGAAATGTAGTGTTGATACAGTTCTAACGTAATTGTTGTCGCTTACTCATCTCAACATATGCGATTATTATACTCACAGCCTATTGTGGTAGTAACGAACGCCATTATAGGAGTGATATGAATAAACAAACGCAACAATTCTTAGAAAATGAAGCCCAACGCCTACAAAAAAGTATTCGCATGATGGAAGATACGTTTGAAAAACGCGAAGCACAAGGCGTTGATGACAAGCAACTGGCAGGTATGCGCGAAATTTATAACAATGAGCAAGTTCAGCTTGAATATGTGCAATTCTTGCAAGAACGTGCCGAAACGCTAGATGATGTACTCAACATTTGCCGAATCTATCTTAATCTAGCAAATGACATCCATGCAGACATTCAACGTCCAGAAAATGCACAAGCATGGCATGAAACACTCAATGATAAACACTATTTAACAGCCTTGATTGACCGTATTCATCTGGAATTGGATAATTTCACACCACCAGAAAGTGATAATCAGGCATCATTCAGTCCTGATGATGGTGCGACATCACGCCAGCAAAAACCATCACTCTGAGCTATAATTTAATTTGATTTTTCGACAAGTGCATCGTAGGATGGACTTGTTTTTGCTTAATGATTTTTTATGTGAAAGGCAGTTTTGTGAAGCGTATTTGTATTTTGCTTTGTTTGTTACTGACTGCCTGTAATCCTACATCGACACCACAGACACCATCTAACAGTGTGCAATCGCCACTTAACGAGGCACAAAGTGCTGTTCTCAATCTCAATATCTTCAATCGTGACGCAACCTTATCATCCTTGTCTTCTGAATCCAATGCGCTGTTTGTAGCAGATGTTGGTAACCAAGCATCAGTAGCTTACACTGAAACAATCGCTGAGCAATCCTTCATTGCCCTCAGCGATAACCCTGCTGGCACAGATGATAATTCATGGTCACTACAAGCAAGTCCAAGCATCCCAATTTCTTATGTTATTGATGTGACATCAGGAACATTGAGTGCGACTTTGACAGATTTGATTGTCTCACGTTTTGACCTCGTCGCAGAAACGGCGACTATTGATGTGACCTTGCCAACCTCAGAGTTACAGATGGCAGTCGATGCAACTGCTAGTACAGTGAATCTACATATGCCTATCGGTTCACAAGCCTCATCAGTCCAACTCACAAGCACAGATGGTTTTATCACGATGACACTCGAAGATGGTGTAAATTTGATGGGAAACTTGAGCATCACATCAGGTGGGATGACAATCACTGTACCGACTTCAACAGGCGTACAAATTTTAGTCGAAAATGCTGAAAACTCAGAAATCACACTGCCTAACAATCCACGTTCTGTCGCTGAGGCAAACATTTACACGACACCCAATTTTGACCAAACAACTGCGAAGGTCATCTTGACCAGTACCTTAATCGGCGCAACATTGCGTATCATACAGGAGTGAAAATGTCTAAAATTACCATGACTCACCATGCCGTTGAACGAAAATGGCAACGACGCATCTCACAGGGGATGATTAAGAAAACAATTCGAGAACCTGATGGCAAAAAGCATGAGGCAGATGGAGATACCCAATTCCACAAAATCATTAATGGGCGCAAAGTACATGTTGTGGCACATCCACAACGCAATGGTGATTGGTTAATTAAGACTGTGTGGGTTGATGGCGAAGCTGACCCCAATCCACTGTGGAAATTACTGGTGCAGGTTGGAGTCAGTCTGTATCGGCGTTAGCTTTCGCTTTCTTCGGCAGGTTCAGGTAAGCGTTTATAATCGTTGAGATACTCTTTGAGTGGTTCAATACTCCCTGTTGGGAAGCGTGGCTGATACGTGTTGAGAGCTTGTACTAAATCTTCCGTACTCATGACGAAGCCCTTGCCTTGAGCAAAAGTCGTCAATTCGTAAATATCTTCTGGACGTGTGATATAAAGTTGCGTGCGGAGGCTCTCTTCGCGCTCAACCCGTTGCAAAAATTCTAAGGCAGTTTCGATTGCCATTATGGACTCCATTTATCTCGTATTAACCTTGCACACGTTAGTATAGCGCAAGCTCTAATCATTCAAAAGTTCAATTCTTCACAATATTAAGATAGTTCCAATGCTGATTTGGCATACTAATAAAGATTGAATATGTATTGGTAGAAAAATAGATGCACTTAGTTTGGTACAAGCGCGATTTACGTGTCAATGACCATCGCCCATTGCGCGATGCGAGTTCGCATGGTGATATGATACCCATTTACATCATTGAGCCAACTATCATTCATGCGCCTGACTACGACAGACGACATTACGATTTCATACGTGATTGCTTGCTAGAATTGCGTGAACGATTGCAAGCTCTAGGGCAGGGCTTAGTGGTACGGTGTGGTAACGCGCTCGATATTTTTGACGAGTTACACACAACATACGGTATCGAAGCCATTCATGCTCATGAAGAAACAGGTAACGACATTAGTTACCAGCGCGATATTGCCGTGCATCGCTGGTGTGAAGCGCATAGCATTCACTTTTATGAAACGCCCAACAATGGTGTCATTCGCCCACTCAAAGACCGCGACCTACGGCGCAAACTCTGGTATCACCAGATGAACCGTGCCCTGTTTACACCACCATCTTCATTGAATCCCACAGATATTGACTTGAGCGAGATTCCCACATGGGAGCAACTTGGAATCCGTGATGAAGGTATTCAAACACGCTATCGCCAATTCGGAGGCGAGCGCGAAGCCCACCGCACACTCAATCAATTTCTCTATGAACGAGGTGCAAATTACCAGAAAGAGATGTCGAGTCCGCTTACTGCTGAAGATAGTTGCTCACGGATTAGCCCACATCTCGCATATGGCACGCTATCGCTTAAACAGGTGATGGATGCTGTCAAAAAAAGGCAAGACGAAATCTATGCGATGTCCGATGCTGACTACAAAGCACTCGGTGGTAGCTGGAAAAGTGCTATGCGCTCATTTACATCACGTTTGCATTGGCACGACCACTTCATCCAAAAATTAGAAGATGACCCACGCATTGAATATGAGAGTTTTGTCACTCAATATGACCAATTGCGTGATGACCCCACAACAGATGAGGAAGCGGGACAGCGATTTGATGCTTTCAAACAAGGCAAAACAGGCTACCCGATGATTGACGTTAGCATTCGTTATTTACGCGCAACAGGCTGGATTAACTTCCGTATGCGTGCGATGTTGGTCTCTTTTGCTAGCTATGATTTATGGATTAAATGGCAACACACAGCCGAATTTTTAGCACGTCTCTTCACGGATTATGAAGCAGGGATTCATTACTCACAAGTGCAGATGCAGAGTGGCACAACAGGCATTAACACACTACGTGTCTACAGTCCTATCAAGCAAGCGCAAGACCATGACCCCAACGGCGCATTTATCCGCCAATGGATTCCAGAATTACGCCCTGTGCTAGATGAATATATCCATGAGCCACATAAAATGCCACCGATGACACAACTGGAGGTTGGTTGTGAGATTGGCAAAGATTATCCCGCACCGATTGTTGACCACAAGCAGGCTGTCAAAGAGGCAAAAAATAAAGTTTGGGAATTACGTAAACGTCCTGATGTGAAACGAGCGGCTACCAAAGTCGCTGAAAAACATGGCAGTCGCAAACGACGCTAAGGGCTAGGGTCAGCACAATTCGGCAATTGCCCATAATCGCGTTCCCAATTGCGCCCATAAAAGACCAAGTATTCATCAATGTGCGATGACCAATACTCGTTATTATGTTCCCCTGTTGGATGCACCACATAGGTATGCTGGATGTTGCGTTGGGTCAGGCGTGAACTAAACAATTGTTGGCTTGATGCCGATGAATCGCTCGCACCATTATCGAGATACATCCGTAAATCAACCTCTTGCAGAAAAGCATCATTAAGTGCCAATTCAATCGGGTTAAACGCTGGTGGAATATCGTTTGCATTGGGTGGAAAATATGCACTATGTCCCCCGACGATGCCAAAAATATCAGGGTTTCGCATGGCGATACTATATGCGAGGAATCCACCACGCGAGATACCCCCAATAGCACGATGTTGACTGTTCTCGATAGTACAGAAACTACGTTCAACATCTGTCATCAGTTCGTCTAACACAAAAAGCTCGTAGCTGGGGTCAGGTGGAAATTGATTCAGTTGCCCTAATTGTCCTAGGTAGGGCATCACAAGAATCATCGGTGGCAGACTGCCTGTGCGTATGCCTTGGTCAAGTGCTGTGTCGATGCCTAAGTCTTCCCACTGTTCCTCACGGTAACTCAATCCGTGTAAGAGATACACAATTGGAAAACGCTTTTGTGTACTTTGATAACAAGGTGGCAGATACAGACGATAACGCAAATTTTCACCATTACCATTATCACTGCGGTTATCATCTACATCGACAAATAAGCCTCGGTCTTCATCACATGGGAAAGGCGTTGCAGTCGGCATAAACACCGTTGGTGTCAAGGTTGGGGTGGGGGTAATAGAAGGTGTAACTGTTGGTGATGGTGTTAGTGTTTCAGTGGGTGGCACAGTAATCAACACCGTAACAGGCGTTGGATTATAGGCAAACGGCTCACATGCAGCGAGTAAGCCCATCAACACAATGAATACAATACCGATATAATGGCGTGGCTGTTTCAACATACGGCACAATCTAATTCAAGCGTCATCAAGTCCAGCGCGTATTATAGTAGTGGTTCGCCATCTGCGCTATCGGATAAATTAAATAGTTGGTAATGCCCTCTGTTTATACAAACAAAAAAGCCACCTCATTAGCGAGAGATGGCTTTCTATGTTGCAATCTAATCGAATTTAGCGATTGATGTCCAAGTCGATTGTAATATCGCCAAATGAACCACCACCAGCATGGGTTACCATCAAAGTATATTGACCCGTGCGTTCTACTTCATATTGGTTGATGTAGCTATCCATTGAGACCAATGAACCATCATCACGACGGACATCGTCGTTCGCTGCCACAGGGTTACCATCGGCATCAACCAAAACAATAATTGGGTCAACCAAATCTTCCTGAATAGAGGTCACATTGAAGCTCACCACATCACCACTATTGAGTTTCAATGGCACATCATAACGGTAATCTTCGTACATAGTAGCTGTTAATTCAGTGCTGTCGGAGATAATCGAACGGCTAAGGACAGTCATACCGTCACGGGTCATCCATGAGGTGAAATCTGTCATTGCACGGCTGTCGTTATTGCCGAGTTGTTCGTAAGCCACACCACGATTGAGGTAAGATGCTGCCAAGTCACTATTCAATTCGATAGCACGAGTGTAATCAGCAATGGCATCATAATATTCATCAGCGCGTTGATGCTCTAAGCCGAAGTAAAAATACTCAATTTCATCATAGCTTGGTGTTTCAGCTTCGATAGTAATAATTTGAACATCAGGAGCAACTTGTTCGACAACCACAATCTCTTCTTGCGGTTCCACCATATCTCCGAGGAGATCAAGACCGTAAAAAACAATGCCAAAAATAAGTGTTGCTTGCACGATACGTACGAGCCAGCGACCAGCATAATTTTTGCGCTTAATGTAGAACATAAGGCTTACCTCAACGACTAACGACGGATTTTATTCTGTAGCTTACGCCTAATTACAGTGTATCACAAGTTTAAGCTCAAAAGCTACAATCTTGATAACTTTTTCATGATTATTAGCATACGATTACCCTATTCCGATAAAGTCTGTGAATTTTGCTAAATGACCTTTGTGCAAAACGCCGAATCATATGCCTGTCAATCTTAAAACGCCTAGAGTAAACTATGGGCGTTATGTGCAAATTATCACAATTTGTTCGCACACCATCGAAGGAGTAATCTCCCAATATGAGCAATCAACAACATCAGCGTCTCGTCATCACAGGTCCTGTTGATGTCCGTCCCGAAGTCTTAGAAGCACAAAATCGTTACATGATTGGACATCGTGGCAAAGCCTTTGAAGACCTCTTCGCAAGTATCGAAGATAAACTCAAACAAGTTTTCTTGACCGATAACCGTGTGTATATGGTGGGGTCATCTGGAACAGGCTTCTGGGAAGGCGCATCGCGCAATTGTATCCGTGATGATAAAAAAGTCTTACATTTAATCAGTGGTGCATTCAGTGAACGCTGGGCAGACATCAGTAAAGCAAACGGCAAGCAAATTGACATACTAGAGCTAGAGTGGGGACAAGCCTTCCAAGCAGAAATGGTCGAAGAAGCTCTCCAAAAAGAAACTTACGATGCAGTCTGTGTCGTTCATAACGAAACCAGCACAGGTGTCACTAATCCATTAGCCGATATTGGCGAAGTCCTCAAACAATATGAAGATACGCTATTCTTGGTTGATACCGTTAGCGGTGTACTCGGCGCAGAATTACGCACAGATCACTGGGGTATTGATTTTGCGATGACTAGTAGCCAGAAAGCATTTTCATTGCCACCAGGTTTAGCTTTTGCAGCTGTTAGCGATAAAGTGCTAGAGCGTGCTGCCCAAATTGAGCATCGTGGCTATTATTTCGACTTACTCAAAATGGAAAAATCGCTCAAGAAAAATAACACGCCATCAACACCGCCTGTCTCCTTGCTCTACGCAACTGAAAAACAATTAGAAGATGTGCTAGCAGAAGGTTTAGAAAATCGTTGGGCACGTCATAATCAAATGCGTGATATGACTCATCAATGGGCATTATCCCGTGATTTTGGTTTGTTCGCGCAAGAAGGCTATCGTAGCCCGACATTGACCTGTGTCGATAACACTGTAGGTCGCCAAATTGATGTCTTTGAGATGGCAAAATTCATGGCAAAGCGTGGCTTCACAATGGATAAAGGCTACGGCAAAATCAAAGGTCCAACATTCCGTATTGGTCATATGGGCGATTTCCAACCCAATACACTAGAAGAAGTCTTTGCTGAACTCGATGACTTTATTGGTGTTAGCTAAACTGCATCATTGACTGAAAACGATACACATAGGAGAGGGTCGCCTCTCCTTTTGCTTGTAAATAACTTGAGGAGACATTATGCCAACTGTTTTACTACCTGATAATATCCACCAAAAAGCGATTGATTTACTCAATGACATCAGTGATTTGACTGTTCTTGCAACAGGTAAATTATCACAAGAAGAACTCATTGCCCAAGTGCCTGATGCCGATGCACTCATTATCCGTAGTGGTGTCAAAATTACACCTGAGGTTTTCGCTGTTGCTAAGAATCTAAAAGTGATTGCACGCGCAGGGGTCGGTGTCGATAACATTGACCTTGCATCAGCGACACAGCATAACGTTGTTGTGATGAACACACCAGGCGGTAACACTATTTCGACTGCTGAACACACTTTTGGCTTGATGCTAGCTTTAGCACGTCATATCCCACAAGGTAATCAATCCCTCAAAGAAGGGCGTTGGGATCGTAAAAAATATGTCGGTGTTGAACTCAAGGGCAAAACATTGGGTGTATTAGGATTTGGGCGTATTGGTCAAGCGATTGCGACACGTGCACAAGCCTTTGAGATGGATGTCATCGCTTTTGACCCATTCTTAGGGGATGATGTCTTTGCTGAATTAAATGTAAATCGTGTTGATTTAGACACATTATATGCTCAGGCTGATTTCATTACACTTCATGCGCCTGCAACTGATGAAACAGCCAAAATGATTAACAGTGAAAGCCTCGCCAAGATGAAAGATGGTGTGCGAATCGTAAATGCTGCGCGTGGTGTCCTCATTGATGACGAAGCACTTGCCGAAGCCTTAGCATCAGGCAAAGTGGCAGGTGCAGCCCTCGATGTCTATGTTGAAGAACCACCTGCTGATGACCACCCCTTACTCAAATTTGATAACGTCATTGATACACCACATCTGGCAGCGAGTACCACCGACGCTCAAATTACTGTCGCTGTGCAAGCGGCTGAGTTAATTGTTGATGCACTTCTGAATGACAAGCATGAAAATGTCGTCAATCCAGATGTCTTGAGCTAGAACGCTTGGATGAGTCGGCTTGCTGTTGGCTCATCCACATTAAAGAATCATCTCCCATCGGGAGCATTGATGGGAGATATCTCCTGAAGGGGTAACTAAAGGAGCAAATTCACTACCACTTTTAGCCTAAGCTAACTTTATGAAGAACAGACGAAGAAACGATTACACTCCTATTTTATCCACCATAATCTGACGAAACACAAAAACTGATACATAATCCTTACACAAAGAGTCACTTCTTAGCTAAAATAGACACAAGTGAGGTGTGTCTCGATGCGATGGATTGTTTTAGTAATCGTTTTACAATTGGTCTTAGTTGCTTGTACATTTGAATCCCCTGATACAGTGTCTTCTACACCTGTAACAGGTGTGACACCTATTGTGATGTCAACAGCGACACCATCTATTATAGAGACGACACCGATACCGCTCATCACAGCCAGAGACCCTGTTAATTGTCCCAATACCCCCGAATCACGCCTGATTATTCAAGATAGAGGGCGTGTCACCGATAATAATGACGAAACACTCAATTTACGCAACGGACCAGGCACATCGTTTGATATTTTGCTGGCACTTGACCCCCTTGAGCAGTTTATTGTGATTGATGGTCCGACCTGTGCCGATGGCTTCGCGTGGTTTCGCGTGCGCTATTTTGGCAGAATTGGCTGGATAGCTGAAGGTGATGCCGAAGAATACTATGTTGAACCCTATCTCACAGGTTGACAACTAAAACTTCCTGAGTACAATCATATTTACTGTTTAGGGGCTGTGGCGGAATGGCAGACGCGATGGTCTTGATGGTAAATTAATTGAGCCTTAATGCAGAAATGTATTAAGTGGACGCTGTAAATTCAGGGAAACCTTAACACGTCATGGTGATGGCAATCCTGAGCGAAACCTGATATTTTCAGGAACGTGCAGAGACTATAATCAGCGCACCTACGTTGCATCGGCAATAAGGTGAAGGGATAGTCCAGACCACAAACTGCAATAAGCAGGCGGTGAAAACCGTAGCAGGTAAGAAAAACCATTGTCCTTTGGACGTGTGGGTTCGATCCCCACCAGCCCTAACTGTTAAAATCAGGTCTTTTTGGTCTGATTTTTTGTTTTAATGTCTATTTCCAAACTCGATTGTCACACTATTATCTCTGTCATATGTTATACTTAATGCAACTATGACTCAGACTAATTGTGTGACATTATGCGAACAAACAAAGAGTATAGAAAAATTCTCCAACTATGGGATGCTGGAAACAACAAATCTAAGATTGCACGGCAGACAAATATTCCTCGCGGTACAGTACGATACTGCATTCAGAAGTTTGCTACTGAACAAGGCTTAGATAGCTATTTGTCAGAGAACAATACAAACACTTGGAAAACTAGACTAATAAATAAACAGTTTCGTCAAACATATTCTTATATCTTAGGAATATATTTAGGTGATGGATACATTGCGAAGCATCCAAGAACATATCGTATGAGAATCGTTTTAGACAAAAAGTATCCGCAAATTATTGAAGAAGTTACTCATGGACTCCAAACGCTTGTTCCTTCAAATCGTATACAAATAACACCAAAAGAGGGAGCAGTTGAAGTAGGCGCGTATTCTAATGATTGGGTGGAGATGTTTCCTCAACATGGAAAAGGGGCAAAGCACGAACGCGACATAATTCTGGAAAGTTGGCAACAAAACATCGTGGATGAGTACCCAATTGATTTTATTCGTGGCTTGCTTCACTCTGATGGTACTCGAATTGAACCTGTTGTTAACGAAGCAATCTACTCAAGATACGAGTTTACGAATGTTTCAGATGACATTCGCAAATTATTTACTGATACTGTAGAGCAAATTGGCTTAAATTGGACTGGATGGGGTAATCGCATTACAATTGCTCGGCGTGATGATGTCGCTTTTCTCGATGAACATATCGGTCCTAAGTCCTAGCCTAATCGAAACTGCTTCTTGATGCGTGTCAGCACAAATCGCGGTGACCATTGCCATACCAGCCAAACAATTCCCCAGTTGCGACTTTTGTTATGTGTGCCACCTTCCCACAGTCGATGACAAATCTGTAATCGAATCGCCTCTTGCTCATCTGAGTTGACTGCATAACGTGCCATAAATGCTTCAAAAATTTGCTTCAAATACTGATTGATGACTTGATAATCCGTGACCTCATCATGCCGATACACCCAAAAATGATACAACTCACGAACAGTAGTAAGGTCTATCTCGCCTATCAACTGTCTCAATTGCCGTTGCGATACCTCTAGTGCAAAATTTGTCTGTTGGTCGAGTTTTGTTTTAGATATATTCGTATCGTGAAAATACATTGTGAATAGTGTTTGCTCTACAACAGCAATCGAATGTTCTCTGAGTAGTCTTTCCCATAAATCATAATCTTGAGCATAGCGAAACGTTTCATCATAGCCCCCAAGATTATCAAATACATCTTTACGAAACATCACTCCTGAATGTCCTGAAATGTAATTGTGAAATAGCATCGCCCATCGTCTTTGGATTTGACTTGGATGATGCCGATATAAATGTTCTCCCTGACTATCATCGATGACAAAATGACTGGTCACTAATGCTTCATTAGGATTATTATCTAGGATACTGACTTGTTTTCCAAAACGCTCAGGATGCGAGGTATCATCTGCATCTTGTCGTGCGATGTATTGACCGTGTGCTTGTTCAACGCCTTTATTCAATGATTTTGTGAGTCCGAGGTTGTGCTCATTCACTATCAAACGAATTCTTGTATCGCGCGTTGCGTAATCGTGTAAGATTGGTAGCGTTTCATCCGATGAACCATCGTCCACAATGATGAACTCGAAATCAGTGAAAGATTGCGCTAAGATGCCCTCAATCGCTCTACCGACAGTTGCTTCGCCATTGTAAACTGCCATCATAACACTAACTTTTGGTGTTTTGGACTTATCCATATTGCTCTGTATCTAATCTGTGCGAAAGTCGTATCATGTCTGACAAGCAAAACACTGTCAAGCCACTGCACCTATCCACTTATGACCGTGGTGGGGCAGCCGTTGCTTCTTTACGTTTACATCACGAATTTCTGCGTCAAGGTCTCCCATCCACTTATTTAGTGGGGCACAAAACAACCCAATTAGAAACTGTCGAAGTAGCAACGGATATGATGGGGTCAATCGAGCAAAAATGGTTTCAGCGTGTTTACAAAAAAAATTTCATCCTTGATAAGCGAGCCCGTCGTACAGGTGCAATTAAATGGAGCGATAACCGAAGATGGCATACACTCCCATTACGACTCAATCAAGCTGATGCAAATATTATCCATCTTAATTGGCTAGGAGATGGCTTATTACCGATAGGTATGATGCGTTTCATCAATAAACCGCTGGTGTGGACAATGCACGATAATTGGGCGTACACAGGGGGATGTCATAAAGCCTTAAATTGCGAACAGTACCAACAAGGATGTGGATGTTGTCCACAACTTCAGTCTAACAATTCATATGATGCAAGTTATCAAGGATACAATCTGAAAAAATCAGCTTGGCGAAATTTAAATTTGACCATTGTGACACCAAGTAACTGGTTGGGTAACCAATTCCGTAAAAGTCCAATTTTTGAAAATCATCGTGTGCAAGTGATTCCTAATGGCTTAGATTTGTCTCAAATTCATCCTGAAAATCAGCAAGATGCAAGACGGAAACTGAAGCTGAACCCTGATGGTGATTACATCGCTTTTGGTGCTATGTCACTCAAAGAATATCATAAAGGAGCCGATCTACTTGCTCAAGCACTGAACCAAATTAAATGGCAAAATCTATCCGTATTGCTCTTTGGGGGTAATTCACCAGATTTCCCATTTCCTGACGACATTATGGTACATCGTTTAGGGTATATTGATGATGTCAGTCATCTGAATACTATTTTTTCTGCTGCTGATGTTTGTGTTGTACCATCGCGTCAAGAGAATCTGAGCAATACAATTGTCGAAGCACTTGCAACCAATACACCCGTTGTGGTTTTTGATTGCACAGGAAATCCCGATTTAATACAGCACAAAATTAATGGCTATCTGGCAAAACCATTTGACACTGCTGATCTTGCTCACGGAATTGATTGGGTTCTTAAAAATAATAGAGTAATTGGCAATAATCCTCGCAATTATGTCGAAGCAAATTATGATATTCACAAAATTGCAACACGTTATTGGGATTTATATCAGCAGATATTGAGCTAAACGATGCTTTTCTTGCTTCATACTTTAATCGTTGTATGTGCTGTGATTCTTCGGTAAGATGCTTAACCATTTCAAAGTGATGATGGTTGAATACAGTGATAGCCAATAGAAATGTGGGTTTCAACAACTCACAAATTTTGAACTTGATAGTTGCCTTGGTCATACGTGACCTGCGTGGGCGTTACACACGCTCTTTCCTCGGACCATTATGGGCGATCATACAGCCACTTATGCTAATGATTGTATTTACCTTGCTCAGTGGTGTGCTCGACATTTCAACAGGCGAAACGCCCTATGTCGTTTTTTCCTATGTCGCTCTCGTCCCGTGGACATTTTTTCAATCTGCGACCCGTGGCAGTGGCGGTAGTATCTATGGCGGTGCCTCCATCTTGAAGAAAATTGCCGTTCCGCGTGAGATTTTCCCAGTCATCGCCGTGATTACGGCTGCCTTCGATATGCTGATGTCAGGCATAGTGTTGGTACTTATGTTAATGTTCTTTGGTGTCACTTTCACAATAAATATCTTGTGGGTGCTTGTGCTAGTGCTTTTAACGGGCTTACTCGCATGGGGTTTAGGCTTAGGCATCGCAGGACTTGGCACATACCGACGGGATTTTATCATAGGGTCTGGATTTGCAATGCAATTGTTAACCTATGCTACACCCATCATTTACCCTCTCAGTGAAGTACCTGAGCAATGGTTGCCTTACTACCGTTTGAATCCGCTTGTGGGCTTAATTGAAAATTACCGTGCTGTTATCATTGATGGAACACCGCCTGATTTTCAATTACTTTTGATTTCGTTAATTGCGACTTTAGCGATTTGTGCCATCACATGGCCTTTTTTCCGCGTCATGTCGCAATATTTTGCAGATGTTTTATAGGAAATAATCATGCAGACAGAAACAGTTATCCAAACAAATAACATCTGGAAACGATATGGTTTGCCATTCATGCCACGGTTGCGACGGGCATTCGACCAGTGGCGACAACAAGAAAAATCAATTGAGGCTTATGGACCTTGGTCACTCAGGGATGTATCATTTGATGTAAAACATGGCGAGACGGTTGGCATCATTGGACATAATGGTGCTGGAAAATCAACTTTACTCAAAATTCTCGCTGGTGTAACCCCTGCAACAGAAGGGGAAATGTTAGTCAGTGGACGTATTTTCCCTATGATTGAACTCAATGCAGGACTACATACTGAGCTAACAGGGCGGCAAAATGTTTACATGCTCGGTGCTGTTATGGGCTTGCAACGGTCAGAGATTCGTGATCGTATCGAACGCATCAAAGAGTTCTCTGAGTTAGACGAATGGTTTGAGCGTCCTATTCGCAAATATTCAAGTGGTATGTTGACACGTTTAGGATTTTCTGTGGCGATTAATGTCGATGCTGATTTGCTCCTCATTGATGAAGTTCTCAGTGTTGGAGATATTACCTTCCAGCGCAAATGCTTCGACCATATGGAAAAACTGCAAGCAGATAATAATACGTCTATCATTTTCGTGTCACATGGCATTCGACAAGTTGAACGTCTCTGTGAGCGCACACTTATGTTAGATAAGGGTGAGGTTCTAGCGTTTGGTGATACAAAAGATATCATCAGTGAATATTATAGTCATTCCAACAAGGGAATCATAGAGCATCGTATCAAAGGACAAGATGTTCAAGGGCGTTACTATGACAATACAATTATCCATGTGCCACAGGTACGTCTCTTAGATAAAAACGGCAATGAATCCAATGAGTTTGAAACAGGCGAACAGATTACAATAGCAATTGACTACGAAGCCGATGAATTACATGAGGCAGTAATTTTTGGGCTGGGCATTGCAACTGTTGATTCCTTCTATTTATCAGGCATGACAAGCGAAGAAACAGAATTGTACGATTTACAGGGCACAGGCACGATCTATTGCACAATTGATAATCTTCCGCTTCTCAACGGAATTTACACCGTCTATGTCAAATTGCGTAAATTATGGGGTGGTGTATTAGGCGGTGGAGAGTCTCTCGCTGTATTTAGTGTATCAAGTGCAAATGTTGATTTATCAAATCGCTTTGGTGTGATACGAATAGCGTCACAATGGCATACCGAACTCCACGATATTGAGACTCAACAAAAGGTCAGATAAAGCGATTCACAGAATCGTGTATTTGGACTGAAAGAAGGATAATAAATATGACTAATAAAACAATTGATGAGCAGATTCAAGAAGAGATTGAGCGTCTAAAGCGTGATGTTGTTGATGTTGAAGAAACAGACGATGGCATTCATGTCGTTTGGAAGCCTCGCACAGCGACCGATAGCTTTGAAGAAACCATCACAGATAAAAAACTAACACCCAAAGATGCTCAAATATATGCTGACTTACAACTGTCTCGTGGGGCATCGCGTCCAGTCGATAAAGATTTTTCATGGGTTTTTGATGACCCAGCCGAAGATGCTGTTCGTCATGCACAGCGCAATCAGGAACGCCTTGACCATTTCACCAAATTTGTTGACCTAAAACCAACATCAAGAATTCTGGATATTGGTCTGCGAAGTGCACAATTATTGCATTATCTAAAGCAAAAAGGCTATACCAACCTCAAAGGTGTCGATATTGTCAAATTAAATGTGCTCATCTCCATCAGAAACGGCTTTGATGCAGAAGTCTCTGATGTACATGAATTGACGAGTGTCGTCGGCGAAAATAAATTTGATGCTATTTTTGCTTATCACGTGTTGGAACATTGCTACGACCCACCCAAAGTTGCTCAAGAATTCTACAAAGCCCTAACTGATGATGGTGCTTTGCATATCGAAATTCCTATTTCACCTGTTGACCTCAAATATGCTCACGTCTACGCTTATCAAGCAGGCGAATTACCTAGTTTGCTCAAAGCTGCTGGGTTTCATGTCTATGATGTTGTTAATGAAAAAGGCAATGAAACTGTAGTTGCTTCTAAAAAGCCGATGTCATTTATGAAAAAAATTAAACAAGTGATTGGCTAGCCAAAAATTTCAGAAGCGAATTTACTCAAACAAAAACAACTCGAAACAGAGTTCAATAAATTGTGGTACTCTATGCGACGCTACTACGTTGACGAATTCTTTCTACGTTATGTTCACCAATTAGATGCAACACGTCCTGTGCTGGATTTGGGTGGGCATAAGTTCAATAAACGTGGTGTCTTTGATATCGATGACTACAATTTACCTGTTTATTATGCCAATCTTGTTCCTCAAAAAGGGGCGGATATACTCGCGGATGCACAAGATATTCCTGTTGCCAACAACAGTTTTGGAACAGTCATCTGTGGCGAATTATTAGAGCATGTGCCACGTCCTGACCTTGTGCTAGAGCAAGTCTATCGTGTATTGCAATCCAACGGAACACTCTTGATTACCGTGCCTTATCTCTATCAAATTCATGGTGACCCTTATGATTATGGGCGGTACACTGATTATTATTGGCGGGAGAACCTGACAAAACTTGGATTTGATACGATACACATCGAGAAGCAAGGATTATTCTGGAGTGTACTCATTGATATGATACGCGCCCGCGCACACAATCGCATCAAGACAGAACCACGCTTCAAGAATTGGGTTGAGCGTTTAGTTCGTCGGATGAAACATTATGCCCGTAAACAAGATGCAAAACCATCTATCCAAGAGGATAAATTTTTCACAAGTTTTACGACAGGCTTTGGCATCATCGCCAAGAAGCCCATGTCTTAAATCTACTCTACATATTGTGACACTACAAAACTATGGCATCAATTAGTCAGCAAAGTCAATCACCGAGAAAATTTAATACCGTCGCCATTGGCATGACACCACGCAATGGACCTTGGGGTGGTGGGAATGCTTTCGTCAAGGCATTGACTGACAAATTAACTGCTGAAAATATAGATGTCGTTTATGATTTAAAACGTTCTGACATTGATATTGTGCTGTTGATGGATCCGCGCCCTCAGTCTTCCTCCGCAAGTTTTGACCATAACGATATTCAGGCTTATCTACAGTATGTCAACGAGGACTCATTAGTCATTCATCGTGTTAATGAATGTGATGAACGTAAAAATACAATAGGTATCAACCAAATTCTGCGTGATGCTAATCAATATGCTGACCATACAGTATTCGTATCAGCTTGGTTACGAGACTTACATCTCAAGCAGGGGATGCCAGCCCAACCTAATACAGTGATTAATAACGGCTCGGATAGAAATATTTTTCATAATGATGGGTATCAACAATGGGATGGGAATGAACCACTCAAACTTGTGACCCATCATTGGTCAGGGAATTGGAATAAGGGCTTCGATATTTATCAGCAACTCGACCAATTGCTTGCAGAAGAACCCTATCGCTCAAAATTTGCATTCACATACATTGGCAATGTTCCTGATGATTTTACTTTTCATAACAGCACATATATTGAACCTTTATCAGGAAAACCGTTAGCAGATGCGCTACGACAAAACCATGTGTATATTTCTGCTTCAGAGAATGACCCAGGTCCCAATCATCAAAACGAAGGCGCAAATTGTGGTTTACCTTTCCTCTATCGACCAAGCGGTGGCTTGACCGAATATTGCGAAGGGTTTGGTATTGCGTTCACTGCCGAAACACTTGAAGAAAAACTGTTAGAAATGCTGGAAGCTTATCAACAGTGGCGCAAGAAAATCGTAAATTATCCTTACAATGCTGAAGCAATGGCATCTCAATATCTTGAATTATTCCAGACTCTTATCGAGCAAAGAGATAGCTACCTTCAAAAGCGCACTTGGTTAAAAGATTCTCTCTGGCAATCCTTTATGCGGAAGGTCAATCAGTGGAGACTGTGAAGCGTCGATTGCAAGGATTGGATGTACCCTATCACACTGCATCATGGGTATCCTATGTGGGTAGTTGGCTCAATGGCAAGACAATCTACCGCATTCATGACAATAGTTCATGGGCGTTGTATTGGGTCGCGCATTACCTGAGTACAGGTATGCAAAAAATGAATATTGCTACGAAGTCTCAATTGGAATACAGGCATCTACGCAATCAAATCGTTCATTTTGATTCCCGTTATAATTATCTCAATCAAGCAGCCGAGTCACTACACCCATCGAATCATGGCTTTCTGACGTGGTATCATGGTAATCCTCAAGAAGATGCCTTTGCTCCATTATTTGAAAAATTACTCGCACGCCAATCTCGCTTGGATGGTGTACTTATCTCAAACACAAGCACCCAGAATGAACTAATTCAGGCTGGGTATTCTGCGGATGCTTTATATACTGTTCCGATAGGCGTAGACACAACTATTTTTCGACCAAAAACACCGCAATCACGCCAAAAAATTCGACAAACACTAGGCATCGAAACTCATGAATTTTGCATTGGCTCATTTCAGAAAGATGGTCAAGGCTGGACTGATGGGGATGAACCAAAACTCATCAAAGGACCTGATATTCTCTTAGAAGTCGTTGCGGAGCTTCATCGACAACATCAAGGACTTGTGATTTTATTGCTTGGTCCTTCACGAGGCTATGTCAAAAACGGTCTGGATAAAATCGGTGTACGCTATATCCATCATGAGCTAGACGACTATCATGATGTCGCTAAATATTATCATGCACTAGATGCGTATCTAATCACATCGCGTAGTGAAGGCGGACCTAAAGGGTTCATGGAAAGTTGGGCAAGTGGTGTGCCTGTGGTATCCACTGCTATGGGAATGCCTGCTGATTATATCCAACAAGGTGATAATGGCTTTCTCGCCCCTGTAGATAATGTCTCACAACTGGCACAGCATATGTCGTATTTAATAGAAACACGTGACTCTATAGAGAAAATGACCTCACGAGCCTTAGCAGATGTACAACAACTGGATTGGATGGTCTTAGCAAAACGATGCTACGAGCAACTTTATCAAGCTATTTTAGAATCATAAAAGGGCAGTTTATTCTATGATTTATCCCGAAATTCGTATGATTTTGTTCTTCACACGCAATATTCGGCTTGCAGATTGGCATCGTGTTGGGTCTACTAAACGCGAAGTAGCAATTTATCAGAAGTTGCGTGACTATAACGTGCATACAGAATTTATCACCTACGGTCAGCGTGATGATGCTCGTTTAGCAAGCGAAATTATAGATATGCCTGTGCATGTTAATTACTTATCGCTCAAACCCCGTCGTTATGAACGTTGGTTGTCTTATTTACATGCCTTGCCACTCCGACGCGCAGATGTCTACAAAACGAATCAAACCAATGGAGCAGATATCGCCTTAGCTGCTGCGAAACAATGGCATAAACCATTGATTGCTCGTTTTGGCTATATGCACTCATTCAACATTGGTAAGCAACATGGGGAAGAGTCGCGCGTAGCGCAAACAGCACGCCAACTTGAAGCGGATGTGTTCTCACAAGCACAAGCTGTGATTGGCACGACTGAACGCTTAACCAACGAAGTACAAGAACGTTTCCCAAGTGCCGATGTGTATACCGTCCCCAATTATGTTGAAACAGATCACTTTGCTCCGATGGATATACCAAAACAAGTCGATGTGACTTATGTCGGACGCTTACATCCTGAAAAAAATGTAGAAGCTCTGCTGGATGCACTCATTGATACCCCTTACACCTGTCGTATCATTGGTGATGGGCAACAAGCCAAAATGTTTCGTGATAAATACAGTCCTTTCCAAGACCGTATTTCCTTTCTTGGGCAAATCTCAAATGCTGACTTGCCTCGTTATCTCAATGAGTCGCGCATTTTTATCATGCCATCGCTCTACGAAGGGCATCCGAAAGCTGTAATTGAAGCGATGAGTTCAGGCTGTGCCGTCATCGGCACAAATGTCGTTGGCACACGCGAAGTCATTGACCATGCTCATAATGGCTGGCTGTGTGAGACTTCCCCTGAAAGTATCCGCGAATCTATTCAGCATCTCATGTCAGATGAAGCGCAACGCCATCAATTAGGCAAAAATGCGCGTCAATATGTGTTAGATAATTACGACTTAGACCACATCGCTGAAACCGAATATCAAGTGATTCGGCAAGTGGTCGAGCAAGCCCAATACAAAAAATAAGGAAAACTGATGCTGGTACGTTTCATACAATGGGTGCTTCGACAAATAGTAAAATGGCTACCAGAGAGTCTGTTACGGTACACGCACCGCATTGTCTCGCAAAAGTTATCGCGTGATGCACTCAAAGACTCGTTACTGACCAGTATTCGAGATGAAATTCGGCACGATACACCAGATGATGCTCTACGATTTGTCTTTTCGATTGATACAGCACTCTATCCGATAGAAAGTAGTCTCTCCGTTGCCTATGGCGATGGTGTCCATAGCAAACATCGTCACATGCGCTACCACGACTTTTTCACACAACGGATTCAAGCCAATGAGCGCGTCTTAGATATTGGTTGTGGTATTGGTGCATTAGCATTTTCGATTGCACAGGAGACAGGTGCATCAGTAATTGGGATTGATTATGACGAAAACAATATCAAATTTGCTCAGGAACGCCATACGGCAGATAACGTGCAGTATATTTTGGGTGATGTCTATGAATACACGCAGACACAAACCTTTGATGTCGTTGTGATGTCCAATGTACTAGAACATCTCACAGAGCGACCTGCTTTACTGCGTCGAATCGCTCAACAGACTCAAGCAAAGCGTTTTTTGATTCGTGTCCCCCGTTTTGACCGCCATTGGAGTGTGCCTCTCAAAAAAGAACTTGGCATCGAATGGCGACTAGACGATGACCACGAAATTGAATTCACTCCTGAATCCTTTGCAGAAGAAATGGCACAAGCGCAACTAACCATACAGCAGATTGAATATCGCTGGGATGAAATTTGGGCAGAATTATCGTCGGACAGCAATGCAACACAGTAATTTATAGTTTAAGGAATTGTCGAAATATTGTTTGAAATACAGCGATGATTCAAGAGTAGTGTTATACTACTTGTGATTGTGTTTTCTATATATCTCCTTTGGAGAGAAGCTATCATGAAAAAATCTATTCGTTTTCTATTGCCAACAATTTTGTTACTTACAGTTGCGCTGATCGGTTTTGCTGGCTTACAACCCAGTGTTGTCCAAGCACAAGACTTTGGCTCAAACTGGACAGGGGTCTACTATAACAACACTAGTTTGAGTGGTGCACCTACTGTTGCCATCATTGACCCAACAATTAATTTTAACTGGGCAGCAGGGTCACCAAATTCAGCTACTAATGCTGATAATTTCAGTGTTCGTTGGACATCGCTCGAAAATTTCGATGCACCAGGGACATATCGCTTCACTGCAACTGTTGATGATGGCGTGCGTGTCATCATTGATGGCACAACGGTTATCGACCAGTTCAATCAAACAGGGCAAATCAACGCTTACACAGCCGATGTTGCCATTGCTCAAGGTACACGAGAAATTATCGTTGAATATGTTGAATTTAGTGGCAATGCAGCGATTCAGTTTTTCTGGGAACCCTTCAATGTGGGCACAGTTGGTCCAACAGCTACACCGCCGAACACAGCGTTACCACCCATTCCACCAGGTGCATTAACAGCAACCGTGATTCGCGCTTCGGTACTCAACACGCGCGATGCGCCTTCACTAGGAGGTAATGTTGTCGGACGTATCATTCGTGGTGAAACCTATGCAGTAACAGGACGCAACGAAGATGCAACATGGTTTGTCCTTCAATTAGGTGGATTTGAAGCGTGGGTCTATGGCTATTATCTCTTCATCAATGGTAACGAGTTTAACCCACCTATTCGCAGCGCAACATCAATTTATGGTATTCCGCCAGGCTTCAATGATACAGGTGTGCTCATTCAAACCAATGCCACTATGCGCTTGCGCCAAAGTCCGAATATTTTCTCACCACAGACAGGACGCATCACATGGGGTGCAATTATTCCTGTCTCAGCGCGGACACCTGCGGGTGATTGGTATCAAGTTCTCTGGAAAGGGACAATCGGTTGGGTCTTCACAGGCTTCTTGGACGTGACACAAGGTGACATCAACAATGTACCTGTCGTAAATCCTTAGCCTATAAGAATAAATCAAAGATGAACGCCTACACGATTCGCTCTGTGGGCGTTTTTAGTCTGAAAATATCGTCTGCGTTATAAGTGTTATCTGGATTCACTCGTACAATCCAATTGTTTCGATAAATTACTGCATCACTACAGCACACTCTAAACGAGGCTTGCATGGTTATATGCTTCGTCCTATAGTTGACTCACATAATTCACACGCTTGGAACAAACTCTATGTTGCGCGAGATTGCCTCTAATTCATACAACCTGCCCCCGATACTTCATGATAGTGATGAGCATGAACAGACACAGGTTGATGTTAACCAATCAATGCGTGACTTGGTCATAAAATATATGACGATTGCTGATGAAACCTCACCAACATTTGGAGATTTTGGTAGCGAAGACCAAGCTATTATGACACGTTCTAACAGTGAACCTGTCGTAAGCTATCATGGCTATCTCAAGCAAGAATCTAGCCAAGTTTATGAGAAACTCAATCAAGCTCTCAAACCTTTCAATCGTTATGCGCTCTTCCGCGAGAATGTCGGCAATGCGAGTAATCCGCACCGCATCGACATCATTGATGGTTTACTGCCTGATGCGCCTCCGCGTCGGTCATGGTGGAATTTGGGATTGTTTATCCTGACTGTGCTAGCTGTCTTTTTCACAGGAGCCCAACAAGCCACCACCGAACTCGGATTATTAGAGGCTGTTTCTGATAATACGATAGCAAGCATCATCGTCATTGGCGAGAATATATGGCGAGGCTATCCATATGCTCTATCAATCATGCTAATTTTGATAGCGCATGAATTAGGGCATTTCATCATGATGCGTTGGCATGGTCTAAAAGCAACGTTACCATACTTTATCCCTGCACCTATATTGACACCCTTCGGTACATTAGGTGCGACAATCCTACTTGATGATGTCATCAAAAATCGTAAGGTGCTCTTAGATATTGGGGTTGCAGGTCCGATAGCTGGTTTCGTCGTCTCTGTGCCATTGGTGATTTATGGCTTGAGCATTTCCGAGATTGTCCCCTTATCCACATCAGGTTATTTAGAGGGCAATTCGCTCATGTATCTTTTCGCTAAGATTGTGGCACTTGGGCAAATTTATCCAACTCCTGAGCAAGATGTTTTGCTGAGTCAGGTCGCATTTGCAGGGTGGACAGGCTTACTCCTGACGATGATGCAGATGATTCCATTAGGGCAATTGGATGGCGGATATGTCTTATATGCTTTATTTGGAGAAAAAGCACGTTGGGCATTTTTACCTGTGATGCTCATTTTTGTGGGAATTACGATTATCACCAGCCAACTCGTCTGGATTGCCTTTTTGTTGCTCTTACTGTTTATTGGGCGATTTTACGCTGTGCCTCTGGATAATATCACGCCATTGGATGCAACACGCAAATTTGTTGCAGGAATCGCTCTTGTTATCTTCGTATTGACCTTTGTGCCGATGCCATTTGTCCCTGTCGAAGATTCGCTATTCACACAAGACAATGCTTCTATCATTCTTGTGATTGGACTGATTGTCCTACCGCGCTTGCTGAGTTCAAAGTTGCGTCGCTAGCAATTCTCATCTTAGCTAGCGTCTGATGCTTCTGCATTGTTAGCATCATCTTCGGATTCTTCTTCGTCTTCCCAACTGATAATCCAAATACACAGTCCTGCAGTGAGTACCGTCGCAACAATCAATGAAAACCAGTTAAAACCTGTCAAGCCGACATCTCGCCCGAAGTACAACAACATGCTCACCATACCGACTGATAAAACAATCCATGCAGCAAGGCGTGGATGGGTTGATGCCCATTGTGTAACAGGATTATTCATGGCTGTCTCCTCTTAAAATCATCATAGCATCAACAGTATAGCATAGGACACATCATCGCCTAGCGTTAACTATTGAGAAGCAAAAATGTCAAATTTTGTAAATGACTAGGGCTAAGCGTTGTCACATTTCAAACTTTGCCTATAATTGATTTGCAAGTCCTATTACACACTACACATGCAGGATTTGCACACAACAATGCCGAAATTCCCTCAACTACGTATCAATAGTGACCGTCTCAAGCGTGATTTTGACGAACTCTCCGAAATTGGTTTAACTCATGGTGGTGGCATCAGCCGTTTAGCCTTATCCAACGAAGATTTAGAAGCCCGCGCATGGTTCGCAGACCGTGTCGAAGATGCAGGGTTACTGGTTCATGATGATGAAGTTGGTAATCTCAGTGGTGTTTATTTATCATCGAATTCCGATGCCAAAACATTGCTAATTGGCTCACATCTGGATACTGTCCCGAATGGGGGGCGTTATGATGGTGCGTTGGGTATCTTGGTCGGATTAGAATGTATCCGCACAATCAAAGAGGCTGGCATTCAGCTTCCTGCTCATCTGGAGGTAATCGACTTCACAGATGAAGAAGGCACATGGCAATCATTTTTTGGTAGTTTGGGTCTCACAGGTCGTCTCAACGACACACACATCAATGACACAAATCAAGATAATGCAGCATTTCGAGTTGCTCTGTTCCGTGCTGGTATTCGCCCAGCCGAAGTGCATCGGGCACAACGGAGTGAAGAAGAGATTCTGGCTTATTTAGAGTTACATATTGAGCAGAGTGAGTCATTGGTCAATGCAGATACACAAATCGGTGTTGTCAGCAAAATTGTTGGACGTTCAACTTACATTTTCAACTTCTATGGCGAAGCCACCCACGCAGCAACAACTTCCCGAAGCAAACAACGTGATGCCTTGCAAGCAGCAGCCCGTTTCATCACAGAAATGCACGCAATGGCGAATACACAATACAACGGTGCAGTTTTCAACTGTGGTAATGTCACTGTGCAACCAGGTGCGTATAACGTTGTGCCAGAGGTTGCCTCATTGAGTATTGAATTACGGCATCATGACGAAGAGATTCTTGCTGATATGGATAGTAATTTGGTTCGGCTCGCACACGAAATTGCTAAAGATTATCGTGTCACTGTGGGCACACAACAAGTGCTACGCCGACAAGTAGCCAAAATGAATCAGCAGATGCAAGCAGTGATTCGGCAAGTGTGTGATGAAAAAGGTTGTAGCAATATGCCCATCATCAGTTACGCAGGGCATGATGCTCAGATTATGAGTGCTGTTTATCCATGTGCGATGATTTTTGTGCCATCACAAGAAGGAGTAAGCCACAGTCCCAAAGAATTTACAACATGGCAAGACATCGAAGCAGGAGCAAATGTCATGCTTCACACAATTTTACGCTTGGTGAACGTGTAGCTTAATTCGTCATCTATCAGCGAACACTATATTCTTGCCGTGTTTCGACCTCTATAAAGTCTTTTTCCTCATCCATAGCATCGTCCATCAGATGTGTCAGACTATGTTCAATTTTCGCATTCATGATGATGTTGTCAATTTCATTGGCGAGTTTATTGCGTTGTCCATACATGACATACCAAAAAATGACAATAAAACTTATCCAAAACAGTTGGAGAATCCAATTATTCCCACTTGTGTTAATCCAAAAGTTAGGAACAAAAATCAGCAACATGAATAAGTAGTAATTCCGACTAAATTGTGTATTCCCTTGAACAGTCGTCATGCCTGTCTCTGCATCGACAGAAATCGTTCCTGATGTTTCGAGCATCGCACTATCATAATCCCACCATTTATTGCGTGTTGCAGTTTCAAGCTCAATCTTGAAGTCACCCGATTTATCGCCCACAGGCATATAAGTAAACTTATGTTTGAGTGTAGAAAATGATAAGAAGTAATGACGGTGTTCTCGCTTCTCAATTTGTTTGAGGACGTTTGCAACTTCATTAGGTGTGAGAGGTGTTTCATACTCAAAGTTACGCGCAAATAGAAACTCATTCCAGAGGTGACTGAATGTATTATTTTGTTTGGATTTACGTTGTGTCCGCTTTATCATGATAATGATGAATCCTCGCAACTTTTAATCATATGATAAGCGACTTATGCACACGAAGTACCCCCAATGGATGGGGGTAATTTTCACTCATGTGGGGGATATTTAACTCTTAATAACCTCGACTAGACCGACTTTGAGCATCCATCGCTGCCACTGCTGCAATTGCCACAATATCTTCTACATCGTCCCCCGCTTGCAGAACGTGTATCGGTGCGCCCAAACCTAGCAGAATCGGACCGATTGCCGTTGCATCTGATAGGCGCGAAAGCAATTTATAGGCAATATTTGCCGCCGCTAAATTTGGGAAGACAAGAACATTTGCATCTTTGACTTTGCTAAACGAATACCGCTCATCGACAATCGCTTCAACAACGGCTGTATCGGCTTGCATCTCGCCATCAATCAAAATATCAGGGCGACGATTTTGTACTATTTCAACCGCATCTGAAACTTTCTCTGAGTCTTTATGCGGTGTACTCCCAAAATTGCTGAACGATAGCATCGCAATACGGGGGTCAATGCCTAGCGTTTTCGCAAAATCATTTGCAAGAATAGCAACTTCAGAGAGAGTCTCTGCATTGGGTTCGATATTGACAGTGGTATCTGTAAATAAATAAACATCGTCACGCACAATCATGATATAGAGACCACAAACAATCGACGCATTATCGCGCGTGCCAAAAATTTGCAAAGCTGGACGAATCACGTCAGGATATTCGTGTGCAATACCACTCACCATCGCATCAGCATGACCCTGTTTGACCATCATCGGACCGAAGTAGTTCCGACTGCGAATCAAAGACTGTGCTTTGTCCATTGTCACGCCTTTACGATGACGTATCTCGTATAAGCCTCGGCAATATTCATCGATACGCGGGTCATTGTAATTGTCTACAATCGTCGGATTGAAGCGCAAGCCCAGTTCTTCGATGGTTGCTCGAATATTTTCTGGATTACCCAGCAAAATGGGCTCAGCGATGCCTTCATCTTTGACTCGCGCAGCAGCACGTATCATCTTTGGTTCACGTCCTTCAGCAAAGACAATGCGTTTCTTTTGACCTAATTTGGCTTTAGTCATGATGTAATTGCGAACAATTTGCCCACGTCCTTGACGCGCAATTAAGCGATTGCGATAGTCCGTGATGTCGATATTGCGTCGTGCGACCCCTGTTCGCATTGCAGCATTGGCAACGGCTGGCGCAACATAGAGCAGAACACGGGGGTCAAGCGGTTTCGGAATTAGATAATCGCGTCCGAAACGCAAAGCACTCAATCCATACGCTGAAAGAACACTATCAGGCACATCTTCTTTGGTGAGGGCTGCCAGAGCTTCAGCAGCAGCCAATTTCATCGCTTCGTTGATGCGCGAAGCGTAGACATCCAACGCTCCACGAAAAATGAATGGAAAGCCGAGTACGTTGTTGACTTGATTTGGATAATCACTGCGTCCTGTGCCAATCACCGCATCAGGGCGCACACGACGAGTTTCTTCTGGCATCACTTCTGGGTCAGGATTTGCCATCGTGAAGATAATTGGATTCGGATTCATCCCCTTGAGCCAATCTGCTTCGACAGCCCCTTTTGCGGATAATCCGAGTAAAACATCTGCACCAACGAGAGCTTCTTCGATTGAGCGCACATTTTTACTAGTAGCGAATGCACCTTTGTATTCATCCATCTCAATTTCACGACCCTTATATACAATGCCGTGAATATCCGCCATGATAATATTTTCGCGTTGGACACCTAATAACACATAGAAATTTGCCGTTGAAATAGCAGCAGCACCTGCACCAACAATCACCACATTGAGGTCTTCAAATTTACGATTGGTGACTTCACAGGCATTCATAAGGGCTGCACCACTGATGATGGCTGTGCCGTGTTGGTCATCATGGAAAACAGGAATATCCAGCATTTCTTGCAATTTTTTCTCAACAACGAAACACTCAGGGGCTTTAATATCCTCTAAATTGATACCGCCAAAGGTCGGTGCAATTGCTTTCACGGCACTGATGATTTCATCGGCTGAACTGGCATCAATTTCAATATCAAACACATCAATATCCGCAAATCGTTTGAAGAGAACGCCTTTACCTTCCATAACAGGCTTACTAGCTTCAGGACCTAATGCACCTAATCCAAGTATCGCTGTGCCATTGCTGACAACACCGACTAAATTTGATTTCGCAGTTAGCTGATAAACACTCAAAGGGTCGTTATCAATTTCTTTAACTGCTTCGGCAACACCAGGGGAATAGGCAAGAGATAAATCGCGCTGTGACTCAACTGATTTGGATGAAACAACTTCTATTTTTCCAGGTCGCCCCAAACGATGATAATCCAAAGCATCCTGACGTGTGATGGATGGCATATAGTGCCTTTCTTGATATTCAGTGTGTATGCCAATTAAAACACGGTTTTGCATTTTGCGACACGCAATCAACGTAACGACTTTGTAAGGATGCGTGATATGATGAGACCTATAATTATTCGATTTTACGATGAAGGTTTAATTGATGATTGATGTATGGCAAACACTAGAATTGGCATTTCCGCGCATTGTGGGTGAATTTCGCAACGCAGAGGCAAATCTCGCAAAACATCCCATTGAGGATGTCGCAAACTGGCGACGCATGATGGATTTCGCACTTTTTGGCAAACAACCCATCAACGGCAAGATTATTACAGAGACACTCTCTCGTCGGGCATATATGAACCCTGTAGCAATGGATGCTGAGTTTACATCACTTGCTGAACAAGACTTCGCCCAGAAACATGATAACAATACATTTACTTCAACTAGCATGGGTGCTGCAATTTACCTCGATTACGAATTAGCACGCATGAACGCTTTCTCGCAGGTACATTTGTTATCCGATGAAGATTTCAATCAGTTGATTGCTTTTCTACAAAAGGGCTACGAACAGGCAAAATCTGCTGAATACTCCAAGCACAAACCGAGCATGGAAATTGGCTATAATTTCTACACATTATTAGCCAAGATGGGCGGACAACTTGGGGGCTTACTAGGCTGGATTAACCTGTTTGAACTCTATCGTGATGATGTCCATGCCAGCGTATGGAAAAATGCCGATTTCACAGGTGTTCAAATGGAAGTTTTCACACATCTATGGCATAGTGAAAATTATAATGCGTCCAAGCTAGCTGAAAAATTAGCTTATCGTGGCTACACTGAGGCAGATTATCAAATAGTATTGGATGAACTAGTTGAATCTCAAGTAGCGATACAAGCTAGTGATGCTTATACACTAACTGACAAAGGACGTGAGCTACGTCAATCCATCGAGACAGACACAGAGCGTATCTTCAACAGCTTTTGTGAGATGACATTCAATGAAGATGAAATAGACGAATTTGCTCGTATCATCAACCGTTTGAAAAATCCATAATCGTAACCAGCTATTGTGAGATGTGTTAAAACGTTTTGGATAAGCAACAGGTCAGAAAAATTGATTATCGTCGTTGACTCTGCTAATCTAAGCGATACGCATAGAAAAATCGATTGAAAGGCATCATTATGGAGTTCCCGCGCATTGTGGTGACAGGCATGGGTATTGTCAGCCCTGTTGGGATGAACGTCGCCGAATCATGGGACAATATCAAGAATGGTCGGACAGGTATTGACTGGATTAAACGCTTCGATACAGACCATATCAACATCAAAATTGCAGGTGAAGTCAAGAACTTCGAGATTGACGACCTGTTTGACCGTAAAATTGCTAAACGCACCGATTTAGCGCAAAAATTTGCGATTCTGGCATCGAAAGAAGCCCTCGAAGATTCAGGTGTAGAAGTCACCGAAGAAAATATGTATTCCATCGGTGTTTCCGTTGGAACAGGCATCGGTGGCATTGGGACAACTATTGAAGCGGTTCGTAATTTCTCCGAACGAGGACCGCGTGGTGTCCGTGCTCATATGGTTGCACCAATCTTAAGTGACCAAATCAGCGCACAGGTCAGCATGGAATTTAATCTACGCGGACCCAATTACACCATTATCAACGCTTGTTCGACAGGTAACAACGCCATCGGTGATGCAGCCGATATGTTGCGTCTCGGACGGGCAGATTATATGCTCGCAGGAGGCACAGAAGCCTGTGTTGTCGATGTTGTTTTATCGGCACTCGATAACATTAAAGCAGTTGGGCATCCACCCGAAGATAAAGACCCTGCATGGACATCACGCCCATTTGATTTGGATCGCCCAGGCTTCGTCGCTGGTGAAGGTGCAGGGGTTCTGATGCTCGAACGCTTAGAAGATGCAAAAGCGCGTGGTGCAAAGATTTACGCCGAAATCACGGGTTATGGTCACACAGCCGATGCCTATCACGTCACTGCCCCGCGAGAAGATGGTAGTGCTGCTGCTCATGCCATGCAACAAGCTCTCAAAGATGCCAAACTCAATAAAACGGATATTGGCTATATTAACGCTCATGGCACAGGCACACCTCTTAACGATAAGACCGAAACCAAAGCGGTCAAATTGGCACTCGGCGAAGAGGCTTACAACACGCCTGTCAGTAGCACAAAATCTATGACAGGGCATATGTTAGGCGCAGCAGGCGCAGCCGAAGCGATTTTCTGTATTAAAGCATTACAAGAGAACGTGATGCCCCCGACCATTAACTACGTCACACCTGACCCTGAATGCGACCTCGATTATGTGCCAAATACCGCACGCGAGGTTGAACTCAACCATGTCATGAGCAATGCCTTTGGCTTTGGTGGACACAACGCTACACTCATCATGAGTCAATACAACGGGGATTAAGTCTTTCTCTGAAATGATTGTAGGGGAGTAAAAAATCTCTCCTACATTAAAATCTAAGCCCTCTCTTAGATATGTCATTTATACTACTTGTGAATTTAGTAACAAGTGGATGTGGTGATTAATAAATGACAAATTCGCGCAAAATTATATTGACACTCATTGTGATTGTTGCCGTTGCAATTGGTGGTGTATCGCTAGTCAATGTTGGTGGTAGCGGCTCTGTTTCGGCAACGACAGCACTCGCTG
The DNA here is from genome assembly GCA_039200705.1 of Chloroflexota bacterium. Classification (GTDB taxonomy): domain Bacteria; phylum Chloroflexota; class Anaerolineae; order Aggregatilineales; family Phototrophicaceae; genus JAUZRW01. The sequence goes on from JBCCSC010000012.1 coordinate 53,431, forward strand.
CTCCTGACATCAATTATGATGATTTCGCCAAAGCAGACGCACCTTACGACTGGAACTTTCCAGAAGATTTCGGCGCACATCCTGATTTTCTCACAGAATGGTGGTACTACACGGGCAATCTCGCTACTGATGATGGTCGTCGTTTTGGCTTCCAGTTCACCATTTTTCGGCGTGCGATTAGCCCCATCGCAACACAATCAGACAGTGAATGGCGTACCAATCAAGTTTACTTAGCCCATTTTACAGTGAGCGATATTGAAGGCAACGAATTTTACCACGATGAGCGATTTAGTCGTGGTGGCGCAGGGCTAGCAGGGGCTGAAAGTGACCCTCGTTATCGTGTTTGGGTCGAAGATTGGGAAATTCTAGCGCAAAATGATGATGCTTCATTAGTTACAATCCAAGCTGAAACCGATGAATTCTCAATTGACCTCACCTTAGAGCAAATGAAACCTGTTGCATTACAGGGGCAAAATCGAGATGGTCTCTCCGCTAAATCTCTCAATACAGAAAATGCCAGTTACTACTACACAATTCCGCGTTTGGAAACAATGGGAACAATCACGCTAGAGGATGATGTTTTTGAGGTATCAGGCAACACATGGAAAGACCATGAATTCAGCACCAGCGCATTGGATGAAGGCACAGTCGGCTGGGACTGGTTCGGCATGATTTTCGATGATAATACCGAAATGATGCTCTTTGAAATCCGTGATGCGGATGGTGGTGATGCAGTCTATGCCTCTGGTTTGTTGATTTATCCTGATGGCACAACCGAATATCTCTCATTTGGTGATTTCACCGTGACCGTCACAGATACGTGGCTTAGCCCAACGACAGATGCTACTTACCCCTCTGGCTGGGAAATGACTGTGCCGACAGAAGGACGTGGTACATTGAATTTCACCGTTGAACCACTCATGCGAGACCAAGAACTCGGCACAACGGATCCTGCTTATTGGGAAGGGGCTGTCCGAATTTCTGGTGATGTCAATGGTTATGGCTATGCCGAACTCACAGGGTATGTTGATTCGATGCAGAATCGCTTCTAGTTAAAGAATATAGCCTGTTCGTGCAACCTTAGCATATTGGATAGTCGCCTCATGCAGATTATCACGTTCAAGAAACGCATCAATGATTGCCTCGACTTGTTCAGGATAAGCATGTTTCCAATGACCAAGCCCATGTAACGCGCCTCTCTGACATAGATAGTTATCGAGTTGGAGGGTGCGTTGCATCACCTGAAGTATTGATTGGTCAAGTTGCTCGTAGCTTACATTACCTGACTTACCATAAAAAGGAATAATGTCCCACCACATATAGCAGGTATGGTCAAGTGGGTTGGCATCTGGCGAGTAATCAGGGAGTGGCTGATTGGAACATTTCACAGCATACAATTTCTCATAGACGTTTGCCATTGCTTCCACTGCTTTCAGGCGTTGCGAGAGTGGTACAGAATCATCGACTAGACAAAAGATAAAATCTGAACAAGCATTATTGATGACATAATTGATGCCTTGATTCATCTGAGCATCACTATAGGATTGTGCAATTGTATCAATCTCAGTAAACGCACGTTTGAGATAGGCTACAAGCGTATTTGGCTCTGGTTGCAGATATGGTGCATCAATATCAAAATACCAAGCAACCCACGATGGAGATTGCATTTGGTCAGCGACTTCTTCATAGCTCACTTCGCCATTGGCAATTTTGAGACCTAATTCTTGCATTTTAGCATAGTGGGCTTTTTCTGTTGCTTCATCCACAACTGGCACGGGATGGTCAAAAACATGCTTAATCCATGCCTCATAAGTAATGTTACTCATGTGTCCTATTCTCACAATTTGACTTCATCTACGGTTTAGTGTCGTTGAAATGATTTTGAATTGCAAATTTAAGGCTTACGGCTATAGTTAATTCATAAAGTCTTGTTGTAGTACGAGGTAAATAAGTATGAAATGTAAAGAATGCGGGCATGATAACCGCGAGGGGATTCTGCTGTGCGAGAATTGTGGTAGCGATATTTATGATATTTTGGTGGGTGAAGCTGCAACTAAACAAATTGCTCGTGGTAGCACGCGCGAGTTGCGCTTAGAAGAGCCACCATCATCGCGCCCTTTAATGCTCTACGTTGCCGATGGTAGTGCGCCACTGTCGATTGAACGGGTGAATAATCAAATTATCGGACGGGCAGACCCTGCTAAATTAGAAGATACAGATGTCAATATTGACCTGACACCATTCAATGCCCAGCATCATGGCGTATCTCGACGACATGCACAGCTAGATGCTCACGAACAACCACCTATTCTCGTTGATTTGGGCAGTTACAACGGTACATACATCAATGGTGAACGGATTGAGATTGAGACACCAAAATCTCTCGAAAGTGGTGATGAAATTCAAGTCGGACGTTTGAAAATGCGTGTCTACTTCAAGTGATTTTGCGCTGGCAATCAAAAACAGGATGGCAACTATACCATCCTGCTTTATCTATCTTATCTGTCGTATATCTTATGCTTTGTTATTCGCTGAACGCGCACTCCGCGAGACGATAATCACACCGAAGAGACCCACTGCAAGCATCACAATCAGTAACGGATTACTACCAAATACATCGTCAAAGAGACCTGTATCAGGGAGTTCATCGCCACCGCCACCTTGTCCAATATCTGGAATCGATGTGGCATCTGGGTCGTCAGGAACAGTGGTTGCAATACCACCACCTGTGCCGAGGTCTTCAGTTGGTTGAATCACTGCTTGAGTTGGTGTCGCATTGAATAGTTCAGCCAATGCTGTTGCAGTCATTTGTACTGCATCCAATGGCACAGAATCGCCTGCTGTCGTTGGCATCGGTTGTTCATCACCACTGGATGAAACACTGCCATCTGGATTAATAGTCACAGCCATGCCATCAGCCGTTTGTAGTTGACTACCTGGTGATACAGGCACAGGCTGGTCATTGATGATGATAACAGGCTCACCTTGTATTAAAACAACAGGTGTCCCATCAGCCGTTTGCACAGGTTGACCGTTAAAGAGCAATGGTGTGCGGTCTGACACTGGATTGAGCGTTGCTTGAATCACTTCTGCCGTTTGAGTGGCTGCTACAACTGCTTCCTCTTCTTCATCTAAGGCTTCTTGGGTTTGCGTAGCGAAGAAGTCCTGCGTAGCTTGCTCAATCGCTTCTTGTGTTTGTGTTTGAACAACAACTGCACCTGTTGCTGTCGCTTCAATTTCAGCTTGTTCAGTTGCACGCTCTTCGGCATCAGTCGTCTGTGTTGCTGCCACTTGTGCTTCTAGAGTTGCTGTTTGACCAAGCACGGCAGCCGTACTAGATGCGAAAACTTGTGCTTCGATAGTTGCATTTTCGTTTTCAATGGCGACCCGTGTTTCTTCCATAGATGTATCGCTAAAGTTGTTGAACAGGAACAAACCAACAATCAACACAATACCGAAGATGAACAAGCCAGCCATGGCGAGTAAAATGGTGCGGAAGCTATTATTTTCTTCCTGTTCTGGTTCACCAAACTCATCGTCACCGAAATCATCACCATCATCACCAAAGTCATCGTCGAAATCGCCGAGGAGATCATCAGCGAAGAGGTCATCCTCGTCACCAAAGTCGTCGTCGAAATCGCCGAGACCATCATCGAAGCCCCCGAGGTCATTGTCTATGACATTATCGTTGTCAAAGTCATCAAAGTCCCCAAAGCCATCATCGAAATCACCGAAGTCATCGTCGAAATCGCTGAATTCATCATCGTCATCGAATAAATCTCTATTGAAATCGTCGGACATGATGCCCATTCCCTCCTCAAAGCGGGACGAATACGTAGCTAAATTCTAGAATTTGAATAATAACATGACTACTATATAGCGAAATCGCATTATGTGCCAGCAACTTCTATATTTGCTAAAGGCACAGCGATACGGTCAACACCAATTTCTATCCAAACACCATGTACACGCAAACCATTCTCAAGTGTAATGCGTTCACGAGGCACTTCGACAATTTCACCGACACGCCCAGCCCATGGCAAACGTGTGATACGCACCATCATCCCTACCCGTAAGGGTGTTAATGGAGCAGATGGTACTTCGTCTCGTGTGAATTGGTTAATCATTAATTCGGCGCGTCGATTGTCAAAACGAGTTGGATAGGCTGCATCAAGCACGCCTGAATAGCCTTCGTAGGCTTCGAGGATTTGCATAGCATCGCGTGTGAAGCGATTATCACCAAAGCCTGTGGCAATCATGATAGCTATTCTGGAATTGAGCGCAATTTTTTCGAGGCTAGCATCCATACTGGGGGCGAGAATCCCTGCCATTTGTTGTGCTTCGGCAATGCGAATCTTGCGTTGGTTCAGTTGCGATTTGGTGATGACAATCGTACCACGATACGATGTACCAATATCGTCTTCTTCCATTTCATCCAAACCTGATAGTGGCTCAAAATTCAACGGTGCAATCACTGTTTTATCATTGCCCCACACACCTTGAATTACTCCTCCTGTGGCTTCAATGGCAACACCACGTCCTGCAATCACTTGGACAACTTGCCCACGTACCCCTGCTTTGAGGTCAATCATCTGTGGTGAGGCTTGGAAGATAATGCGTCCGTTATCTACTGTGACGATTAAGCCTTGGAATGGCGCAAGAACACGTCGCCCACGTTCAGCATCTTTACCAGCAATAGCGGTATTGGCACTGACGATGCGACGAGTATTGACCAATAATAAATCTTCGACCTCATCGGCTCTGACACCGAGTTCATGCGTCGCATCAATGATGACATGGCGTGCTGGTACTAAACCACGCGCTACTGTATCGCGCACATCGACAATCGAACCAAGTTCTGCTTCAACTGTGCCAATTGCATATTCAGGGAGCAAGGTGCGTCGCTGAATACGAATCATTTCAGAAATGGGGCGTTGCTCTGGATAATACATCGCTATCTTTTATCCTCACCGTGATTAATTGAGCAGGTCGCGTAGTCCGCCAATATCATCGTCGTCCTCTTCTTCTGCAAATAAATCATCTAGTAATTCATCATTCTGGACGAGTTCTTCATCCTCTTCTTCGTAAGCAAATAGAGGGTCGTCCTCGTCTTCAATAGTGTCGAAGAGTGTTTGCATCTCTTGTGTGGAACTCAGTTCTTCTGCTTCAAGCTCGTCCTCAGGGTTGAGATTCCACTCGACTGGTAGCACGATTGGTGCAGTGTCGGTTGCACTTGCAATCCATTGTGGGATAACGGTCATGCGTTCGCCGACAGTGGCAGGTGGTAACAGAGGACGACCACGCGCATCAATCACAATGCCTGCTGTCCCCCCTTTGAGCGTCAAGGTACGGCTACTGCGTCCAGCGATGCGATAATTCCCACGACAGCTAATCTTAATCTTGATAGAAAAATTATGTGGCAAAGGTAACGAGAGATACTCACCAACTTTAAGGTCATAATTGACCGTTTCATCCTCGGTTGTGATGACTAACTTAGCAGCGACACCATCACTCGTACCTCTTGTGCCTGTGAGATTAATGAGTGTGCCTAAATGTTCAAGGTCGTCACCTTCAATGAGTTGCACCATCGCTTCGGGTTCGGCGCGGGCAATGGCACTCATCGGCGCGATAATGCCATGACGGTCTGCTTTAATTTCTGTGATACCCGTCGGTTGCAAGCTATCAGCAAGCAGCATCATATCGTAAGCAGGTGTACCTGTGCCTGTCAGCGCACCACCACCGACCACAATCAAATCGACATGTGGTAACAATCCTTCTGGTGAAACATCTTTCCATGCTTGACGGTCTTCTTGAACTATTTGACGCAATGCCACACGCATCATGGCTTGTTCAAGGAACATCTCGCGCGCATTCATTGGGATAGATGCAGGGCGTGCGAGTTTATTCATCACATAGTTACGAATTTCGCTTCCAATCGGATAGAAGGGTAACCAAGGTCGGAGCGCATCTTCACCGAGCGTATTAAGCGTTTCTAAGATGCTTTGCCCCAAGCCTACATTAGTCCGAATACTCGCATTTGTATCCCCATTGAATGAGCCAACAAGAATAGTTGAGGTACTACCCATATCTGCCAAAATTACATTGGCTTGGCGTGTCTTGCTGAAATAGTCTCCGACAAGGCGATAACTCTCTGCTGTGGGTAATAGACCTGTACTACTCATCTCGCCAACAGTGCTAAAAGCGACCCCTTGGGTTTCACGGTGCTCATCGAAGGCTTTACCAAGTGCAATTTGGGCAGCATCCGTGCTTTCAATTGTCATACTAGGGCGGATATTCTCGCTCAGAATCACATCGGTTAAGCCACTAAAACGCTCGTTGATGTGCTCTTGTAATGCTTTATTCCCTGCATACAAAATAGGGGGACGTAATTCCTTATCCTGAATTTTCAAGCCGAGTTCAACGATTTCTAGAATATCTTTCAGAGCCTCTTGTGCGCCATTATTTGTGCCACCAGCTACAAAAATTAAATCGGGTCGCCCTGTGACGATAGCATTGAGACGGTCTTCTTCGGTATAGCCATCACGCAAGTGAAATTCGGCGACACGCTCAATGTATGTGCCTGATGTTGCGCGTAAGGCACTCGCCACACTGACTTCTGGCAAGAGACCAATAATGATAGTGCGAATGGGTCGCCCAGCACTTGCTGTTGTAATGAAGTAATCAACCCCATTACGCTGACGGTCTTCTGGTGTGACCACATGCCCATTTTGATTGTAAAATTCGCGTCCTGTCACTCGTGTGAGTTCTTGCAATTGGCGACGCAAGCCCTTATTGAGATCATTATCAGGGAAGCCCAACGTTGTGCGTCCTGTTGCGTGCGCGACAAGGCGGTATTCCCCGTCAACTACATCAAATAAGACAACGCGCGTTCGTACACTCCCAAAATCGGCTGCCAGTATCGAACTGACTCGATTGCTTGCCATAGCTTGCCTCTCGCTTAAATCATAGACCATTGAACAGCGTTGCAAGCTGTCCAGTGAGAATCGTTAAACTGGTTAAGATAGCAGCACCATAGAGTGCGCCTAATGTAATCACAATAAAGCCTTGCCCAATCCCTGCGATGACTTGCATAGTTGAGCCACGCACAATCTCGCCTGTTTCGTTTTGACGCGCACTGTAATTGAAGTACATCAGCGAGGTGATGACACCAATCACCAAGATAATCTGGCTAATGAGATTGGTGATATTGCCACTCATATCAATATCAGCCGTTGCTGAAACCAGTGGAATCAATGTACCAGAGATTGCCCCGATGATAGAGACTGCCACACCAACAGCAATTAAAAAACCAAGTGAAAAATTAGTCAGAATCCGCAACGAACGGAAGGGTTTGAGCAACAACAGAATAGTTAGAATCAGAGCGAAGACAAACAATCCAGCATCGACATCAACCCCATTGAAGAAACCACTGTTGAACACAGGCAAAATAACACTCTGCAAGGTGACGGTCACGGTAAAGGCTGCTGCCAATCCAATAAATAAAGATACAGCCAATCGAAATAGCGGATTATCGTCTAGTAGATAGCTGAATACAATTAGTGTGAGAACTAAGCTAATCAGAAAACTCATTGGTCACGTCGTCCTAACCAGCGTAAAATCCAATAGATATTGCCGAGTGCAATCACCACAATTGCCCCCAATAAGCCTAGCACTTGCGAACTAGAGCGCGTTTCTGGGTTCACAAATGGTGCAGGAGTAATTTCTGGCAAAATAGGTGTCACCGTCAAGGTGGGTGATGGTGTGAGAGTCACTGTTGGCGTGAATGTCGGTGTTAAGGTCGGTGCAAAATCAACTTCATCACGCGGACGTTCATTGATGACGATTAAGCGTGTTTCGATGAAAGCGATTTGCCCATCCGCCAAGAGAATTTGTGTGGCTGGCTCACCTTCTTCAATCACAATGAACTCAGCACCATTAGCGATGTCGGTCAATTCTTCTGTGAGGTCTTCATCACTGTAAACAGTCACCGTAATGCCCGATGCGTTACGCCCGACAAGTACAGTGTCGCTGTCGTCACCTTGTCTAACCTCTGGTGGACGGCTAAAGTACACAGGGAAAAAGCTATCTTTGCTTGCACCATCCCATTCATCATCAGGGATTTCTTCAATGTCAATCAAGAAAATTGCTAACCAACCTTCGCCCCCATTAGGGAGAACCACATTAACCCACTCTCCATCATCACTGCGACCAATCACACGCACTCGTGAGTTGGGGTCAAGCCCTGCCACTGTTGGGAAGTCGCTACTTGGTCCTGAACGCACATTGACTCGTCCATCGGCGATAATCGTTCCGACTTCAATCAGAGCAGGTGTTGCGGTTGCTGTCGGCTGAGGCGTGTTGCTTGGCACAGGAGTATCACTCGCTTGTACCGTGTTAGTCGCTGTTGGCTCTACTTCGGATTCATCCTCTTCTTCCGCAGATTGAGTATCGCTTTCTTCAACTTCTTCAGTCGCATCGTCTTCTTCATCAACCAATGGGACTGTCTCTTCATCATCTGCTGAATCATCCTCAGATTCAGTAGGGACAGGCGTTTCAGTAGGGGTAAGAGTCTCCGTTGGTATGGGTGATGCTTCCAAAGTCGGTGATGGAATTGGTGTTTCAGATGGATTGTATAGTGCCAGAGACATCTGCTGATACGTGTAAGCATCTTCGTAACTGGTCAGCATCGCAACCACATTGTCAACTGAACTGACGTAGGGCAGTGCAATTGGACGTGCTGATTGGCTCGTGACCACAATTATCTCTGTGTCGGTGACAGGCGCAATTTGTTCCATCCAATTGCGAACACGTTCACCACTTTCCGAAATCAGGATAATGCTGGCGAAGTCATCTAGGCTTTCGGCACGTAAATCAATCGTTTGCCCTGTGATGTCTGTACCAACGACGACATTGAAATTTTGAGAAAAATCACGCAAGCCGACATTGCCACCAGGCAATAAGCCAACCACGAAATATCCAGCATTTCGTACATCTTCGCCTAAGAGGTCAACCGCGATATTTTCAGCACGGAGTAAACCAATTGCATCACTACTCACAATCACAGGAATACCACCATTGATGATGATATGTTCCATCAGACTGCGCGTTGCTGTATCTAACTCACGTGCGCCTGATGCACCATATTCCGCACCAATGAGCACATAATCATTCGGATTCAGATTTTCGATGAGTTCAAATGCAGCAAATTCAGGGCTGTCGGTAGCAAATTCATTTGCTGGTAGAAGTCCTAAGCCTGCAAAATCTGCATAGGTAAAAGGCACAATCACAGCAGCCAACAAGAGTAGCGCAATCACAACACGGTCTGCCCGTTTGATAATACTCTGGACAACTGTTGCTCCTGCATTGGAACTCGTCCCAGTCTCGCCATCTGTGCCGAGTGACGACCCAACTAAGCCTTGTAAGAGTGCTGCTCGTTGGGCTTGTTCGGGGGTGATATTAGGTTGAATCGTAACAGCACCATACTCATCTGTTTTGAAGCGTGCTGGTACAAGGGCTTCGTCGATATTAGGGATAATTTTTGATAATTTTTCAGGTTGTGGTGCAACTGGCTCATCATCTGTTTCGCTAGTAGAGGATGATAATTCTAGTCCACGGTCACGCAAATCAAGCAGACGGTCATCTAATTCATCCAGTGAGCGATTGTCGCGGTCACGCAGTAAATTCGCAGCAGATTCACCTGTTCCTTGCTCTTGTAAACTCGCTAACCATTCAGGAACGGCTGTATCCGCTTGGCTAGTGGGTTCAAGGTCTTCTTGGTCAAGTTGGTCAAAAAAGCTATCAAGGTCAGTGACAGGTTCTAAAATACTATCATCATCGTCTTCAATGACATTATCTGATACATCGAATGAGTCAATCAATGCGTCTAAATCAACAGGTTCTGACTGGACAGGCATTGCCTCATCAAAGGTGCTACCATCGACCTCGGCAATATCATCCAGCCATGACATATCCTCAGTAGGTTCGGCGATTGGTTCTGTGTTGCGATTAACGATTTGTTCTGCGTCTTCATCAGCATCGATAAAATCTAAATCTGCCGTATCCTCAATGAAGACATCATCCTCAGCTTCAAAAGTTTCGTCTAGTGTACTGACCTCATCAAAGAAATCGAGGTCATCTGCAACGGCATCCTCAGTGTCTAGTTCGTTGAAGAAATCAAGGTCATTCGCGTCTTCGGCTTCCAACTCACTAAAAAAGTCAAGGTCATCGACAGCTTCAGCTTCTAGCTCATCGAAGAAATCGAGACTGTTATCAGGCTCGGCTACTTCATCAAAGAAATCGAGGTCATTCGCAACAGCATCCTCTTCACCGAATAAGTCATCAAGATAGCCATCATCGGCTGTCTGAGCATCGGATTCAAGGAATGCAGACTGATTATCAGCGTCAACAACATCTGAGAAAGCAAAATCAGCATCAAGGCTTTCGTCTACTGTTTCATCTTCGAGTGATGCAAATAAATCATCGAGGTCAGCTTCTTCGGTGCTATCCCCATCAAGCGATGCGAGTAAATCATCTAAATCGCCATCGTCATCGTCTGTATCCAACGATGCAAGTAAATCACCCAATTCCTGACTATCACCGTCGCCAAAGTCATTGAGTAAATCAAGTAGCTCATCATCACTTTCTGCGACAATTTCAGTATCATCTTCTAAATCGTCAAATATACTCAACAAGTCGTCATCAGATGATGCTTCTGCGATAGGCTCATTGTCTAACTCACTAAAAATATCGAGCATATCGTCATCACTAGCAGACTCTGCCAAGTCATCATCATCGACATCAAGAAGCCAATCAGGTGTACCCAAATCATCATTAGACTGCAGCTCATCTGTGCCAGCAACATCGCCGAGCCAATCGTCTTCTAGGGCATCGACATCAAATGCAGGCGCACTCTCACCTGGAACTGGCATATCACTCAGCCAGTCTGGAGCGTCATCAGCCGTGGCTTCTATTACTTGGTCGTCATCTGCATCAGGCAGAGGCATATCAGCCAGCCAGTCAGGGGTTTCATCAATAGGTGCTTCATCACCCGATTCAGGCATATCAGCCAGCCAATCTGGTACACCTAAGTCATCATCTGATGCAGTAGATTGTGGTGCATCTTGCGAGAAGATATTGCTATCGTCAAGGTCACCCCAATCGCCGAAGTCAGTACTATCATCGCTCTCATCGGCTGGAACACCAAATAAGAAATCGTCGCTATCCTCATCAGAGGATGTATTGAGTAGGAAATCGTCTAGTTCATCGCTATTGTCATCACTGGCTGTCCCGAATAAGAAATCATCGGCATCAACATCGTCATCACTCGATGAAGCCAGTAAAAAATCATCTACGCTGTCATCGTCGGTTGATGTACCGAGCAAGAAATCGTCTATCTCATCATCGGCATCATCAGTGGATGCAAATAAGAAGGCATCGACATCATCAATGCCATTGCCATCATCATCCGCTTCAATGCCCCATAAATTATCGGAATCAGATGTGTCCTCATCAGCAGCATCTTCTCCCCAAAGGTCATCAAGGTCGCCTAAATCACCCCATGAGTCATTGCTAGCATCTTCGGACTGCTCATCATCATTATCATTGAGCCAGTCGAAGTCATTATCATCATCTTCTGGAAAATTATCGAAATTATCCCAATCGTTCATCTTTACTCACCATAGGTACGGTCTTGACCAATTAAGACGCGCAAACCTGTCATCAGAGTTGCCAATGCAATCCCTAACAGTATCCCACGCGCCCCAGCATTCACTGGAACATTAAACAGCCAATCAGCTAATTGGCTCACAACACGGAACGCATCGCCTGGTAAGGCAGCAATCAAAACAATTTCAACAGTGACGATGAACAAAATCGCCGATGCGGTAACTTGACGCTTCAACATGCGAAATGCCCCATAAACGAGGGCGAAAAATATGAGACCTGCTAGCGCACTTTCAATCGGTGTTTGGATATCTTCTAGGAGGAAATTACTTAATTCGGCGTTACTGGTCGCAAAAATACCAACAAGGAATGCCCCCAAGACAACAAAACTGTTCAGCTTAGAGCTAATGGTCGGACCATGTAGGGTGCGCTGAATGTTGACCAAGAGCAAATTGACAACACCGATAATAATTGAAAAAGCAAGCACGAGGACTGCCAACCGAATGAATACCTGTGCTGAAAGACCTGTAGGGATTGTGCCAGCAGTACCACCAACGACAGGGACTAATTCAGGAACGGCATACGGCACATCACCAAAAATGAGTCCGAGCAAGGTCATAATGCCGATGATACTCACCAATGTGGTTGTGATAATGACAACGAAACGTGTTGTTAGGGAAGTGTTGAGGGATTGTCTCATTGCTTATCCTCCCACCACGTTATAAATCACAAGGATGATAATCGCCACAACGACTAATCCGCGCATCAAATCAATGGCAAAATTACGCTTTTGCAGACGATAACCATCACTTAGGTAGCCCGATGCCGTCAAAATTTCTTCACCAATTAAGGCATCATCTGCCATGGCATAAGCGACGGCTTGCCCATCTAAATGGTCACTCCCTGCGATGGTCGGCACATCGTTACGATGAGCAGCATCTAAAATCAAACTCAATTCAATGCCATAACGTCCCAATAGCGCATTGCCCGTTAATTGGTCATCGGCTTGCATACTCATCAAGGCAGCCGCAAATGCTAACGAGCGTCGCCCTGTCGGATACCAGCGTGTGCTAATCGGTGTTTTGCTGAAAATATTCAAGCCATTGTAGCCTCGCAGATTGCCTTCGGCTTCGTAGGCATGGCGGAGTGTATCAATCGCATAGGGGAGGGTTGCGCCTTCGGTGACAGTGAAAATCGGTGGTGCATCACCAATAGCGACTTCGCGTGTCATATAATAGATAAATTCACTACCCATCATGGCAACCATCGTTGTGTCGTCACCGATGGTCGTACTACCAACCGAGACATGCACAGAACGGTTGGATTCGACACTTGCGCCTGTCATCTTCATCACTTGGTCAAAAGCACCGAGACGGCGCATCGGTTGCCGTTGTGTCAGGCGAATCAACACATTCGCAAACAGAGCAACCAAAATAATGATAAAGGTCAAAAAAGGTGTGTCGGAAAACAACACCGCTAAACCTGTAAGAAGTTGTTCAAATAAATCCACGTTGGATTCCCCCTGAGTCGGTGGGTATCAATCGCTAATGTCTGTATTGTACCTTGAATTATGGATTCTCGTACCAGACTAATCGGCTATTTCTCGTCTAATTGCTCACGTAGTTGCTCAATGCCTTGCGGACTATCAAGCAAATTTGCGAGTGTCCCCACTGTTTTCTGTGCGCCAAAGATAGTTGAAACAGGTTGCACAACCCATAAAACGCTAGAAACTAAGGGCGCGATTGGCTCAATCACATCTAACGCAGTCCGTGATGCCCCTTGCCAACCTCGTTGTTTAATCATGTCGATTAATGATTGTGTTTCTGGTTTCATATCCATGCTGTAGAGTATAACACGCTGACTCAATCCACGAAACCAACTTCGCCTTAACTCTTGGCTTGTGTCACGTCATATTTTTGTTCGGATGATGTTTGTTTGGGACATCATCCTGTGATTATTGTCAGTATGTGTGTTATGATTAGAACATAAATTCTAATTATGAGGTGATAGATGCACTTCAAAATCGAGCCTGATGCCATCACAAAATTGACACAAATGGGTGATGTGACACTCTTTGAACCTGCTGGCGACCAACCACAAAACGAACGCACACCCACAAAAATGAAAGATGAGCATCGTCAACCCAGTTTGACCGATTGTATTGCCCATCTCAAAACGCCCAAAGGTGCGAAGCCTGTCCTCAAAACGATGATGACCACCGCTTGCGAACGCAATTGCTTTTATTGTCCGTTCCGAGCAGGGCACAGTGGCACAAAACGCATGACCATCCAACCTGACGAACTTGCAAAAGCCTTTGATACCTTGCAAGCCTCCAAAAAAGTCGATGGCTTATTTTTGTCATCAGGCATCATCAAAGGCGGTGTAACCGCGCAAGATAAAATCCTCGATACAGTTGATATGGTACGCAACAAATACAATTATCGCGGTTATGTGCATCTCAAAATTATGCCTGGTGCCGACGATGAGCAAATCCGACGTGCGATGCAACTCGCAGACCGCATCTCTATCAATATGGAAGGCGCAACCGAAGAACGCTTATCTCGCCTTGCCCCTAAGAAAGATTTTTTCGGTGAGTTGTTAAAAGCCTTGCAAACCGCCCATCATTTCAAACAGACGGATTACACAGCACGCGCGAGTATTGTCACACAATTTGTGGTTGGTGCTGTCGGTGATACAGACCTCGAATTGCTCTCCCTCAGTGATAGGCTATATAATCAGCTGGGATTGGCGCGAACCTATTTTTCGCCATTTAGCCCGATTGTCGGCACACCGTTCGAGAATTTGACAGCGACAGAGTTAATTCGTGAGCATCGGCTGTATCAGGCGAGTTTTCTATTGCGTGATTATGCGTGGGATGTCGAAGAGTTGCCCTTTATCGAGAGTGGCAACTTACGAACCGACATTGACCCTAAATTAGCATGGGCAGAGGTCAACTTGGTCAACAATCCTATTGAGATTATGACCGCAGACAAATTAACCCTGATGCGCTTGCCGAATGTGGGTGCAAAAAGTGCCGATAATATCATCAAAGCACGCCAGCAGACTGCTCTCCGTGATTTTGGGCAATTAGGACGCTTGGGCATCCGCACACCAGAACAACTCGCGCCTTATGTGTTGTTGGATGGGAAGCGTCCGCTACAGCAGAAGAAGTTGTTTTAGGATGTACTGGGTTCTCTAGGAGGATAGCGTCCTGCTTCACTCAACAATTTACGGTTGCGAACACGAATAGTTGTATTGAACTTTAGGACAAATTCAGTTACGCGACCTTTAGCTGATATAGGAATGATTTGCCCATCTTCTAACTTAAAATGCTCTGACCAAATATCTTTGCGGGGATGAAACAAGAGTGCAACTTCGTCAGTTTCAGGGTCAAATGATCCAAAATCACTTCCTTTGTTGCGATTACAATCCAAACAAGCGTAACATAAATTGTCGCTGACAGTTTCTCCGCGATGTTTTTCAGGGATGATGTGGTCAATTTCATGCGAGTAGATGCTATCACGCTCATGTAATAAGCAATATTCACAACATTGCTTGGCACGCGCCATAACCTCCTGACGAAGTACTTCTGGAATATAGGTCATTGCAGTGTCTTATGTGCCTTAGCTTTGAGTGTCATCATAAACTGATTGACCGTCATTGCCTCGTCCAATTCAGCTTCTTCATTATCTGTGAGTGTCCCGTTACGATTAGCATCTAGCAGATAGCGTAAGCGTTGTTGTGCAACATCTGATGCTTTGAAATCAATAATCTCTTGTGGTGATGGGGATGTCAGTAAAAATGCCATCACTTCATCTTGAATACTCATAGATGGCGCAAAATCAGTCATAGGTGGAACTCCATCAGTACAAACATGCGATAAAATTATATCATGTAAAAATTCATATTGATTCTAAAAAGGCTATCTCACTGATGAAGCGATTGTTTGCCTTATGCTTGCTGATATTTCCACTAATCATCATCGCACAGGATGATGTTCCCTATGATTTGAGTGTCGATACTGAGCAATTCCCGACCTACGCGCTCGTCACGGAAACGGACTTGCCCGAACTTAACCGATACGACATCGTCTATCGCTTGAACGGCATCACGGCTGGGGTGGCAATTCCACTCTCACCTCCCACACGGCAAATTGGCGACCAAGATATTTTTCGCATTTCACGTCTTGATGGTTATGTCGATGTGCCGATGACCTTGCGCTTTATCAGTGAGCATGTCTATCTGTGGCTAGAGGATACCATCGTCGCTGATGAGGCATCCTTGCAACAATTCACAGACCGTTTTGACCGCGATGTGTATCAAGCAGTGCGTGATTTATGGGGTGAAGAAGCCTCTCCTAGCATTGATGGTGATGTGCGCTTGCATGTCGTCATCACCCAACAGATGAGTGCAGGCTACGCAGGGTACTACTCGCCAAGTAATGCGCTTCCGCGTGCGATTGCCGAAAGTAGCAACGAACGCGACATGCTCATTTTGGATGATTTTGTCTTACAGTCTAATGTGTCGGATATTGGCATCAGTGTTGCTGCTCACGAATTTTTTCACATGGTGCATGACAACATTGATACAGGCGAAAGTAGCTGGATTAACGAAGGCGTTGCTGTACTGACCGAACATTTGCTAGGGATGAATGACTCACAGTCTTTCATCGAAGCCTTCATGAATTCCCCTGAAATTTCCTTTGTTCATTGGGGGACAAGTGGCAATTTTAGTGCCGAATACGGTAATGCGATGCTGTTCATGCTCTATCTGCATGACCGCTTTGGCTTAGATGCGGTGCGTGAGATTGTTCTTAGCACTGATGATGGTATCGCTAGCGTCGATGTTGTTTTGGCAAACTATGGCACAACATTTGACGAAACCTTTGCAGATTGGGTTGTTGCTAATATTCTAGCTGATAGTGATACTATCTACGGTTATCCTAGCTTACCTGTACTACCCTCCGTCAATTTTACGAACTTTATCCCTGCACAATCATTTATAGATACACGCCTCCTACAACCTTATGGCACGCATTATTATCGCTTCTATGATGTGCCTGATAGCGCAACTATTCAATTGATAGCACCCGATACTGTGCCATTACTTCCCATTAGTCCAACCAGTGGTGAGATGATGTGGTATTCACAACGAGGCGATTTGAGCAATCCGACGCTGACTCGTGCTTTTGATTTGCGCGAGGTATATGAAGCAGAATTGACCTTTAATATCTGGCATGATTTAGAAACGGATTGGGATTATGCTTATGTCAGTATCAGCACAGATGGTGGTGAACGCTGGCAACTGCAATCGACTGACTTAATGACAAACACTAATCCCAATGAACGGGCATACGGCGCAGCTTATACAGGGCGCGATAGTGCTTGGCGCATGGATAGACTCAACTTGAATGCTTACATCGGACAAGAAATTTTAGTGCGCTTCGAGATGGTCATGGATGATGCTATCGCTTTCAATGGTGTTGCTATTGATGATATTCGTCTGGATGCAATTGGCTATCATCATGATGCTGAAACAGATGATGGCAATTGGATTGCTGATGGCTGGATACGTACTGATAATCGTCTCCCACAACGGACATGGGTACAAGTCATTGAGCAGACGAGTGGTGAGCCGATTGTGCATCGTTTTCTATCGACAGGCAATGAGCCAGCATGGACGATTGATTTCAGTGATGATACCCAACGAGTGTATATTGCTATCAGTCCCTTCGCGCCAATGACCTCGCAAGCTATACAGTACACACTGCAAGTCGATTCCTGAGCATGATAAAATAGTCGTCTATTTGCTCAACAAATGAAAAGCTGATGTATGGCAATTGATTATGTAATTGACTACGACTGCGTTCCCAAGCAGACACTCACAACTGAGGGGATTGTGGAACGTCTCAAAAGTCGTGAACGTGCTGAAACAATTATTGCGATGTTCCGCGAAAATGGCGATGACCGTCCGCCATCTGAAATGGGCTTTGAATTCACACGCAGTACGCCCGAAGGCGAAGAAGAAACACAACTGATAGTCGTCCAAGATATTCTCAATTTTGCAGATGAGTTAAAACCGCTAGCACATCATTGTCGTGGATGCCCTGCTAACCGTACAGGTACATCATTCGGATGTGCTGGTTTTGTGCAATATCCTATTAGTGGACGTGGCGAAGAATGGCTACTCAATCAGTTACCCTCCGTCAATGAACCACTTATTTGGCTCTTGCTCAAACAAGGTGTGGAAGGCTTTCAGTACGATGGCGCACAAATTTCAGCATTACGTGCACAAGGAGTGACCTACTTTGAAGATAACACAGCAGCTTATCGCTTCTTAGGTGAGTTTAGCCTGAATGCGAATCAAGTCTTCGAGATGATTTTCATGGTGGGGGATATTATCCCGAATCATGGTGCGATTATGTTACTGTTTTACAACGCCATCGAGCGCAGTGAACTCCAAGCCAATGAAATCATGTCACTTGCACCAGCTAATGACGAAAAGATAGCCCAGCATCCATTTTTGCATCAAATCATGCCCAATGATGACCGCACCATCATTGACTTAAAAGATTTTCTCCATGCGATTCATATTGCCTGGAAACTCGATGTCAAGCTGACGATAGATGCCTAGCATTATGAGACACGCTTCGGTGTGTCTTTTTTGTTGCGTTGTATTATCACCAGATAGCTAATAACCGATAAAGCAATTAATGCTGTCAAAATTTGGTGAACGAATACAAAGCCCATCGCATCGGCGATAATTAGTTGTGTTGCAAACCACACCAGCAAACCTATCGTAATCACTAAAATAATTTCGGTTACTGTTTGGTCAATTGTGCCAAGTCTATCGAATACGAAAACCAGCAAAGCCATTCCACCTAAGAAAACCCCATAAAATCCAAGCAGCATCCCGATACCTGCCCAAAGCGATATATCGAGTGCTTCAATCAGTAGAGGTCCTGTCACCGTTGACCAGAACAAATAAGGTCCTGGGCTAAAAGTATTCATAGCAACAGATGTCCCTAAAACTTTAAGCGGCGAGATATTGGCTTTGATTGTCGTCTCATCATCTGATGTGAATTGTGCGCCTGAGCGCAGTTGTTGCCATGCGCCCCATGCAATCCAGAGTAAGAGGATGCCACCACCCAGACGAATCAATTGAATTGCCCAATCAGGGACTTGTTGTAAAACGAAGACTGTCACAAAAATGACAGGTCCATCCACAATCAATGGAGATAAGATAACCAGCAAACCCCGTCGCCAACCATAATTGAGGGTGATATTGAGCAGATAGGCTTGCAAGGGTCCTGGCACGCTGGCAGCACTCAAGCCAAGACTCATCGCAGGCAAGATAATCGCTTCAAACATAAATGAACGTCCCAATGATGATAAAATATCAGCTAGCATAGCGATAATAGTGGGATGTCGCAATGAGTGCTTCACCTGTTATATCGTGATGATGCAGGTCGCAACTTCATGAAAATTGAAGATTACGCTACAATAGAAAACATTCTAATGTAAAAATACCCATTCCTATGAGAAAGTAGGTTGATTATGTTAAATGATATTCTTGAATACCACGAAGAGCGTATGACAAGTACAGCATCTGTTTTTGAGGATGATTTGGTCGGCATTCGTGGCAACCGCGCCAGTACAGGTTTAGTTGACCGTTTGATGGTCGATTATTATGGGCAAGCCACTGAATTACGTAAACTTGCCAACATCTCAACACCTGAACCGATGACGATTACCATTCGTCCATTTGACCCCTCAGCCGTTGCTGCGATTGAGACAGCCATCAATCAAGCCAATATCGGTGTGAATCCAAATAGCGACGGAGGTACGATTCACCTCAATATGCCACAACTCACGCGTGAACGTCGCGTTGAATTGGTGAAGATGCTTGGCAAACGCACCGAAGATGCGCGTGTATCGATTCGTCATATTCGTCGTGATGCCATGAAAGACATCCAAGAACTCGAAAAAGATGGCGAAATTGGCGAAGATGACTCAAAACGTGGTCAAGATAAAGTCGAAGAATTAACTAAAAAATATATCGGTCAAATTGATGACATGAGCAAGACCAAAGAAACCGATATTATGGAAGTTTAAGGAATTTCCCGACCCATGCTGTAGTAGTCTAAGCATAGGATTCTGTTTATCACCCAATCAATAGCAAGAGGAAGCACAAGTTCATGACTTTAATGACAGATGACAAAACAGATGTAACCCAACCTGATTTACCACCCAATGTGCCCAAACACATTGCAATCATTATGGATGGTAATGGACGCTGGGCAAAACAACGTGGGTTACCTCGGTCAGCAGGGCATCGACAAGGCACAGAAAATCTCCGTCGGATTATTCGCGCTGCGGTAGAGTTTGGTGTCGAGATTTTGACCATCTATGCTTTCTCAACCGAAAATTGGAATCGTCCTCGTCGAGAAGTGAACTTACTGATGCAAATCTTGGAAATGGTCATTGACCGTGAACTAGCGGAACTCAATGATGAAGGTGTACAAATTCGCCATATTGGTGAACTGGACGGTATCGCTGAACGCTTGCAAGCCAAAGTCCTTGAAGCCTGTGAATCGACCAAAGATAATTCGCGCTTGATACTCAACGTGGCATTTAACTATGGTGGACGTGATGAAATTGTTCATGCTGTGCAAGATATTATGCGTCAAGGTATTGCACCAGAAAACGTTACCGAAGATTTGATTAGTCAACATCTCTACACTGGGGATTTGCCTGACCCTGACCTGATTATCCGCACCAGTGGTGAATATCGCCTCAGTAATTTCTTAATTTGGCAAAGTGCTTACTCAGAACATTACTACACCGATGTCTACTGGCCTGAATTCGGACGTGATGCCTTACTCGTTGCTATCGAAGATTTTGCATCTCGTAAGCGACGCTTTGGTAAGACAGATGAACAAATCGAGAATGAATCCAAGTAAAATAGCTACACTCAATTACTAGAAGCCCTGCGGGGCTTTTGTTATTTAGGGGATATTCTATGCACTTGCTACCATCTATCACAAAAATATTGGCACGTCGCCCAGCGACTAATTTTGCTGATGGTTTGACCACACAAGCCCTTGGTGAGCCTGATGTCACGCTGGCGATGCAACAGTATGAAAATTACCTCACTGCATTGCGTCATCTAGGGTTAGATGTAACTGTGCTTGATGCCGATGAAAATTATCCTGATGGACACTTTGTAGAAGACCCACTCATTATTTTTCATGACTTAGCTTTTGTGTGTAAATCAGGCGCGACAGCACGCCAAGGTGAAGCTACAGGCTTGCTTCCTCATTTGAGTGAGCATCATATTATCGAAATTGAGGGTGAAAACGCTTTCATGGATGGTGGTGATGTACTCATTTGCGCTGACCGAGTGTTAGTCGGTATATCCGAACGTACCACTGTTGCAGGGGCAAATGCTCTCAAAAAAGCATTGCAAACAGTCAAAGCTAATATTCGTGTTGATTATGTTGAATTTGATGGTGTTCTACATCTTAAATCGGGCTTAACTGAACTCGCGCCAAATGTGTTAATCCATGACCCGACGTTAAACACTGACTATGATATGAGTTGGGCAAAGTTCATTACACTCCCAACCGAAGAAGGTTATGCTGCCGATGTTATGCCTGTCAATGATACCCTCTTTCTAGCAGATGGCTATCCAACCGCCTATGAGATTGCGCAACGGTACTACAATAACATCATCACGCTTGATATGAGCGAATTTCAGAAGATGGATGGTGGCTTGACTTGCCTTTCCTTGCGCTATTAACTTGAAAGCTCATCAAGAATAGCCAGAACAGCTTCCGTATCACTCGTAGGGTCAACACCCCAGCGCGCATCAATCACTTTGCCATCACCATCAATCACCAAAGTTGAGCGATATGCCCCTGTAAATGTACGAACTTTCCCTGAGCGTGTCGTGATTTCGTGGTCATCCCACACGCCATATAACTCAGAAACACTATGGTCTGCATCCGCAATGAGAGTAAACGGCAAATTAAATTTTTCCTTGAATGCCAGTTGGTCTGCGACGGTATCAGGACTCACACCGATGACAGGCACGCCGCGTTCTTCAAATGCACCATAATTATCACGGAAGTTACACGCTTGCTTTGTACATCCTGGAGTATCAGCTTTAGGATAAAAATAGAGCACAACCGTCTGACCACGGTAATCGGATAAGCGAATGGGGTCACCTGTTGCTGTTACACTCGTAAAATCAGGGGCAGGTTCGCTAATTTTTGGAAAAGCCATCACAAAGCAACTTTCTTGTATTTTCAAGTCATTTGGCTATTGTACAAGAAAGCACATAACATAGCACTTATAGTTATCGGTACTAATTCATCAGGTCTGATGCACCAAAAATCTATTACAATCTATTATCATTGAAAATATCGAGGAACTATCATGCAACAGCAAACAATTACTGTAGAAAATCATTTGGTTAATAAAGTTCAACAAGCAATGCAACAAGCCCATCTGACCTTAGATGAACGATGTCAGCGTTTTAATGCAAACTATCCTGATTATGCCAGTACCACGAGTATTGATGAGCTACGTCAAATAGATTATGCTCGCTTGGATGATTTAGGACACACTTACCTAGACTATACAGGTGGTGGACTGTACGGTGAATCGCAATTACAACAACACATGCACTTATTGATGAAAAATGTTTATGGTAATCCGCACTCATTAAATCCAACCTCATTAGCTGCTACCGAAATTACTGAATCGGCACGACGCTACGTTTTGACTTATCTCAATGCTGACCCAGACGAGTATGTAGTTATTTTTACAGCCAATGCTAGTGCTTCACTTAAACTCGTTGGGGAAGCCTACCCTTTTGACGATAATGGACAGTATTTATTAACCTTTGACAATCATAATTCAGTCAACGGCATTCGTGAATTTGCGCGGAATGCTGGAGCAACTGTTACTTATAATCCTATTCATGCTGATACCTTGCGCTTAGATGAAGTTGCATTGCAACAAAACCTAGAAAATGCCATTTCAGATGGAAATAATCTGTTTGCATATCCTGCACAGTCCAACTTTTCAGGGATTCAGCACGATTTATCATGGATAGCGAAAGCACAAGCACTTGGTTGGGATGTTTTGTTAGACGCAGCAGCATTCCTGCCGACGAATCAGCTTGACCTGAGTCAACATCAACCTGATTTTGTGACTCTATCGTTTTACAAGATGTTTGGTTATCCAACAGGCTTAGGCGCATTGATTGCTAAACGCTCTGTATTAGAAAAAATGTGTCGCCCTTGGTTTGCAGGAGGCACAATTAGCGTAGCAACAGTTCAAGGTGATGGACATTACCTACATGATAACGAAGCAGGTTATGAAGATGGCACAATTAATTATTTAGGAATTCCTGCTGTTGAGATTGGCTTGCGCCACATGGAAGCCATTGATGTTGCCTCACTCCATGACCGTTTGATGATGCTCACAGACTATCTGCTAAATGAACTCACACAATTACGTCATGATAATGGGCAACCTTTAATTCATATTTATGGAGACGTAACTTCTGAGCAACGTGGTGCAACACTAGCACTCAATTTTTATGATGCCGACGGCACGGTGTTCGATTATCGCCTTGTTGAAGCCCTTGCTAACGAGGTGAATATTTCGCTCAGAACAGGATGTTTCTGTAATCCAGGCGCAGGCGAAGTGGCACACAATATTTCAGCAACTCGTTTGCAAGAATGCTTCCGCAGTACCGCTTTATCCTTTGAAAAATTAGCGAGTCAATTACTCCACAATGGGGATACTGATGTCGTTGGCGCAGTTCGCATCTCACTGGGAATTGTCAGCAATTTTGATGACGTTCATCGCTTTATTGAATTTGCTAAAATCTTCCTAAATGAACAGTCTGCTGGTATTACCCTCTGAGTATCTCTCACGGGATGGCTATATCCATTTTAGCTGTCCCTTAACTTTACTCCGCTACAATGCGCCTCACCAATAGAACCATCTCAAAAGGAGTTTTTATTATGAAATATCGTCGCTTAGGCAGTAGCGGTCTTAAAGTGAGCGTTTTATCGTATGGCGCATGGGTCACATTCTCAAAACAACTGGGGGTCGAAGGCGCAGAAGAAATCATGACCATGTGTTATGAAAATGGGGTCAATTTTTTTGATAATGCTGAAGTCTATGAACGCGGTGCAGCCGAAGAAGTGATGGGTAAAGTCTTCAATAAAGTTGGCTGGCGCAGAGATAGCTACATTGTCTCCAGTAAAGTCATCGGTGGGGCTGTACCAAATCCTGCTCCGACACAACGTGGTTTGAGCCGTAAACACATTTTCGATGCTTGTCATCAAGCAATGGAACGTTTACAAGTCGATTACCTTGACCTCTATTTCTGCCACCGTATGGATCCCGAAGTGCCAATGGAAGAAATTGTACGAGCAATGACTGACCTCATTCGTCAGGGTAAAGTCATGTATTGGGGCACATCGGAATGGACAGCGCAAGAAATTATGGAAGCCTACAGTGTAGCGCGTCAATACGGGCTTGTACCGCCACAGATGGAACAACCACAATACAATATGTTCCATCGTGAACGCTTTGAAAAAGAATATGCTCGTCTCTACCAAGAGATTGGCTATGGTACAACCATTTGGTCACCACTGGCATCAGGTATTTTGACAGGTAAATACAACGATGGCATTCCTGATGGCTCACGTATGTCCTTAGATGGTTACGAATGGTTGCGGAAACGCCTCGAAAGTGAAGAAGGTCAAGCACAATTAGAAAAAGTTCGCCAATTGACCACTATCGCACAAGATTTAGGTGGCACAATGGCACAGTTAGCCTTGGCATGGACAATCAAAAACCCGAATGTCAGCACGACGATTACAGGAGCGACCAAAATATCCCAAATCGAAGATAACTTAAAAGCGGTTGAACTGGTCGAAAAGTTGGATGATGATGTAATGGATACTATCGAAGACATCCTCGATAACAAGCCAGCATAAAGTATACCGAGGCGTAAAATGATAGGCGTGCAGAGATGTACGCCTTTTTTGATGCCAACTATTTGCACCATCTGCCAAAACACATTACAGTCAACAGTTAAAGATGTACATTTGTTTCTTGAGGGAGAACATATGATTAAAATGAACAGCATTGCCATACAGCTATATAGTGTGCGCGACGACCTCGCACGCGATTTTTCAGGCACACTTCGCAAATTAGCAGGATTTGGCTACACAGCCGTAGAATTAGCACGCTTTCCTGCGAATGTCACACCAGAAGGCGCAAAATCGCTGATGGATGACCTCAATATGACGATTGTTGCCTCACATAGTCCATTACCACTCGGCATCGATAAACATGCTGTGCTGGATAATATCTTACCAATGGAAACGCCTTATTTGGTGTGTCCTTGGCTTGATCCTGATAATTATTACCAAGATTTAGATGGCATCAAAACCGCCTGTGAAATTCTCAATGAAGCGAATGTAGTCGTTAAAGAGAATGGTATGACACTCGCTTATCATAATCATTGGTTCGAGATGGCAGTTGTTGATGGTAAACCTGCTTATCAACATATGCTAGATTATCTCGACGATGATATTGTCTTTGAACTGGATACCTACTGGGCAAAAGTTGCTGGCTTAGACCCTGTGCAAGTGATGTCAGATTTACAGGGACGTTTACCGATATTACACATCAAAGATGGTCCTGCTGAAGATAATATCGAAGCGATGGTCGCTGTCGGTGATGGTGCAATGGATGTTCCAGCTATTCTGGAAGCGAGTCAAGCACAGTGGCATGTCGTAGAATTAGACCGTTGTGATACCGACATGATGACAGCCGTTAAAAAGAGTTATAGCTACCTCTTGGAGCAATCGTCATGACAAACATTGGTATTATTGGCACAGGCGCGATTGCCCCTGCCTACATGACAGGTTTAGCTGTTTTCTCTGACCGTGTGAAAGTTGTTGCGTGTGCAGACATCAACCTAGACCGTGCTCAATCCTTTGCGAATCAATACAGCTTGCAAGCCATAACAGTTGATGACTTACTAGCGAATGATGCGATTGATATTGTCATCAACTTAACAATTCCTGCTGTT
Source organism: Chloroflexota bacterium (assembly GCA_039200705.1). Taxonomy (GTDB): domain Bacteria; phylum Chloroflexota; class Anaerolineae; order Aggregatilineales; family Phototrophicaceae; genus JAUZRW01. Next base: position 79,219 of record JBCCSC010000012.1, read on the forward strand.
CATGCCGAAGTTAGCTTACAGATTTTGAATGCTGGTAAGCATGTCTATCTCGAAAAACCACTTGCCATTAACTTGCACGATGCCCAAGAGGTGATGCAAGTCGCTCATAGGAAAAACCTACGTGTGGGCTGTGCACCAGATACATTCTTGGGTGCAGGGGGACAAACAGCCCGTCGGCTTATTGATGAAGGTGCAATTGGTCGTCCTGTTTCCGCCAATGCCTTCATGATGTCACACGGTCCCGATAGTTGGCATCCGAATCCCTTCTTTTATTTCGTAGCAGGGGGCGGTCCAATGCTCGATATGGGACCTTACTACTTAACAGCACTCGTTAATTTGCTTGGGGGTATCAAACAAGTCACAGGTATGACTAACCGTGCCTATGACAATCGCACGGCTGGGCACGAAGCGATTGCAGGGCAAAATATTCCTGTCTCTGTCGAAACGCACGTCACAGGCTTGATGCAATTCGATAATGGCGCAGTTGGAACAATCATCACCAGCTTTGACACATGGAAATCGACTCTGCCTCGTATTGAAATTCATGGGACGGAAGGCTCAATTAGTGTGCCTGACCCGAATCGCTTTGATGGCGATGTGTTACTCTACAAACCCCAATTAGGGGAATGGCAAACTGTTCAGCATCAGCACAGAAGCGATTTACAACGTGGTATCGGTGTGGCGGATATGGCAACTTGTATTGAGGTTGGCAACCCACATCGCGCAAGTGGTGAAATGGCATTACACGTCCTAGAAACGATGCTAGCGTTTGAAAAATCAGCCAAAAGCGGACAATTCGTTGAGATTAAAAATACAGTAAGTCGTCCTGATGCACTCCCTGCAAATTTGGTCACATCTTGAAAAAGGAAACTACATAAACAATGAAACTCCTTACCTTTGAAAGATTGGATGGTCGCTTGAGTGTTGGCGAGATGCGTGGTGAGAGTATCTACGCACTTGGCACAACGATGACCATGCGCGAGATTGCTTCAGATGGTTTGCCACAGAGCGATGAATCCTACAAAGTGATGAAGCATAAGGGTATCCAAGCCCCGATTGCGCCGAGTAAAATTTTCTGTGTTGGACGCAATTATGCCGAACACGCTGCTGAACTATCTAACAAAGTACCGACTAGCCCTTTAATTTTCAGCAAATATCCCACTTGTGTGATTGCGGATGGTGATACAGTTCAATGGCATACGGACATCACCCAAAAAGTTGATTGGGAAGGGGAACTAGCAGTTGTCATCGGCAAGACTGCTAAAAATGTCAGCGAAGAGGATGCTTATGAGCATATTTTTGGCTATACCATCGCTAATGACATTAGTGCGCGTGATTTACAAGATAGTGAGTCACAATGGGTTCGGGCGAAGGCACAAGATACCTTTTGCCCACTCGGTCCTGTGATTGTCACCACTGACGAAATTACTGACCCTCATAATTTGCAAATTGTCACAGAAGTAAACGGCGAAGCCAAGCAAAATGGCAACACTAAAGATATGATTTTCAAAATACCATATCTGGTATCCTATCTATCACGGACGTTTACCTTGTTACCCGGAGATTTGATTCTGACAGGAACACCGTCGGGAGTTGGTAAAGCGATGAAACCACCTCAATTTTTGCAAGATGGGGACACCGTGCGCGTGACGATTGAAAGTATTGGAACACTCTCAAATACTTGCCGTGCAATGAGTTGAATTTAAATGGGCATGATATGTAATTTCTCATGCCCTTGTATTTTTAATTATGCTTGACTGGCGATTTCTTGCGCGATGATGACACCGTGTGTCGTTCCAAGACGGTTTGCCCCTGCGTTTCTTAAAGCTGTTGCTTGTTCTAGGGTGCGAATATCTCCAACGGCTTTAACACCCATCCCATCGCCGACAACCTCTCGCATCAAGCGCACATTGTCAACCGATACGTCAGCATCATAGCGTGTGCCTGTCACAACGAAATCTGCGCCTGCTTGCTTGGCAAGTTGACACGCGATGATTTTTTCATCATCCGTGAGCAAAGAAGTTTCAATGATGACTTTGCAAATCACTTCATCAGGGTGCTCATGACATATCAACGCCACATCGGAAATATCCTCAAAAACACCGACCAAATCACGGCTTTTGAGTGCACCAATGTGAATTGCCATGTCAATTTCTCGTGCACCCGCGTTGATAGCTTCCTGAGTGGCATATGCAGTAACTTGTGGCAATGACGCACCATATGGATAACCAACAACGGTACAGAGTGTCACATTGCTATCTTTGAGCAACTCAGCAACCAATGGTAAATACCAACTACCCACACAGATAGAAGCAAAGTTGTGTTGCTTAGCCTCAAAGCACATCATCTCAATTTGGCGTGCCATCGTATCAGGTGCGAGTTGGGTGTGGTCAATTAGTTGCGTAATGGGTGCATCAGATGGTATCCGTCCTACATCAGGACGGGTGCGCCCTGTACGTGCAGTTGTTCCCGCTTCTTCTAAAATTGCGTTGACTTGTCTGATAATTTGACTAATGGTATCTTCTGTTAATTGTTCAGGCATAACAATAAAGTCCCCTCTAGGTTTACTCTGAAATTTGAATCGTACCAATAAGTAAGCGATTATCTGGTGCGTCTACCGATAATCGATTGCTATCATTGTACAATCCTGCGTAAATTTCGTAAGTACCAGTTATATCTGGTAGGAGAAGTGCGATACTGTGTTGCATAACATAGCCCACCATCCAATTATTTGTCTGTAAATGCGGTATTGGGCGTGTATCAGCTTGGGTAACATTATTGCCCTCCTCATCAACTACATGGACGAATAAGCGATAATCATCGGTGATGTTATTGGTAGCTTCCCATGTGAAGGGAATCATAATCGTTTCGCCAATTGTGCCAGTTGTGGGTACATCATAGTCACGTAATGCAATTAAATCTCCGAATACCACATCACGTGTTGGTAAATCAGTTGCATCAGGCATTTGTGCATTATTAAAGACAGCAATGGTTTGAATCAAGATATTGGGTTCGCCACTATTTGCAGGTACATTGACAATGAGACCATCCTCACTCCAATACCACACCCCTAAGCGAATTTGTGCGCTTCGCTCTTGTGGAATATCCTCATCAAGGCGCAAAGTAACAATTTCGCCAAGAATTTGCTGAGCTTGCCAGCTATCGGTGGTGTAACTCGGAAAACTTACTGTGCCAATCGGTGTATCAATCGCATCATATCGTTGATTATCATCAATATAAGCGAGGAAAAAATTATACGAAATATCTGTTGGTTGATTCACTTGCCAGAACAATTCAACAGCGTAACTCTCAAAAATGGGTATCCAACCGTTGCTCACATAATCCCATTCATCTAGTAAACGCCAGCCGACAAGAGTCACACCATCAAATTGAATATCAAGACGCACCGCATCGGATGGTAAATCAGCATAGATGCGTTCAGGTGGTAGTTTAGGTGTCGGGAACAATGCCCATGTGCTGAATCCATAGAGCAACATAATTGCTATTATTGCCACTAGATGACGCTTCAAAAGTAAAATAAGTTGATTAGCTCGGATAGCATCCCATATTGTGATGAGGGTATAACTGCTCAAAATAATGAGTGGTACAACGACTGGGAAACGAATGCGTCCAAAGGCAAAAACTAGTACAAAACCGAAACACATCCACGCTATCATCAACCCCAAAAATATGGCTATTTGCTTTTCTTGATGCCATGCAATGGATAAACCCAACAATCCCAATATCGCAATCACGGGAAAACTGATTGGGAATCGTAATATCGGCGAATGAAGCTGGCTTGTTCCAAAGTTGAGGTTATTACCTGCTTCCAAGTGACTCCAGAATAAAGCAAATTTGTAGCCCAATAAGCCAAAGAAATGTTCTGGTGCGACTTGTGCATCACGTATGATAGCTTGTCCATATGCCATGTCGATATGCTCATGAGCGAAGGTGATACCATGCCGTCCTGCCGAATCCCGATTATTTGCCATATAGAGTTCGGCGGAACCCGTTGTTGCAATCGGAATAAAATCTCCACCTGAGTTTTGATAGTTTAGATACGTGAATGGGGCAATTATTGCCATAATTAACACTGTAAAAATCGCTGTGTGCAAAATACTTGTCCGCCACTGAATTGTTAACATCAGCAACCACAATACATATAGACCAGCGAGGGGCGCAAGATTCAAACGATGAATCGCCAGTAAGCCAGCAAAAATCCCCAAAATAATGGTGCGCCAGAGTGTGAATTTTTGCTTTTGCCAGAGAGTGAAAAAAGTCAATCCAGCGACAAAAAAAGTCGCCAATGGTGCAATCAATGGAGTCGTAGCATAAAAAATAGCAACAGGATAAATCGCATATAGTATTCCTGCAAGATAACCTCCCCATACCCGTTGACTGACTAACCAGCCAGCACCAATGATTAATCCACAAGTGAGTGCATCAATTAGCGCAATCACAAAAGTGAGCAACACAAAATCTGTGCTACCAAACAGTGTATAAATCCCCGCAAAAAGATAACTCGGTCCTGGATGGAAATAAAAGGCATCTGTCGGAAATGTGCCATCAAGTACACCCTTAGCACTCTCCAGATAAAATTGATGGTCTGTGCCAACTTGAGGGATAAATGTTGGGTCACTGACTGCTCGTTGATAAATCGCCACTGAGCGCAAAGCAAATGCAGATAGCACAATCAAAACCGCTACCATCAGATGATGATAGCGGAGACGATGCGGAAAAGATGGTGCGTTAGTTGTCATGAGGCTTATTCGCTAGGAACAGTCGCCAGCACTTTCATATTGAGTGCGTTTTCAATATCTTCGCGCCGACGCAAAATATTACTTTCGAGATATTCTAAAATGAAGATAATCACCACACCCAAAAATAAGCCACCGACAGCACCAATAATCGTATAAATGCGTGTATTTGGTTCAAGTAAAAATACTTGCGGATTATCTTGTATGCGTGGTTGAATGCGGTCTTCTTGACGTGCACTCTGATTCAGTTCGTTTTGGTGGTCAATCAGTTCTTGACTCCATGCAGCAACAATTGGACCAATTAGGACACCTGCTTCTTGGTCAGAATTAGCTTCTAAGTCAACATCAATGCGAATGGCGATACTATCTCGAATGGTAGTAATGGTTGTATCCCCTAATAACTGTAAAGGTGACATATCCAGTTGTAAGTCATTGATAATATCTTCAGCACGTAATGAACTATTCAGATATGCCTGACGTGCATTAATCAAACGCAACGCGGCTTCTGTCAGTCCTAAATCACTGCGAACAGGTACGAGCAGAACAGTTTGTGTCCCACGATAAACAGGGGTCACAATCTGACTAAACCCATATGCTGCAACGGCTGCTAAGATAGCTAACAAAATCGCAATCCATCCCCGTCGCAGGATGATGCGTCCATATTCAAGAAGGTTCATATAGCGTAATCCTATCTGATGCGATAAGCGACGCATATTGTAACGGAGTGCCAATTGTGGTCAATGGGGAGTCAGAGAGCGTTAGGTAGCTAAAATGAAAATCCCCTCGTGTTGAGGGGACTGTTGTTGTTATTTACCATCCATCGAATTGGATAAGAAGACGCTATAACCAGCTTCGGGGTCATTGCGAATAACCAATGTTCGCTTGCCTCCGATATGTGAGACACCGCCCATCTTATAGGCTTTGGCAGGTCGTCCTTGCTCATCAAGGCGATTTGTCCAGTAGATATAGTCACCTTTTTGCCATATGTAAACGACAGGAATCTCATCAATGATGATTTCGATATGACGCTTATCAAAATCGGAGAAACGGGGTGGGTCATACCACGGAATCCACGCACCTGATGTATTGTCAGTACGCATTGACGCTGCGGTTTGCCCTAAAACTTCTTTAGAATCGCGTGCTGTTTCACGATTCACGAACTTCACAATTTTATCTGTTGTGTTGAAAACCGTTGTAATTTCTGTAACAGACATAGTATTCCTCAGTGTTTTCTGTCCTTGATTAGCTGCATCAACTGTTGTGGCTGTCCCTGTTGCAATGAACTGCACTGTTTTACCGACAGCCTTGCCAACCGATGACATAACTTTCCATACGGATACATCGTTATTTTTATTGTCTTCATCACTCATACGATTATCCCTAAGTTTACAAATCTTTACTAATAGTGTATCACAAATCCAATGAGCCAACTCTAATTCTTTATACGCATCTTATTTGAGCATGTTGCGTTAGAATTGTCCTAGAATATTTGGAATGGATTTTTTGATGAAACAGTTACAACAAGATTGCTGGCAGATTAACGCGCACGGTTTCTTGATGACTCCTGAGCCATTGTTGAGTCTAAGTGGATATTTGCCAGATGGTATTGCAGAACAACTTGACCACCTCAGTGTAACACTCCCAGATTTGCTCGAATCAAAACAAGTTATCGAGACTGTCAAAAAATTGCCTTTAGTTAATGTCACACAATTAACTGATTCGATGGCTGTCGAACGCACTTTTCAGATTTATGGCTATCTGGCAACAGCCCATATCCTTGAAGATAGTAAAGAAACAGGACAAGTTATCCCTGAAAATATTGCTGTGCCACTTTGTAATTTGGCTGAGATGGTACAACGTCCACCAATTTTATCGTATGCGCCATTCACACTCTCGAATTGGCGAATGATAGATTCTGAAGGCGAGTTTGTGGTCGATAATTTGGAACTTGTACATCAGTTTCTGTATCTTAAAGATGCTTCTTGGTTTACTTTGATTCATGTCGATATTGAAGCACGGGCTGGACAAGCTGTCCAAGCCATTCCAATCATCTTAGAGGCAACAGAGCAAGATGATGATGCGGTACTGATGACACAACTTGAAAATATTCATGCTGGCTTAGATGCGATGATGCGTACCCTTAAACGTATGCCAGAGCATTGTCATCCCAAAGTGTATTACCATGAGGTGCGTCGTGTGATGTTTGGTTTTAACGAGGTTATCTATGAAAATGCACCACAATACGGAGGAAAACCACAATCATTTTTAGGGGAAACTGGGGCACAGAGTTCAATTATACCGTCTCTAGTTCGCTTGATGGGTATCACACATGAAGAAAGTAGCATGACACGTTATCTAATGGTTATGCGTGACTACATGCCACAACCTCATCGGCAATTTATCGAATCTATCAACCCGACTCAAGTCCGTGAATATATTTTGAAGAAGAGAAGTGCGCCTCTGAACGAAGCATACAATCACACATTGCACCAATTACTGACATTTCGCAAAATGCATATCAGATATGCTGCCAGCTACATTGCGAACCAATCGTCCGATAGTCTCGGAACAGGTGGTACGGAGTTCATGACATGGTTGCAACAATTGATTGATGAAACAGAAGCGCAATTATTGGCGTAGGTTAATCTCCTGCTGCCGCAATTTGATTACTTGTTTGCGTTTGTAATTTTTTCTGGAGATTCTTGCTACGAAGCCTCATCTGTGCGCGGAAGTGCGCGGCTTCAATAACACTGTATTTCTTGGAGAGTATATCGTTGATTTCATCGGCACACCGTTTACAAAAAACAGCGTCTTTACCTTCAAAAAATGCTTCTGGTATTTCTTGCTCACAACGAGCGCACGGTTTGAGTGCTTGCATTTCAGGCAAGGTGCATACTCCTCTGCTAGCCTTACGATGTTAGTCATTATAGCAAGTTGTGTGAATTATGTCACGAACATTTGTTTTTTGTGAATTTTTCACTAAGACAATTAATGAAATATAAATTGTAACAAGAGTTTTTAGAATGTTTTATGAATTCACGACGGGTCACTCTGATGAATGTTAGAATTTCTTAATCATGCCATTATCCAGCCTGATACTCGGTCATATTATCAGACTGTGATACGATACAACTCTCATTTTTAATCAAGGCACTTAGTTCTCATTTCTTATGCACATTGAACATCTCTCGCTCACTAATTTTCGCAATTATGCACGGCTCGAACTGACTTTACCGCAACAGCCAATTGTCCTACATGGGGATAATGCACAAGGTAAAACGAGTTTGCTAGAAGCGATTTATTACCTTGCGACCAGTAAATCACCTTATACTACAAGTGACCGTCAATTGATTCACTGGCGCACAGAACATGACCCAATTCCCTATGCACGGATGACAGCAGAATTTAATACCAAGACGAGTCCCCTACAGCGCATGGAAATCACCCTGATGATGGATAAATCAACAGGGACACCCCGCTTCAAGAAGACCATCAAACTCAATAACGTCGATAAAAAGGTGATGGAAATTGTCGGTATGCTCAATGTGGTGCTATTTGTTCCGCGTGATTTATCCTTAATTGAAGGCTCACCATCAGACCGTCGGCGGTTTATGGATGTCACACTCAGTCAAGTCAACCGAGACTATGCCGAAGCACTTGAACAATACGAAAAAATCGTGCCACAACGTAACGCTCTGCTACGTCGTATCGCCGAAAAACGTTCTAGCCCTGCGGAACTGGCTTACTGGGATGAACAATTAACTACACATGGGTCAGTCATCATTTCAGAACGTCAACAATTTTTGCGAGAACTCGAAACACTAGCACAAGAGAACCATCATCAACTGACAGGACATGGCGAAACGCTGACATTACAATATCAGCCAAGTTTTTTACCTACGTTTGAAGGCACAGGACAACTCTCGTTTGATGTCATTGGTTTAGATTTACATAGAGATATGTCTGCCGAAGCGATTAAACCTCAATTCGCTGAACAACTCGAAAAAGAACAGCGCGAGTCGATTGAACGAGGTGTAACCCTATCAGGACCGCACCGCGATGAATTACGCTTGATGATTAATGGGCGTGATTGTGGCTTATACGGCAGTCGTGGACAAGCTCGCACAACTGTGATGGCTCTCAAATTGGCTGAATATGAGTGGATGACAACCCATATCGGCGAAAATCCAATTTTGCTATTGGATGAAGTAGTTGCCGAACTCGATAGCAAACGTCGTGCTTTTTTACTCAATCGGCTCAAGGGTGATAGTCAAATGCTCGTGACAACCACAGAACTGGATATTTTCACCGAAGATTTCATCCAACAAGCGACCATGCTCAATGTGATTGAAGGGCAGATTACAGCTTAACTTAGCGTGTGCTTTTTTTAGTAATCTAAGCTCAGAAAGGCTATTTGTGTGTAAGGGCAGGTTTCAAACCCTCCCTTACAATGATGACATTTCCACTATTTTGTTAACTCATGGTGATCGTGTCGGTAACACTTCGGTTGGGAATGGCGTCAGTTGAGGGAGTGCATCGCGTGTGGCACGGAATTCTGGTGCAGAAATAGTAATGGATTCCACATCAATCACAACAGTATCCAAAATAGATTGTAATTCAAATTCAACGATACTTCCTGCGGGTTGAATTGGGTCAGCATAAGCAAAAAATGAGAAGTTCAAGCCATCTACAGTAAGAGATGCAAACCATCCGCGTGTGTCAGGTTGTTCAAATGGGCAATCCACAGCACTAAAGGTCGTGCCAATTGCGGTTAAATTGCCAATCATATAATCGCGTTGTGGGGCTGTGCCGATATTGCAACGCGCATCAAAGACGACAAATTGCAACATCCGTAAGCCATTAAGCCACGCCGCGCGTTCATTATATTCTTCCACTGTGATATTACCATCAGCAGGCGAGAATGGAATTAGCGTATCGTATCCCCATAGCATCACAATCCAACCGAGTGTGTCATTACTTAAAGGACCAACATAGACATCAATTGGTAGTGTCTCGAATGTACCATCATCATCAGGTACGATGTCACGATAAGTATAGGTATCACGCAAAGCAAGTTGCCATGTATCAGGTAAAGTGATTTCAACAGGTGGTGTTGTACTCACACCTAGTAAAGGTTCAAGCTCTATTGGTGCTAATGTGGCATTGGGGTCTGGCGTTTCAGTTGTTTCAGCGTCTTGAGCCGATATCATGATTGCACTGCTCAGAAAGAGTACCAGCATGACTGTCATCAATTGTCTCATTTGTAAGTGTCCCTTCCAAAAAGAGGTTCATCCACTATCTTAGGTGAAGGTTGAAGAAACACAATAGGATTTGCAGTCTATTTGATTAGACCTAAACGATTCACTCAAAAACTAGGAGAACAGTGATGACTCTTTCAGCGAAGAAATCTTTAGAAATATTACGTTGTTTTCTTGACAAGATATGGCGAGAACAACCAGATCAATATCCAGATGATTTACCTGTCTTGTTAGGTTCTATGACAGGCTTTCGTGATATTGTTCCACCCGATCCAGCAATATTGGAGGATTGGAAAGAAGTAATTGAGGCTACTACTATCACCTCAGAACAAGCATATGAAAAAGTGAAGGTGCTTTTGGGACAACATCATCTATATCTCTACACTACTCCTGAAACACAACAGATTGTTGAACAAATGGAAGTAAACCACGACAAAATGTGGTCACTTTGGGAAGAATGTGTCAGAGATAACGAGACTGATTAAATAGAATTGCCTAGCTATATATTAAACAAGGGTAGATGGCTAGGCACGAATCTCGACAATCACGCCATCTTCTGCCCAATCATACAAAATCGCAATATGCGTATCACTCAGTAGAATACACCCATAAGTCACACGTCTGCCTAAACTATTCTCCCACAGCAATTGACCACCGCCCCGTGTCGGAAAACCATGAAAACCATTGGTGAAATCAGAGTTAGGCACAGGTTCGTAGACACCAATGAAATTCGGCATGTAGAGATTCCAATTTTCGGCGTAGGCATTGGGTACATGCGAAATCACCTGATAAACACCTGTCCATGTCGGACTACTATCAATGCCTGTGCTAGAGACCCACTCGTAGAGTAGTTCGCCATTTTCATAGACGTAAGTACGCTGTTGACTGATGCTCACGACGATGCGCTTATTCGGGTTGAATTCCTCACTGATGAAGGTATCGGCTGCTGGAATTGTAATCTGCTGACCAATGCTAACGCTTTCGAGTCCGCCATTGGCTTGTATAACGTATAAATAAGGAATGCCATAATCCCATGCAATGCTGGTGATGCTCTCGCCTGCTTGAACAGTATGTGTGCGCTCTAAATGTTGCACAACGATAGTTGCATCTTGAGGCGATCCATTGCTAAACGCATTTTGCACAGCATTGACCGCATCATCAATATCAATTGTGCGCGTGCTATCAAAGGTGCTATTCGTCTGTGATTGCAAATATTGACGCACAGAGTCTCCCTCAACTGATAAAGCCAAACCAATAGGACTACTAGGGTCTGATGTTACAGTTAACCAAGTTGACCATGTGCTGGATAACACTGACCAGTAGATAGAATCACCTGTGACAGGGTCAAATACGCGAATATCAAGCGGACTGGATAACAGGGCTTGTGCTTCTGCGACGAGAGGCGTTGCATCTGTAATATCAGGTGCGACATCTTGCATCATAAGTTCTAATGTGCCGTCTGCAATCATCTCTGGATTGCCCTGTAGCGTATTAATCGTTGTTTGAATATCAATCTGTGTGCCATAGATTGGTTCAGTGGCTTGTGCTTGTCCATCAATAAAAGTCACCCCTGCATTCTGAGCAACTTGATTGATTTGTGGTGCAACAGCAACAAGTCCTTCGTTCATTTGGTTAGCGTCAATTGTAATCACAGGTGATACATCAATTGCTTGGATAAAGGCTATCCAGCCACCTGTGCCGTGTCCGTGTTCAAAGGCGCGTGATGCACTTGCGTCAGCATCAATCTGAATGCCTAAATCGCTTGTAGTCACATTGTAGGTGCTTGTACCATCCGTGAGAGTCAATTGTGTCCATGAGGTGCTAAGTCTGTTACTCGCTTCACTCTGTGTCAGACTGCCAACATCAATGCCAGCGACAGAAACTTGAGGCAAGATTTTGTTAGCATAATTGAGTTGGACTAAAAATAAGCCACCAAGGAATATCGCCAAAAATCCACCGAATAAGACAACAGGAATCGCCAAAAGCCACATTGTCGATAGACGTTTTTTTGGTTTCTTGCGTGGACGACGCGCAAGTTGCTGAGGCGGTGCAGGAATTGCCTCCCGTTCACCAATGCGCTGAGCAGATTGTTGTGGACGATTATGTTTTGGTGGATGTTTCACCACTTTTTTCGCTGCTTGTAGTGCTTGATTCTGCACAGTGTATGGTTGATTACGCATAGATTGATATTTGCTCTCGCCCTCAATTTGTCTCTAACTATTTAAACACATCTCAGACAAGAATCGTTCCAAAATGTGTTAAAAACTTATGCTAATTTCGTCTGTATATAGTGTACAAGGATTGCATCAGCAAAATATTACGCGAAGGGCAAGCAGAGGCATATTGTAAGGCGCGCGTCGGGCAATTAAGTGTCATTACAAGATAACGGCTAACGATTTATAAGAATTGTCAAACAGTATACTATTGTTGCTAAATAAGATTTCATCTTTTGATACAGTTGTTCAAACAGACTTTTAAGATTTAGCTCAGAAGGTAAATATAAGTGAATAATTCTTTGAGTGAAGAACAAAAAGATCAGATTTTTTCTAATCTTGAGCATAAATTGGTTTATAAACGAATAAAAGCGGTGCGAGATTTGGTTAATGTATCAGATAAACGAGTGATACCAAGTCTGATAAGGCGTTTATCGGATGCTGGTAGAAGTGGACCAGAGTGTGATGAACGAGTGTGCGATGTAGCCGTGCAAGTGCTTGAGCAACTCAACTCTCCAGAGGCGACCAAAGTTGCTAATGCGTGGCGTAAAGATCAGTTTCCTTTTTTTAGAAAGGCACTCGATTGGTACGACGATAAATACGAAATTCCAGCACTTAGAGAATTGAATAAACTAGATGATGAACGTGTTATAGATGCCTTCATGTACGCATTAGGTGGATATAGTCATAATGCTTATGAAATTGCACGCGATGCAATTATTCAACGTGGTAGTTCAGCTATTCCAAAATTGATTGAATATCTTAATGACGATAATGGGTTTCGACGAAAAGATGCGGCATATTTGCTTGGAAGAATTGGTAATCCAATTGTGGTTAATGAATTAATTGCCGCTAGCTATGATTCAGAAGCTAGGGTCAGGTGTAAAGTAGTTGAAGCACTTGGAACATTAGGTAGTGAAGATGCTATTGATTGCATCAAAAAAAGACTATTTGATAAATCCAAATGTGATCCTCACTACACAGACAGAGTGTGTGATGTTGCATTAAAAGCATTACAAAGTATTGGAACATCTGAAGCTATTCAAGCTGTTGAAGAATGGCAATCTCTTACACTAACAGAGGATATTATTTTAGCATTGCAAAGTGATGATAATCTTGTGGTAAGGGAGGCTGTTTGGACTGCTGGACGTTTAAAGATTCAAGAATCTGTTGAAATATTATTGGGTCTCTTAGACAGCAATGATGATGAAATCAAACGAGGTTCAATTTGGTCGCTAGGAGTTTTGAGAGACCCGCGAGCCGTTAATCATCTCTTACAATTTATCAATCATGACGATCCAAAAATAGCCAATCAAGTGAAAGATTCATTGCAAAAGCTGGGACATTCTGTGGATTAAAGACATTTCAGGATAAATAAATAGGCATGAGACGTTTTCCCATGCCCAGAATTTACTAATTAATTCCAACCACGACGGTCAAAGTTACTGCCACCGCGTCGTCTATCATCACTGCGCCCATCGAGGGGATGTCCACCACCGCGCAACATCGCACGACGCGCTTTCTGTACATCACCTTCATGTTTCAGGAGGACAGTCAGTGTTGTTTCCAGAGTATTCTGGTCGATACTATCGGCGTTGAGCATCATCAGAGCTTTTGCCCAATCAAGCGTCTCGGATACACTCGGATTTTTCTTGAGGTCAAGTCCACGCAGACTTTGCACGACCTCAACAGCTTGTGATGCCAATTTATCGCTCATTTCAGGGACACGCAAGCGTACAATATTCAGTTCTGATTCATGATCTGGATAATCCACAAACAGATACAAACAGCGACGCTTCAATGCTTCCGAGAGTTCGCGTGTGTTGTTACTTGTCAAGAAAACAACAGGACGATGCTTGGCTTCGATTGTGCCAAGTTCGGGGACACTCACCTGAAAATCACTGAGGATTTCGAGCAAGAATGCTTCAAATTCAGCATCCGCACGGTCAATTTCATCAATGAGTAGGACAACACGTTCTTCGCTCAAAACTGCTTTGAGCAGTGGGCGAGCCAGCAAGAATCGTTCACTGAAAAAGACATCTTCTTCTTCACCAAGGCGGTCTGCGGCTGCACTTAAAGAATCCGCATCGCTCAAAATTTGGCTGAGTTTATCGCGCAACAGTTGCGTGTAAAGCATTTGCTTGGCGTATTCCCACTCGTAGAGTGCTTTGCTTTCATCCAGCCCTTCATAGCATTGCAGACGAATGAAAGGCATTCCTGTTGCACGCGCATAGGCTTTCGCTAGTTCTGTCTTGCCAACCCCTGCTGGACCTTCCGCAAGGAGTGGTTTACCAAGTTGCTGTGCGAGAAATGTCACTGTAGCGATTTCGTCAGTGGCAATGTATTGTTGCTCATTCAGTTCTTTGGTCACTTGACCTACATTCTCGAACATGAGGGAGAACTCCGTTCAGTATGCCTGTCTTCAATGACAGACAAATCGGTTTGCTATCTACCTCTATGATAGAATTTTCCGAGCGACTAAGCAAATGAGAGTCATGTGACCAATTTTACTACGCTGACCGTTCCCACCGTTGAATCGTTCCTTGACCATCAACAGTCTCAATCGTATTGGTATTGACTTGACGCACAACTGCATAAAGTTGTTGTGTGGTTTTGTGAACTGTTTTTGGCAAATTCTCAGATGCGGTGGCATCAAATGATAAGAAAATCACTGCGCCAATCCCAATCAATAGCGTGAAAATCATGATGAAGATGAAACCCATTGCGAAGACTGTCACGATGATACCCTCGTAATTATCGTTTGCGGTATATTATCATCATGCCCCATCCAACACTGATGATGCTCGTCTGTGCTGATACGGTCACCTGACGCTTGCCCTACGCCCCTGTTTGGATCTGGTCTGGTGACACATTTAGTCCCCATACGAGACCATATTTCATCAATTGTTGCATCATGAATGCGACTTTCTGCGGTGATTCCTGCATCCCATTATCCAGCCACCACTTGATGATTCCAATCTGTGCACCAGCGATGGCATATCCCATCATATCCGCTGGTAAGTTTGTAGGGTGGTCTGGTGGAACAAGTTCTTTGATTGTCATTTCCATAATCGATTCAGCCAGATATTCACGGACTTGCGCCAAGAAAGCTGCACTCCCTCGTTTGCCAATCATAATTTTATAAAAATCACCATACTCCTTCACATGCTCAAAGTCAGTCGCAATACAGTCAGCTTCATCATCAGATAAGAACGAATTGTTGAAGTTGTCATGTGTTGCTTCGTATAGCTCTTCATAAATATCGCGCATGGTGGTGAACAATAATTCGTCTTTGTCTCCAAAGTGCAGATAAAAAGTAGTGCGTGCCACATTCGCTTCATCAGTGATGTCTTGAACTGTAATTTCGTCGTAGCGTTTTGCGTCCTCACCTTCTTTTGTGATTAAGCGCATCAAGGCATCACGGAGCAATGCACGAGTTCTCTGTATTCGTCGATCAACCTTTTTTTCTTTTGCCATTTTTATCACTCTCTTAATTTGATTCTGGGTCGTCTTATTGATAACGCTTTGAAGATAAGCATCTGATAGATTTATGTTTTTATAGTTTTTAGTGGGTCTTGAACTACTAAAGACTAATCACTAAAAACCAAAAACTACACGTCAGAAAAGTCTTTAGCACGATAAACAATTTAGCACAAAAAACCTTAAAACTAATAGTAACTACACAACAAGTGTTCATTATACTACATTGCAACCAATTTGCTTGTTGACACGCTCATAAATTTATCGCTAAATAGAATTATACAACACAATGTTCATTAAATTGCAAGCTGATGTTTAAAAGCATCATACAATGAGATGAGGAAATAAGCTGATGACTAAACCAATGAATGAAATTCCTGGTCCTGAACCAATTAACGGTATTTTTGGCGCGTTGAAATTATTCCGCGCTTTCAACGAAGATGCGCTTGCGCTTATCGAAAGCCAAAAACAAGACTACGGCGATATGGTGATGCTTGAGATATTGGGGACAAAGCAAATTCTGGTCGCAAACCCTGATTTGTTCCGCGAAATTTTGGTGACACAAGGCAAGAGCTTTGAAAAAGACAAAGAATATAAAGACACAAGCAAAGGTCTTGCACGCTTTCTCGGTAATGGATTGATTGTCAGTGATGGTGAATTTTGGAAGAAACAACGTAAACTTGTCCAACCTGCTTTTCATGTCAAACGCATCGCAGAATATGCAGATACGATGGGGCAGTATACAGATGATATGTTGAACCACTGGCAAGGGAAGCATCAAATTGACCTTGCGCGTGAGATGATGTTGGTCACATTACGGATTGTAGCCCGCACGATTTTCGATACCGATATTCAGAATAATGCCGATGATATTGCATTGGCTATGGAAGCGGTCAACGAAACGGCTGGACGCAACTCTGTTTTGCCAGCATGGGTGCCAACACCACAAGAATTATTGGCGCGTCGTTCCTTACGAGAACTAGATGCCTATGTCTATGACTTAATTGAACAACGCCGTAGTGAAAATCAAGACCGCGGTGATTTACTCTCGATGTTGCTCTTAGCAGAAGCGGACGATGGTCAGCGCATGAGTGATAAAGAAGTCCGTGATGAAGCCGTCGGTTTATTCTTGGCAGGTCATGAAACGACAGCCAATGCTCTTAACTGGACATTTTATCTACTAGCACAAAATCCTGATGTAGAAGCGAAATTGCACGAAGAATTAGACCGTGTTCTTGGTGGGCGTATCCCAACCATGTCTGATTTGCGCGACTTACCATATACCGAGATGGTTATTAAAGAATCAATGCGGTGGATGCCACCTGTATCAGGTGTTGGACGACGTTCGATTGAGCCAATTGAACTCGGTGGCTATCAGATTGATGCTGGCACATCGTTCATCCTGAATTTCTACTCCGTGCATCGTGACGAGCGATATTGGGATGACCCTGATGCCTTCCGTCCTGAACGCTTCGACGAAAGTCTAGGCAATGAACATCATCGCTATGCTTACTTGCCTTTCGGTGGTGGGGCGCGTGTCTGTGTGGGCAATAGCTTTGCTATGATGGAAGCACAAATTTTGTTAGCCACCATTGCACAACGGTATCGTTTATCGCTTGACCCCAATCATGAAGTGATTCCAGTCGCCCGCATCAGCACCTATCCAAAAGACGGTCTGCCAATGCTCATCACTGAGCGCGAGCTTGTCCTTCAACCTGAGATGGCATAAAAGAGACTCATTAAAGAGGCACACGAGGCAGTGTGTCTCTGAACTTATTTATTGACACTAAAAATAGCCCTATGTGGAAAAACCATGCGCTTAGCTGATAAATTACGCTCCAAGGCTTGTCGATTCGCACGCTCAAAATCGCCCTGTAAATCGCGCATTTGTGTGATTTGCACCGTAGATGGTTGCAAGAAATAAATCGCAATCGTCAGTGACATCTCGCCCACCATGACCATCATCCACATACCATCACCGATAGCTTTACGGGCTAATCCTGATTTCCACTCAGGCATCTTCCAGAAGGCTTGCAATAATTTATAGATTTGTTCTGCGCCTTTCTTGGGCACTTTGCCTTCCGATGCCAATGGTATTTTCTCACCACGACGCATAACCATATAATATAGAGGACGTGCTTCAAAACGGTCTTTTAGAAAATTGGTTTTACCTTCTGCTGCGGCTGATTTCCATGCGTCTGAATTCGGGTTGCGCTCGATAATACGCTCGACAATCTGGCGTTTTTCGGTGTAATGACGGTAAATTGCCTCAAATTGAACTTTGCTCAAGCGTCCAGAAGAATATTCATGAGTTGCGTTTTTCATACGCCTGCGAATTTCGTCAAGAGCTTGTTGGGGTGTCTCATTCGTATTAGTTGGTTGTGGCGTCATTGCACCCACTCCTGATATTTAAAGAGAACTTATTGTATGATACAACACTTATAAGGTTGATGAATTACGATACATCTTAATTTTTGTAATGTTATGGAATACAAACAATGACATTTGATGTAACACACTTCGGCTTATATTTTACCCAAGCAGATGTTGACAATGCTCAATCACAGCGTGATAAGCAAGAAGATTTACAATCGGCATGGCAATGGTTATTGGCATCATCAGGTGATGTGATTAAAGAACGGAAACCCAAAGATAAAAATGCCGAGCCTGAGCAAGTCATCAAACCTGACCTAGGCGACGCAGGTCAACTTATCAATGCCACTTTGCGTTATCGTCTCAACAATAATCATGATGCAGGCGAGTTTGCCTCTCAAATGCTCATGAGTGGGTTTGGCTTATCGGATAGTTCAACACTGTTTGAGACTATCACGAACACTTTATTAGTTGCTCATGCCTTTGAGATGCTACGTGATAATTTACCAAATACAGGAGGATGGCTAGCGCGTTTTGCCACATTCACGGATAGCCTTTTACAAACCGAAGCAGACGCAAACACTATTGAGCAATTCTGGTTACTTGCTCTTAAAACAGCATCAGCCATCGTGCTAGAAGATAAAAGTCGATTCGATGAAGCTACTACAAGCTATAAAGAGATTATCGACACACAAATCCATCCTGAAGGGTACTTTAAACCACTGAGTCAAATGGCTGGCACTAAAGAATCTGCATTTCGTGAGATGGTCTTGGCTTGTGCAGCCTTGACACTCACTGCTGAAATGGCAACTCACGCTGGCGAAAATCTCTGGAATTACGAAAATCGTGATGTGGGATTGAATACCTCGATTACTTATCTTGTTTACTATTACTTCTATCCTGATAAATGGCGTTGGGGCGATGATGACCTCACTGAAGACCATACCCAAGCTATTTTTGCCGACTTAGGCGCATGGATAGAAATTTCAACCCGACGTGTTAATCCGCGTGGTGTCGAACTCTTACTCGATGACCAACGTCCATTTTTCAATGCTTATATGGGCGGACTTACAACCCTCACGCACTTCAAAACTGAGCGTCCTAAACGCTTTGGCATTTTTGGATAAATTATCTCGATATGTCTAGTGAACGATTCCAAGTTGTTGTGATTGGGGCAGGTTTAGCAGGATTATCGGCTGCATCACATCTCGCAGGGCGTGGCATCACGCCCCTTGTCATTGATGCTGATTGGCTTTGGGCAGGGGGGCGATTATCAGGCGGTGAGCCAGAACAATTTGAACATGACGGACGTGTCTGGCAATTCAAGCCCGATCATGGTGTTCATGCCATTTGGGGCGGCTATGAGAATATGCGTGCTATGATTGACCGTTTCACTGATACCGTTCTTATATCCTCAGCAGGAGAAGAATGGATTAATCGTTGGGGGCGCACGGTTCGACGGATGGAAGCTGGTAATGCTGTCCGTAGCCAGTGGATACCTGCACCTTTTCATTATCTACAATTGCTATTTCATCCTCAAATTTGGTCGAATATTCAGCCTTGGGATTTTTTATCGCTTCCAGGTTTTTTGACGAGTATTCTGCTGACTGTTGGTACAGACCCCATCCGTGAAAAAATTGCGTGGGATGGTCTGACCATGAAAGATTACTTCGTAGGTTGGACACCTAACTTACGCGCGACCTTTGAAGGATTGGGTGTCAATTTGTTAGCTGCTCCCAAAGACCAAATTTCACTAGCAGGGTTCATCGCTGGCTTACGCTTTTACACCATGCTCCGCAATGATAGCTGGCAGATGCAATACATGCCTGCCGATTCGCATACTAGCCTGATTCAGCCTCTAATTGACTATATTCACAGTGTAGGAGGCGCATTGCAAGGTGGCTTGACTGCTAAGCAAATCATTCGTGATGCTAATGGTTGGCAAATTATTGTTGAAGATAGTGCTAAGCAAGGGTATCGACGACTTGATACTGAGCATATCATCTTAGCGATGAATGCCGCTTCTACAGAACGGATTCTCAAAAACAGCCCTGAGCTTGCTGAACGGGCTTCACAGATGATTTTTCCTACAGGGTTACGCAATGGTGTCGTTCGTTTATGGTTCAAAAATGCACCGTCAGCTAGCACACAAGGGGGCATGTTCACAGGAGATTTTGCGCCTGATAATTTCTTCTGGTTGCATCGCCTCTATGATGATTATGCCCAATGGCACAACGAAACAGGGGGTAGTGTTATTGAATTACACTACTACGAAGATAGCTTGCTCAATCAACCTGACCGTAATCTGATTGTCCAATCAGTTACTGAGGTTCAGCGTGCTTTCCCAGAGGTGGCAGGTAATTTTGTCCATGCGACAGTTCGGCGCAATAGTAAAGTCCACACAGCATTTCGCGTCCCCACAGATGATTCCTTGCATGTCATTACCCCTTGGGACAATATCTATGCTTGTGGTGATTGGATAGGACATGATACGCCTTCACTGTGGATGGAAAGAGCCACAACAACAGGTATCGCAGCCGCCAATCAACTCCTTACCCAACTAGGAAAAAACCCCTACGAGATTCTCTATCCACCAAGAGCAACAGTGCTAGCCCGATTAATCGGTAGCATTGTACGTTTAGGTCGCATACTGCTCGGACCAGTTATCACGGCGATGGTCCGTTTATTCCGTCGAACCAACCGCGATGCTGAATGATAAAAATGAGTCTCAAGCACCAAATCATCAAAGCAATGCTATAGTGATTGCAAAGACTCATAAATTTACACTGATAGGATTTTGGATGGCTCAATACACGCAAATTTCACAAAATAATGTTACAGAACTCAGTGTTTTAAGTAGCGTCAAACGGGGCTGGATTAGTGAAATCGCATGGTCGCCTAGTGGTCATATGTTGGCAATTGCCGATGCAGCAGGTGTTGCTCTCTATGTCGAAGGCATCGGTGGCGCACCAACACAAATTTTGGATGCTCATACAGGACCTGTGAAATGTATCGCATTTAGTCACGATGGCTCAGTGATGGCAACAGGTAGTGCGGATACAACCATTCGTTTGTGGGATATTCACCCTGATAACGATACTGTCGCTGAACGCATCACACTCGAAGGTCACGACGATGCTGTTGAAGATGTAGCACTCAGTCCGCGTGGTACAATGTTAGCTTCCTGTAGTGCAGACCGTACCATCCGCTTATGGAACACGGAAATTGGTCGTCAAGATGGACTTTTTACTGGGCATAAACAGTTAGTTTCGACTGTTCAATTTGCACTAGGGGGGCAATTAGTTGTTTCTGGTAGTTGGGATAACACCATTCGCCTCTGGGATTTACACGGTGAAACACAAGGGACGATTCTAGGTAATCATGATGATTGGTTGCGTAACTTACGGGTGAGTCCAGGTGGCACGATGTTGGCATCCGCCAGTAAGGATATGACCGTTCGCATTTGGGATTTGCTGGATGCAGAGCAAGTCCATATTTTGCAAGCACATGTCTCAGGTGCAGATGCCTTAGCATTTCATCCAAATGGCACATTATTAGCAACGGGTGGACGCGATAATCTCATGAAACTGTGGAATATCAATACAGGTGAAAATCTTGCCACTTTAGAAGGACACCAAAAACCTGTCTTGTCGCTATCTTTTAATCCAACAGGCACAATGCTGGTTTCAGGGAGTGGCGATAATCAAGTTAATGTGTGGGGCATTGGCTGATGCACAAACTGACGATTGGGCTATCTTACGATAATCCAATCTATACCATATAGAATGCTATGCTAGAATTTGCACACTCTATATCATGACACAGATTGGTAAGTTCAATGGCAGTTGAAGAAAAATTACAAAAAGCATGGGATTATGCCGAAATCAAAGAAATCACCGTGACAGTTGTCATCCCATGTTACAACGAAGAACCAACGATTCGTCCTGTTCTCGCAAATGTTGAAAATGTTCGCATCGCTGACGAAATCATCATTGTTGATGATGGCTCAACTGATGGCTCACGAGAAATTTTGCAAGAAATTGAGGCTGAAGGACGCGATAAAGTTCGGATTCTCTATCACACACATAATCAAGGCAAAGGAGCAGCACTCGTTACAGGCTTCAGAGCCGCAACCAGCGATGTGATTATCATCCAAGATGCTGATTTTGAATACGACCCACGCGAATATCCGCTTTTATTGCGTCCAATTGAAGAGGGACGTTCGCATGTGGTCTATGGTTCACGTTTCTTGGGCGGACCTCGTAAAGCGATGAACTTCTGGAATATGGTTGCTAACAAAGGTCTCACACTTGCCACCAATATTCTCTATAATTCCATTTTGAGTGATATGGAAACCTGCTACAAAGTTTTCCGTCGAGAAGTCGTCGCTGATATGAAAATTGATGCGCGTGGCTTTGAATTTGAACCTGAATTTACAGCCAAAGTCCTCAAAAAAGGGATTCGCGTCTACGAAGTACCCATCAGCTATAATGGGCGCGAATGGCACGAAGGCAAGAAAATCCAATGGACAGATGCCCCGATTGCACTCTGGACACTTTTGAAGTACCGTTTTGTAGACTAATTCGTTAAACTAGATGGGACAGTTTTACAAAGTCCCATTTTTTGATTATAGAGGGTAATATGCAATCCAAATTACTCATTTTATTGATTATTTCAGTCTTCATTCCATCAGCCATAGCGCAGGATGATTCATCAGCAACAGACGATGAAGTATCGTCAGCCCTACCTGTCGCAGCACAAATGGTAGAAGTTGATGCAGATGATGGGCTTGACCTCATTGCCGACTTTTATCTAGTTGACCCTGCACGTCCAACAGTAATTCTCTTGCACGAAATTTATACAACCCGTGAAAGTTGGGAACCGCTTTTACTACCCTTATTGGCAAATGGTTATAACGTCCTCGCACCTGATATTCGTGGTTGGGGCGAAACGCGCGGAGCAATCAACTGGTTTGATGCAGTTGATGATGTTGCGGTCTGGTTCATATGGTTGCGTGAAGTCGCTGGTGTTAATCCAGAAGCTATTCATACGGTAGGTAGCAGTATGGGGAGTTCACTCGCCATCGTCGGTTGTGCCGAAGATGAGTTCTGCCGTAGTGCAATCGGTATCTCTCCAGGATGGAATTATTATCGCATTAGTCTCGCTGACAGCATCACCGAACGTCCTGTACTAGGCATCTATTCGGAACGTGACCGCTTTCCTGCTTTAGGTGTGCCACAGATGATTGAAACCGCGCCAGATACATTCGTTCCTCTCACCTACGAAGGCAATGCTCATGGCATGGATTTATTTGCAGATGAACAAGAAACCATCGTCGTTGCCATCATTGAGTGGCTCAACACACACTGAGCACATATCATGGCAAAGCGACTCACAATCATCATGGGATTTATCGGCTTCTGGGCTGGTGTCATCTATGCTGTGGGTGGCTTCTTTTACGATTTACTGACCACAGGCAGTCTCAATTGGGGGACTGCATTGGCTTTCCTAGCACTCATCGGAATGCCCCTAATATTTGCATGTGTTGGCTACATTATCGGCATGATGTTCGACATCCTCATTGATTTGCTCAAAAAATAGCCAATTCAGGAAATCCTCCGCTAAAATTAGCAATCTGCGATACACTTAGGGAAATTTGTTTGATTTGACCCTGATGAGTGTGCTTCTATGACTGATACCCCTGCTTCTCATGCCTTCGTTCTTCCTGCTGATGATAGTTTCTTCCAATGGTATACAACGCTCAGACCCTACCTGAATCATTTTGACCGTGTAGCAGTGATTCGAGGACCTGCGGGCAATGACCTCAATCCTTATCGGAACGTCACGGCTGTTAATTTGCCAAATATGTGGTTGCGCGATGATGCCCTCTTTCATCTTCGACGAATTTACCCATCTGTAGTTCTAGTGGATAGACTCGACATAAGCAATACATCGCAACTAGCAACGATTATTAACCAGCGTATCCAAAATAATGACCGTTATGGCGAACGAGCAAGAGCAAATGGTGTTTTGGATGAACGGTTTACCTTAGCATGGGCAACTGATTATCGCCCCTACGATATTGTCCAACCTTTCACCGAGACCTCCACAGGGAGTGCAAGCGATGTATTAGGTTTGGAAGTTAGATGTCAGGCAGGGTCAAAGGTATTGGCGAGTGCCACAGGTCGCATCACAAAATTATGGCTTGGTGAACAATCGGACTCTCTGCGCTTAGGCAAATATGTGCAGGTCACGACGGTGCATCAAGGGAAGCAATATGTTGTTACCTATGCTGGCTTGAGCAATGTCAATGTGCCACTTAATACAACGGTTGTTGTCGGACAAAAAATTGCTGAGGTGAACAGCAATAAATTCCTTGTCATCGTGCAGGGAGACGGTGGTAAATCAGGCTATCGCTTGCCAAGCATTATCGACCCCATTCCCCTCGTTTACATTGATGGCTTACGCTTACGTCCGACAGGTAGTGGCTTGAATGTTCGCAAGATTCCTCTCCCAACGGGGACGATACTGGGACAGTTACAAACATTTGATTTTGTCATTCCGCGTGAGCTACATGGGCGTGTTATCAATAAAACGGGGCGCGAAGGCGAATGGATTAACCTTAAAATGCCAGATGGTCGTACTGGCTTTGCAGGAGCATGGTTCTTAGAAGCGACACAATTTCAAAAATACGCTCTAGACGTTAATCCCGTTGGCGTGAATTTAGATGCAAGACATCCATTGGGTAGACCTGCTCCCAATCGTTTGGGGGATATTGGCTGGGTGCGTTTTGGCTATAACGTCAGTGATAATCGTGGCTCAGAAGATATTGTTGCAGCTTATAATCGCTATGCACCATTAGCAGAAGCATACACACGCGCTGGTTACAAAGTCTGTTTCACCACAAGTCATCAAACCTACGGCGAAGCAAAAGGCTTTCCCACATGGACTCAGATGCAAGATGAAAACTGGCATGTCCTAATTGACCGTTTTGCAGAGATGATGGCACGCATCTCGCAACAGTGGGCAGGGAAAGGTCTTGTGCATTGCTGGCAAATCTGGAACGAACAAGACGCACCGATTGGTGCAATCGCATCTGTCCCGATGTCCCCTCAAAATTATGGACGTATGATTGACCGCGTTTTACCAGCCATCAAATCAGCCGATTCGGATGTGTCAATCATTACAGGAGGGCACACATCAGGTCCTGGTTTGGGACCTAATTATGCACGCAATGCCATTAATCGCACACCACAAGGGCAACGCTTAGATGGTGTTGCCTTTCATCCTTATGGGCGCGATGTCAGAGCTAACTCGCGTTACGGACAATTTGGGCATATTGACGACTCAGTTGAAGCCTACAGCACAGTCTTACCATCGAAACCTCTTTGGATTACTGAATGGGGTGTTTTAGACCGTCCCAACGATAGCCCAACCGATATTGCTAATTATGCGACTAACATGATTAATCACCTCAAAGCACGCTACCCTGGGCAGATTGCGACACTTATCTGGTATGCGTGGGCACAAGGGATGCACAATGGTTACGGCATTGTCGATGGTGCAGAACGTCCGCGACCACCTCTAACAGAGCGTTTCTTGCAATCATGAGATGTCGTATATAATAGATGTGAGAGGTAGAGGGATGGCGAAATCATGGCAATCTTTGACACAATCATACAAGTCAACACGAGTGGCAATATCATCGGCATGGGCATCTCTGAAGATGTTTACATGCAAGATTATGCGGCTGATTTTTGTGAATGGCTGGATGGGACAGTCATAAAAATGTCACCTGTACATGATCGCCACGATAAAATTACACGTTATCTTGCTATCTTATTTGCAACCTATTTTGAATATCGTGATATTGGCGAGATTCGTCAAGAACCCTTCGTCATGCGTTATCAATTTGATGATAATGGCGAAAAAAAACGACGGAATCGTGAGCCTGATATGCAGCTTATTCTAGGCGATAATCAACAGAATCTCACATCAACTTACATGGATGGTGTTGCTGATATTGTCATTGAAGTCGTCTCGCCAGAGAGCCAACAGCGTGATTATGCTGAAAAATTCCATGAATACGAAAAAGCTGGCGTGCCTGAATATTGGATTATTGACCCCATCAAAAAAGAGGCGCGTTTCTATCACTTAAACGCCAAAAGTGCCTATGTGCTACAAGATGTAGAAACGACTTATAGTACTGATAAATTACCTAATCTCATCATCGCTGTTGATGTGTTTTGGCAACAGAAATTACCAGGTCCGACCATCATTGTCGAATCAGTTGCTGAGATGTTTTCAAACTAAGAATGATAAACCTGCAAAAATTTGAAATCAGGCTATGCTTAGATAATAGCTTTAGCAAAATTTGGAGAGTATCCCATGTGGGATCAAGAAACTTATAATAATTTTTTGGAAGCAATTCGTGAAGATGACCCAATGACAACTGCCACATGGCTGAGTCGCATTACAGAAGACCCCTGTGGCAATCCATCTATCTTGTCACATCTGGAAAATCTGATTGATGATACACGCATGACGATGTTACGAACCCCTGTCGCTTATGGTGAATTACGCTGGAATGCAGCACTCGCCTTAGTCATGGAACGCCAAATACAACAGGTTGGTGAACCAACTGTCATCATCAAGCAAACCTTTGAGCCGATGGGCATTCCACAAATTCTATTTTTCTTGTCTGATTCGGACTTTACTTTACCTGGTGGCGATGATTGGCTCAAAAAGTTGCGTGGTATCCGTGCAGCAGGCAATCTACCACTAGCAGATTACGAATTTCGCTTTGGGCAAGCCCCCAAAAAACTAGAATAGTGCTTGCTTATCTCTGTCGTCCTCGCTAGACTAACATCTGTTCTATTGATGCCGAGTACACTGTGAGCCTTGCATGATTCCTGTTCGCTTAGAACTGCATAACTTTTTGCCCTATCGCACACCTGATCCTGTTTTTTTTGAGGGGATTCATTTAGCTGCCCTCATCGGACATAATGGTGCAGGGAAATCATCGCTATTGGATGCCATAACGTGGGTGTTATGGGGCAAAGCACGGGCACGTCGGGATGATGATTTAGTGCATCTCGGACAAGATGATATGTACATCCAACTTGATTTTGAGCAAGAAGGCACGATGTATCGTGTGGTTCGCCGACGTAAAATCGGGAAGCGTGGGCAAGGGCAACTGGATTTGTTCATTTTACAAGAGGATGAGCAACCTCGTACCATCAATGAACCATCGATGCGGGCAACGCAAGCACGTATTGATAATATCCTACGCCTTGACTATGAAACCTTCATCAATAGTGCTTTTCTGCAACAAGGCAAAGCAGATGCTTTCACCACCAAAACCCCTGCTGAACGCAAACGCATCTTGAGTGATATTCTGGGCTTAGAGCAATGGTCAGTCTACGAAGAGCGCACCAAAGTCAAGCTAAAAGACCTCGATAACGCTGTTGCATCGATTGATGGTGTCTTGAACGCTATCCGAGAAGAACTCGCTAAAGAACCACAATATAAACGCGAACTAGAGTCTGCACAAAAAGCCTATGAAGTCGCACGCGATGCCTTACAAGATGCGGAAGCACGCCTTGAAGAAGTCAAAGATGTCCCTGCCGATTTACGGAATGCACAAGGTCAACTAGCCGATATTAATCGGCGTATCAGTAATTTTCAGACGGACATCACCTCTGTCGAAAACGATATTGTCAAGCGCAAACATGCCATCGAAAAATATGACATTATTGTTCAGGAATCCGATAGCATCGAAGAAGGCTATCAAACACTCAAATCTGCGCGTGAAGCTGATTCCGAACTCGGTGCAAAATTGCGTGATATGAGCGACCTTGATAAACGCTACAGTGATTTACAAACACAACTGGCTCAAGAACGCAATCAACTAGAACAAGAAAAACGCGAATATGAAACACGCATCCAAGAGATGCAACGTGTCGTCACAGATTATGATGACCAAGAATTAGCAACAGTTCAAGCATACATCACTGCCCTAGAAAATATCGAGACAGAACGTAGCAACAGTCAAGAGATGCTTGTCAATCTACGCGAAGAACGCTCAGGCTTACAAACACGTCAAAAAACCTTGACGACAGAAGGCAGAGAGATGAATGAGCGCATCGAAACTTTGGAGCAATCCGAAGGTGCAACCTGCCCACTCTGTGGACAAGCCCTCAATGATGACCATCGCACAGCGATTCTCTCAGAACTGACCGAAGAACGAGATACTAAGCGTGAGGAATATCGTCAGGCAACTGAACGCATAGTCGAAATTAACGACGAAACCAAAGCCAACCAAAGCGAGATAGAACAATTCGGCGTACAACTCGCTGAACTGCCTAAATTACGCAGTCGCATCGGTGCATTAGAAAAACAAGCTGAGGATGTTGTCGTCGCACAAGCACGAGTAGGTGAGGCACAAGCAGAACTTGATGCGATTACCAAAATTATGGAGGCAGATGATTACGCCCATGAGATTCGTCAACAAATTGCTGACGTTGAAGCAGAACGCGACGCTATTGGCTATGACCGTGATGCTCATGACGAAGCGCAACAAGCCTTACGACAGTTCACACGCTACGAAGAACAATACCGTGACTTAGAGTTCGCACGTAAGGCACTCCCCACTGAAAAAGAAGCTCTCGAAGGCGCAGAAGAACGCAAACGTCGCATTGAATCAGCACTAGGTGATGAAACTGAGGGTTTGTCAGCCTTACAAGAAACAATTGAACATCTGACATTGATGAAAGCCGAACACGAAAAACGCACGCGCGAATTAGCAGCCTCTAAAACCAATGAACGTCAAACCTATGGGCGTGTTCGTGATGCAGAGCAACAATTGTCTGCTCTGGAGAGTAATCGCCAGCGCAAAAAAGAATACGAAGACCGACGCGAGCAAACGCGTAAGCAACAAGAACTCTACAAAGAATTGCAAATGGCTTTCGGTAAAAATGGGATTCCTGCCATGATTATCGAAGCAGCCATCCCTGAACTAGAAACTGCCGCCAACGAACTCCTCGCACGGATGACCAATGGCAGAATGCACCTGGCTTTCAACACACAACGCGCCAAAGCGAGTGGGACAGGCACAATCGAAACCCTTGATATTGATATTGCAGATGAACTCGGCACACGCCCTTACGAGATGTATAGTGGTGGTGAGGCATTTCGTGTCAATTTTGCAATTCGTGTTGCACTCAGTAAGATGCTGGCACGTCGTGCAGGCGCACATCTACGCACACTCTTCATTGACGAAGGCTTTGGCACACAAGATGATGACGGACGTAACAAACTTGTCGAAGCCATCACAGCCATTCAAACAGAATTTGACCTCATCATTGTTATCACCCATATTGATGAACTGCGCGATGCCTTCCCTGTGCATATCATGGTCGAGAAAACACCAAATGGCAGTATGGTTAGCTTGCGCTGATGTTACTTAGAAATTCTTCCAGTAGGTGATTAAACTTGTCAGGGAAGTCACGTTGTGTCCAGTGACCTGCATTTTCAAATATTTCAAGCTGTGCCTTTTGAAACTTGGTAACAGCGCGTTGGGCATATTTTAGAGGTACGCCGACATCGTGCGTACCATGTACCATCAATACAGGTTGTTCAATTCTGTGAAGTTGCTCACTATAATTGGTCTTAAGACCTTCCCATTGAACTTCATCACGCTGCCACTGACTAAATGCTTTTTGTGAGTCAGGATTAGCAAGAGCTTCCATCAGTTCATCAATTACATCATCTGTGCGTGCTTCTGGATTGTGAACGATATTGCTCAAGGTATATTTTGCTGCCCAGCGCGAACCACGCATCATACGCCAAGACGCATCCAACAACCAAGGCATCCTGACAAGAAAGTAACTCATATGGTGTGCAGGAGCATAATCTTGGATACCATACGACCCGACTAAGGTCAGTGATTGGACATGATTTGGATTTTGTAGAGTATATCCAATACTAAGTGCACCACCCATCGAAATGCCAACGAGATTAACTTTTTCAATTTTCCATATCTCGATTAAGGCTTCCAAGTAGCCAATTAGATTATTCATTGTTGAGGGCTTGTTGTTAAGAGGACTCGCTCCGTATCCAGGATAATTAGGTGCATAAATGCGATAGCCTTTATCAAGGAGATATGGAATCGTATCTCGCCATGATAATAAAGCGTGGTCTGTACCACCACCATGCAGTAGAACAATGGGTTGACCTGCCTCATCACCACCAATGAAATATGAGATTGTCGTATCATCAGTAATTTGAACTGTTTCTTGTTCTAATGGATAGTCTCTCAGTTTTGTGTCTATCATGCTTCAGTTCCTATGTTTGACTTATAGTCGTCGATGTAGGCTTTTAACATTGTGTGTGCTTTTTCTGAATTGTGTTCCTGTGTCTCGCCAATGTACTGCTGAAACATTTCAACAAATGTGTCAAGAATTATTTCAAAATGGCGTTTTGATTTACTCTGTGAGTTCATATCTGTTATCAATAGCCCTCGCCTGAATATGACCGCAACCCAAGCGAGTGTTTGTACATCAGCATCATCACGTATGAAACCAATGTCCTGCATCATGCTCAGTAATCGTGTGTTCCAATGCAATCGCTCTATCATCAATTGCTCAAACTGTTCATCACTCACAAAATTCCCCAATACAAAACGATTTTGTGTATAGAGGGCTAACCAAAAAGAATTTTGTTGAATAGCAATGAGGGCATTTCGATAGATACTCATAAAGCTACCGTTAGTTTTATCTTGGCTCACAAGTGCATACCAAGCATCTAAATAAGCGATACTCTCCTGCCTGAGAATGTCTGCGAACAAAAGCTCCTTCGTCTTCCATTTGGTGTAAATTGTGCTTCGTGCGACTCCTGCTTCATTCGCAATATCTTGCATAGTGGTTTTGTCATAACCTATTTTGAGAACAAGCCTAATTGTTGCATCAGTGATTCGTTTTGTTGTGTCCACGATAATCCAAATTTAGACAAAATGACAAAATATGTCTAATTTGTACAAGAGTAATTGAAAACTGTCAAGATAAATCAGACAAACATCACCTATATGTGTTGTTCTTTGAATTACAGATGTAGTCAAAAATGATTTGTGTTTAGGCAAGCAAATGATATTTGATTAGGGTGCAAAGAAATAAATCGCAAGCGCAAGTCCAATAATCAACAGCAACAGAATAATCCCAATACCGATGATACTACCTCCTGCTACTTGCATCATGACGGTGTTCGGGCGATTTTGTTTGCGTGGACGACGTGGACGAGGCACAGCGCGTGAGCGTGGATTCGAGCGCGATGGGGCTTGTACTTGTGCTGGACGAGGCACAGCTTGTACAGGAACAGTCTGTCGCATGGTGGGTTCTTCCGAAAATTGCTCTACAGTGTAATCAGGAACAGCAAAGGTTTCTTGTGTTTCAGCAACATTCACTGGATTGAGAATCGCTTGCGTCAGCGCATTGACGAAATTGCTCACTAATGGATAGCGTCTGCGAGGGTCTTTGCTCATTGCCCGTTGTAGAACCTCATCAATGGATGCCGATAAATTAGGATTATCACTACTTGCATCAGGGGCGCGTTCGTTGAGGTGTTTATACATGATGGCAGATGGACTCGGTGCTTGGAAAGGCAACTTGCCTGTTAGAATTTGATACACCACAATTGCAAGTGCATATTGGTCAGATGCCCCTAATGGCGCATCCCCACGCCAGAGTTCAGGTGGCATGTAAGAGGGAGTCCCCATCACAATGTGTTCGGCTGTCAGACCTGTATCCGCTTGTTGAGTCGCTTTCGCAATCCCAAAATCAACCAAATAAGCTGTTTTAGAATCATCAAACATGATATTGCTGGGTTTTACATCTCGATGAACAATGCCACGACTATGCGCGTAGTCTAATGCTTTTGCGACCTGTTCAAGTGTTACCAGTACATCATTCATGCTCATCGGTTCGGAGGCATACATTTTATCCGTGAGGGTACTACGCAAAAGGCGCATCACTACAAAACTCAAGCCATCTTGTACCCCAAAATCATACACAGGCACAATATGAGCATGTTCCAATGACGCGGACATTTTCGCTTCTTGTTGAAAGCGCGTGATGTAGTTCGGGTCTTGAGCCAGTTCATCCGATAAAATCTTAATAGCAACATCGCGGTCAAGCTCTTCTTGATAAGCACGATAAACCGCACTCATCCCACCCTGCCCAATGATACTGACCAATTTATATTCGTCGATTACTACACCAGCGAGTTCCCGAATATTCATACAAAGCCTCTACAATCTCACGCACAGTCAATCCAAGTAGATTGTAGAGGCAAGTGTATCTGATGACAACAGATAGCTTATCCGTCTGATATTAAACTTTCTGGCAATGTCACTTCGCGGTTGATGGTGATTATACGATTATCACTATCGTCCGTGACAACTAATGGTACATCAATCTGGACATCATCAATCAAACAGAATCTATCCTCTTCACAATAGAAAAGTTCTATCGTCAGTGAGAGAGTCGTTTCGCCAGCCGATGCACTAATAGGGATGATGGTCGTTGTTTCAGTAATCGTAGCTTGCGAACTATCAGCATCAACAACTTGTACGATGTCATTAAAAGCAAGCGCAACAGTTGAGTCAGTCAATTCATTGATTTTATAGCCATCAGGTAAATTGAACGTCAGCACAAGGTCAATATCACCTGTTGCGATAGTTTGTGATTCTAATTCAAGCTGAATCCCTGCTGATGAATTACCACCTAAGATGGTTGGTGCAGCACGTTCAATGACTAGTGCTTCAGGATTCGGGAATTGCACCGTTGAGACAAGCCCTGTGTTGAGGTCAATCACACGAATCGCATGATTATTGGTATCTGCCACATAGAGCAAGCCATTAGCATAATCTAAGCCACCAGGTTCATCAAATTCAGCCTCAGATACATCACCATCTTGATAACCGCCATTGCCTACCAAGCCAAACAGAGTGGTCGTTTCGCCCGCTTCAGAGTCGAATTGCTTAATTTTGTTGTTGTAAGTATCCGCAAAGAAAATCAGTGAACCGTCTTCATTGCCCGTCACACCAAGTGGATGCTGTAAGCGTGAATCACCTGCGACACCATCAACATCGCCATAATCAAACAGGCTATTTTCAGTAGTCCCTGATGCAACAAAAACTTGATTCGTATTGAAATCAGCAACCCGAATCGTGCTACTTTCGCTATCAGCAAAATAGAGTAAGCCTTCATGCCAATGTAAGCCACTCGGCTGTGCTAATTCACTGTTTGCCAGTGTGGTGTTGAATTGTGCTTCGCGCCCATTACCCACACTTGGACGCAACACATCGGCGACAATGTCCAATTGCCAAATTTGATGTGCGCCAGCCATTGCAATATAGAGTTTATCATCTGCACTGAGTTCAACATCCCAAGGACTTCGCAAATTCTCTGATAATGGTTCGTTGATAACACGATTAAATGGTGGCACTGAGCGGCTAATCGTGCCTGTGCCAGCAACAGTGATAACGACTTCTGCATCGAAATCAATTGCACGAATCACATGGTTATTCACATCCGCGACATACAGGGTATTGCCGACCAATTCCATCCCTTGTGGTTGGTCGAATGTTGCTTCGTCAAATCCACCATCATCAAATCCACGTTCTCCAGTGCCAACAATTTGTAACACCTCATACGTCGTCAAATCAGCAACCACAATCCGATGATGATTGGTATCAGCGATGAATAAGCGATTGCTCTCTGTATCGGTTAGCACTTTGCCAGGGAATGATAAAGCTGTGCTGGGGTCACCTGCACCTTCTAGCGCAAGCTCTAGGGGAGTGCGGTCAATTGTGCCAAATTCAGGATTGTTGTCGTAATATTCAATCGTTTGTGAGATATACACTTCAAAAACGTCGTAGGGGATTTCGCCAGCTTGAGCCGCTAAAACTTTGCCGTTCGGGTCAATGATGATGAACGTAGGCCATGCCTGTGCGCCGAATGTCCGCCAAACGAGATAATCTTCATCATTAATGACAGGATGCTCAATTTCGTAGCGTTGGACAATT
Organism: Chloroflexota bacterium; assembly: GCA_039200705.1. Taxonomy (GTDB): domain Bacteria; phylum Chloroflexota; class Anaerolineae; order Aggregatilineales; family Phototrophicaceae; genus JAUZRW01. Next base: position 113,381 of record JBCCSC010000012.1, read on the forward strand.
TGTTGCAAATTCTCAGTGACTTGTTCACCTTCAAATTTCCCTGAGTGCACCCCAATGACAACTAATTCATCAGCAAAACGTTCTTCAAGCTCATGCAAGACAGGAATCATATGAATACAGTTAATACAGCCGTATGTCCAAAAATCGAGTAAAACAATTTTACCCTGTAAGCCTTCGAGTGTGAGTGGCGCATCTACATTCAGCCAGTCAACACCTGTCGGAAAAGCTGGTGCATCAATTTGCCCGACATAGCGTTCATCACCAGATTGAGCAATTGTTGTCGATAGTGTCAGTAGTAAACCTATAAAAGTGAGGCATATTAGTAATAAGCGTCGCATCGTAAATCTATCCTTATCCCATACATAATTCTTGGATAGGATAGGTCTAACTTATGAATTTTCGCTTAAGAGATAGCCCTTGCACTGAGGATGAGTGAGTAGGCTTCGTCCATTGACATAACAAAGCGGATGTTGAGTTTATTATCGTGATCTACTTGATAATTGATGAGTGTACCGTAGACACGTTTCCACAAGGGCGTAGTTGTGACGACAACAACGCGACCAACATTTTTCGGACGTTGCGAGATGGAGCGTGTAATAACTGAAAAAACAGTTGCAGGGGGTGCAGCACTATGTCTGAGGTCAACAATGAAATTAATCTCGTGGTCTAATTGCATCAGTTTAGAACTCACGCTGATAACACATTGAACGTAATCTTCAACAGTCCAATACTCGTGAAAACGGACAACCATATAAGTTTCTTCGTAATCGCCCCAACCATACTCCAGCATTTTACAAGCCTGTGATTAATTAAAGATATCTAATACATACAATATTTCGTAATGTTAAGTCAAGTGAGAAGTGTTAAGAAGTTGCAAAAACTTGCTTGATTAGTGGTCTGAAACAGGGATTTTATCAACGTCAATCAAATTCTGAGTGTAATCAGGTGCAAAGTTACGCACGAGGCTACCACAGCATACAGTCAGATAAGATTGATTCAAAGTATAGTAACGATGCTTGCCCTCTTGCCGTTTGAGGACAAGTTTGGCATCTTCGAGAATTTTGAGGTGATGACTCACAGTTGGTTGTGATAAGCCACCTTCTAATTTTGCGACAATATCAGAGACATTCAACCAAACACAACACAAATGGGTCATGATTTGTTGACGTTTTTCGTCTGCAATTGCTTTAGCGAAGAGTATAAGGTCTGGATTCATAATTACAGTATAAACAATTTGTACAATGACAAGCAAGCATCAAAAATTGATACTGCCTGAAAAGAACAACTCTCCCAGGCAGTGTAAAATATGTCAGGCTTATGGTTTATCCATCCAAACAGCTTCAGGTGTCATCGCATCCTGCGGACGCTTACCAGCATCGTCATAATCTGTGCCCGAGACGGTCATGAGGGGTTCAACAGTCATGTCATGATCGCACAAAATTTGGCAACTGAGACGAAATTCGCCGACTTTATCAATCTCATCGAGTTTTTTATGTTCAGCTTCCGTCATTTTGCTAGGTTCACCTTCGATGATATTCACGCGACAGGTGGTGCAACCAGCATATCCACCGCAGCGATGCAGAATATCAACACCTGAGTCCTCAATAGCAAGAACCAAGCGTGTATCATCTGGAATATCAAATGTGCCAACATCTTTAATCGTTACTTGTGCCATGACCAAATCCCTTCACTAGGATTGTGTTGTTAGTAATAATTTTAAGTATAGCTTGGAATCGACATGACCTCTGGCATCTTAAGCAAATTATTATACGCACTCATCTCAAGATACTGCCTCTGGACGTTTGAGAAATAAAGCAGATCGTGTTACTTCAATCACAACATCATCATGCTGATTGCGCCCCACATGCTTCATCGTGACTATCCCTGTGTTCGGACGCGATTGGCTCTCACGGGCAGCGATAACCTCTGTAGTCACGTAGACTGTATCTCCATGATAAAGTGGCGTTGGATGTTTGACCTCTTCATAGCCCAAATTAGCAATGATTGTTCCTGCTGTAATGTCATTAACCGTAATGCCAACCACAACCCCCATCGTAAAAATACCATTCACAATCCGCCGACCAAATTGTGTCTTACTAGCGAAATCTTCATTGGTATGTAACGGTTGTAAATTCATTGTCAGCATACTGAACATCACATTATCGTATTCGGTGATTGTACGACCTAGTTGGTGCTCAATCACTGTTCCAACAGGTAAATCTTCATAATAAAGTCCCATAATTGTGTGCCTCTCTAAAATATCAATAAGTCTAATCAAAAAAGGGCAAGCTATTGGCTCACCCTCAAATCGAAATCACTTGAATGATTCACGTTGTAATTTTTGCTAGGAGCATGTGTAAGCCATTGATGATGCGTTCTACTGAGTAATTCTGGACACGTCGCTGAAAACGAATGGTTTGTACATCCAGCATGATATAAAGCATATCTGCTAAATACGATGTATCAGCGTCAGGTGTTAGACGTGCTAATAAGCCAACAATGGTCTGTCGCCACCAAACATGAGCAGGGTGACTCAACATATCAACACCACCTTGGTTGGCAACTTCAATCAACAAGTCATTATGGCGCACAACATACTGTGCCGATTCCTCAAGAAACCAATACAATCCATCGTAAGGCTCAGCGCAATCACGTAGATGTGTCAATGTCTCTTGCTGAAATTTTCGCATATCTTCATCCAATAGCGCATGACATAAATCTGCTTTATCGGTAAAGTGCCGATAGAGTGTCCCCTTACCGACCCCTGCCTCTTTCGCAATGGCAGACATCGTAACATCCTGAATGCCATGCTCGTCAAAAAGTGCCTGTGCTGTATCCAACAACAATCGTCGATTACGAATAGCATCAGCGCGAATAGGCTTATTAGAATTGATTGGGATGATATTATCTGGTTTCATAGCTCAATTATAGCATAATCAACGCATCGCATTAATCACTAGTCATTCGTAAGATATATCGTTACTATTAAGCGCATAGACCCATATCGTTGCTGAAACGTCAGCTAATAAACTTGAAAATTATGTGTCCTGCGTTACAGTGATGTGCTAGTTTGAACCCATATTAAGGGTAGGAGTTGTTAGATATGCCAGTTAGAAAATTTTTTGCGACATCACGCATCAGAGTAAGTGTTTTACTCTTGATTTTAAGTCTGATACTCGCAGCGTGCGATACGCTCGCTAATCCTGAAACAGAAGACGATATAACATTTGAAGGTGCACCAGAAGTCACAATTGCATCCCCTCTAAATGGTGATACCTACCAAGAGGGCGTTGGTGTTAACATCTTACTGCGTGTTGATAATGCAGGACCTGATATTGCACGGATTGCTGTCGAAGTCGATGGCACAATCATCGGCGAAGCTATTAGCCCTAATCCAAACGGTGACCCCAGTTTTACTGTCAATAACGGGTGGCCTGCGATGGGAGAAGGTCAGCATGTTATTTCAGCGATTGCTTCGCGCAGTGATGGCACTGTCAGTGAAGAAGCCAGTGTAACGATTAACGTCATCGCAAATGAGATGCCAACAGAAGAAGCAACAGACATCCCACTGCCAACAGATGCCCCAGCCGACGATGACACGAATACTGAAACAGACACAAGCGATGATGACACATCTGCACCAGCTCCAACACAAGCACCTGTCATACAATCAACATCAACCCCTGTACCACCATCACCAGTACCAGCGACCAATACACCGAGTCGTCCACAAGTTGTAGTTGTTAGTGGTGCAAATGTTCGTTCAGGACCAGGGACAGTCTTTGAGCCACCTGTCGGTAGTCTTGCAGCAGGGGAACGTCGTAATATCTTAGCAGTGAACAATGCTGGAACATGGTATCGCATTGAGTTCGGTCTGAGTGATGCTTGGATTAGTGATATTGTTGTCGATGTCGAAGGTAGTCTGACAGGCTTACCGCGTGAAGCAGGTCCACCGACCCCAGTGCCACCATCACCAGTGCCACCAACCAATACACCTGTTCCATCCAGCAATGTTGACCTCTTCATTGATGAAGCACAATCGAGTTTCGTACCAACCTTCCGTTGCGCGCAACCAACCACAATTAACATCACAGTGGTGAATGGCGGTTCAGAGCGTAGTCAAGGTGTGAGAATCTTAATTGAAGATGTTCAACCTGATGGTACTGTGGGTGAATCAACCGAAACTGTTGTTGGCGCACTAGACCCCAATGCTAGCCAAACAGTACAAGCTGTTATGACAGTCTCAACCTTCATCAACGAAGTACACACCTTCCGTGCACGGGTTGATATTGATAATGTAGTTGCCGAAACGAATGAAAATAACAATACTTGGGATGAAATTTATACCCTTGAACCTGGTAACTGCTAAGTAGCATTCAAATTCAGAAAGCCTGTTTCTACGCATGAAATGGGCTTTCTAATGCTCTATCTCTCATCCACATTCAAACACTCTCTAACAATTTTGTTGCTTGTTCCCTCCTATAATTACAAGTAGCTACTATGTTTATCTAAAACATCAAACTCATACCATTACGCTACTTAGATAGTATTACTAACTCAGGAATTGATTGTTTCATTTACTTAAAAGGAATCATAATGACATACAAAGCAACACAAATGGTTTCTCCTGAAGACCTTCAAATCGCAGGAATTGTCATCAATCAGTTTCGTGGCAATCTTGCCGAAGATATCACTGACCCAATCATGGATGCCCATAACTTAATTGACATTGATGACGAAGGCTTTTATCCTGCCACTGTTGTCGATGAAATTTACAAAGAAATTTATGGTGATGGTACAGGGCAACAAGCACTAGTTGCGATGGGCAAAGCCTCTGCAAAAACGACCCTCGATTTTATCAAGCCTGATAATCCTAAAGATGTACTTGATAATATTCATAATGTATTCACAGCTTATCTGCGTAATATGCCTGAAGGGTTTGGCATCATTGTTACAGAAAAAGAGGGTAATACCTTTGAGGTATGGAATAATACGCAAGTCCCCAATGATCTAATTTATGGCTTTTTATGGGAATGCTTGCGTGTAACTAAACCAGAAGGTAAAGGATTTAACCTTATGCCCCTATCTGGTTATGATGCTAATAGTACCAAGGGAGCAAAGTTCGAGATTAGTTGGTGATTGTAATTTTTAATTTTAAACGAGGTACCGTATCGACTGTACATATGATACATCGCTTATTCTAGATGCATCACTCCACTGGATAACCAGCGTTGCGCCAGCGTGTAATACCGCCGAGGTCGTAAATATCACTGTAGTTATTATCAGATAAGATGCTGGCAGCACGTCCACTGCGATTCCCACTTTGGCAATAAACCACAACAGCGATGTTTTGTGGAATTTCATCTAAGCGATTTGCAATTTGGTCAACGGGAATGTTAATTGCCCCTGCGATGTGTCCACTGGCAAATTCTTGAGGTGTTCGCACATCAATCAATAGATGCTCAGTATCTGTCTCTTGAAATTGTGCAACATACTCATCAGGTGTGATGAGTGTCACGCTATTGCCACTAGAACACGCTGTCAGCACAACAAGACCTATCATCATCATAAATAGAAACAGTCGTTTCATTGAACATACTCCTCAGTCCGATACAATATGTCTATCTTACTATGATAGATAATAGAGATGACTGTGCGACATGATTATAGACTAACATTAGTCTGAACTTATCTTCTATGACACAATGTTATCAGCAAAATCATCAAGTAGAGTCTGTGGCACACGCATCGGACGCTGTTTGTTTAAATCAAAGCAAACTATCATCCCGTAAGCACGCGCCAATAGGGTATTATCACTTGCACGTCGTACATCATAGTGACGTAAAGCTGTCGCGCGTTTCACATCAGAAACCCACGTACTAATCCTCAAATCATCATCCAGAAATGTTGCTTGTAGATATTGAATACGAAAGCGTCTTAATACTAATGCAAAGCCTTCATCTAGCATCCGTTGCATTGACCAACCTAAATCTCGCCCCACCTGCGTAGAGGCATCTTCGCAATACGCCATATAAGCAGCATTATTCAAATGCCCAACAGTATCAATATCGCGCCATTCTGCCCGTCGCTGATGATGAAAAACACCTTCGGGTTGAGGCGGTGGCTTAGGAAATCGTTCCATGGGGCTAACATCAGGCAAGCCATTAGGAGCGAAATCCTTTATCATTTCATGAGGAATACGCGCAGGTTGTTGTGTTTGTGTGTTAAGATACACCCAATTAGTCGTTGCCTGTGCGACTAAAGCATTGTCTGCTCCATTGCGAAATTCATAGCGTCGGCGCGATTGGATACGACGAAAATCCAAGACATAACTCGTGACCTCAACCTCATCATTCCAACGTAGAGGGCGAAGATATTCAATATCTGTTTCATGAATCAACCATTGATGACCAATGTCATGATAGCGGTCTGTATCCCAACCAACAGCTTGTGAGGCATCTAATGCCGTTTCTTGCATGTATCGTACATAATTGACATTATTCAAATGTCCATAAGCATCACATTCATAATGACGCACCCGAAAGCGACGTGTAAATACAGCAGACATGAGGGGTGTTGCTAGTCCTTTTATTCACTTCACATTAGGTATTTAATACATGAGCAATTCTAGCATACAAGTCCTTGCTCTCCAGCCACCTGATACACCTTATAGCATTCGCCCTGTTGACATCCAAGATTTGCACACTTTGCATCTCAATTTCTGGCAAGAACGCACCATAGACCAGTGCCGAACATATCTTAAGCGTGTGCTGAACGCATCACAAAAAGAGCGTGGGCTAGGCATCGTTGTTCTTGATGGTGAGACGATTGTTGCCTACGGACAAGTCTTATCTCTAACGCGCTGTATGGAAATTAGCGATTTATTCGTTCAGCCGAGTCATCGCAGTCAGGGTATAGGTACAGCGATGATTCAATATTTATGTACATCCATGTTAAAACTATCCGCATTACCCATTCAAATTGGTGTGGCACTGAGCAATCCGCGCGCGCTTGCCCTTTACAAGCATCTAGGATTTACGCATAAAAACTATTTAGAGTTAAATTTGGGTGATGGCATCGAGACAGTACAATATTTGGAGATTATCCCTGACCAACAGTGACAAAACAAAAAGACGACTCAAGCCTGAGTCGCCTTTCAAATACAAGATTTGTGAGAAGAAGCTGGAGTTATGCCTCTTGTGCTTCAGTCAAGAGTATGCCTTGTACATCCAAACTGATTTTGATGTCTTTGCCGACCAAAACACCACCTGTTTCGAGTGCTTGATTCCATGTTAAACCGAAATCTTCGCGGTTGATATTAGCTGTACCTTCAAACCCTGCACGAGTATCACCGAATGGGCTTTGACCTGAGCCAAGGAACTCAACTTGTAGGACAACGCTACGGGTTACGTCACGGATGGTGAGGTCGCCAATAACGTTTGCTGTGTCATCACCTGTTAAGTTGACTTCTGTACTTTTGAATGTCAGTGTCGGGTAATTTTCTACATCGAAGAAATCTGCGCTGCGGAGATGACCATCACGGTCTGCAACACCTGTATTGATGCTGGTGACATCAATGGTGACCTCTACGCTTGAATCTGCTGCATTTTCTGGGTCAAAATTGATTTGACCATCAATGACATCGAAACCACCGCGTACATTGGTGACCATCATGTGACGAACCGTGAAATCTGCTGCGCTATGTGCTGGGTCAATATTCCAAATTGCCATAAGTATTACTCCTTGATTGATGTATACGGACGATAGTCCGTTTGATGAATATGCTTACACTATAACAGCTTTTTCGGGATTCTGGCTTAGAATGACATTAGAAAACGGACGGTAGTCCACTTAAGTAACTACATAGAGTGCTCAATGATGTCAGGGCAAAATTTGGGGGACTCGCTATAATTGACCATAGAATCACTGAAATGATAGGAGACACTGATGAATAATACTGTTCAAATTGATAGTCTGATTGCTAACGAATTTGCCTTTGAAATTGGTGGCGAAGTCGCAACTGGTGTATTTCGCGTGAGTGGACTCATCACTTATGCAACAGATGATGACGGCAATCGCATCAAACCAGCCTTTACGGTCTCGAAGATGGTACAACGTGATGCCAGCAACCCCTTCAACCAATGGTTACAAGAAACAACCAATGAGCGCGATAGTGATGGCGAACGTCCTCGTCGTGATATTGCTGTTGTAGCGATTGATGACGGCGTTGAAATTCGTCGTTGGGAAGTCAAAAATGCGTGGATTCAATCCGTGAGCTATTCTGATTTTGATAGTAGTTCATTTGAGATGGTCGCTGAGACTTTCGTTATTCGCTACGATGACATCGTAGAAACCTTCTCAGCCAGCTAAAGATACATTTTCTGGGGATACTATTTGTGTATCCCCAATTTTGTTACGGTTGTTGTGTATTATCTGTATCAAAATTACGTGTTGGCAATGGCACATTCAAATCAAAAGGGTCATCCAATGTGACTTGATAGGGCACATCCTCGAATTGCCCTGTAACTTCGACTGTTTGTACATCGACTTCGCCCTGTGGACTCGTCTCAATGAACTGTGCCGAAAACTGAAATTGTCCTGATAAGGCTTCACCAACACGAGTCAGTGTTAGCGTCCCTTCGATATTTTCTGTGAATGATTCAATTCGTGCATCTGTCCCATTAAATGCTAGACGATTATAAGCTACCGACACACGTCCAGGAGAATAATCTTGTGGTGCAACTAAGGGATATTGTCCTAATTCGATAGACGGTAAAAATTGAAATGTGAGTTCTTGTGAGGCTATAGCATCACTAGCGGCAATGTACAATTCATTGCGTGCAGGCAAAAGTTCATCTGACGCAAGATAATTGTAAGTCAATGTGCCGACACTTACCTCAGATACCACTTCTCCACTGACGTTAAACGAAAACGTCCCGCCACTGCTGAGGATAATCGGTTCACCGCTTGTAAAATCTGACGGAATATCGACATCGCCAAAACGCTCTGATTCGACAGTCGGTAATGGATTCGGCGTTGCTGTGTAAAAGGGCACATCATCAATCGCATTTCCTGCGCCACACCCTACCATAATGATACTGAGCATGACCAGAAATGAGATTCTGAGCATGGTTGAGTCCTTCCCAAATGTGTATGGTCATATTGATTGTACAAAACCCCACCAATTCGGAAAGGGCAAGGCAGATATAATCTATATTAGAACGCTGTTGACGTTTGTCTATCAATCAACTTGCTATGATACAATGAGGTCAATTCCGTAACATAAAAGGCTAAGTATGCTCAGATTACCGCGCACCATTCTTATATCATTGCTCATCAGCTTATTTTTCGTGTGGGTGATTGGCACATCAACTAACATTTGGATAGGGATTAGTGCCTTTGTTTTATTAGTGGGTATTCCTTTTGGCTACTTTGTGAGCGTCTATTATGTTGGACCTGCATTGACCATACGCGGTGAAATTCAGAGAGCTATCGACCATTACAGTTTATTGATTGATGCCAACGAAAATCTGAAAATTCCCATGAATCGTGTTTATTTACATACGCAACGAGCAGCCCTTCACAATGCAATGGGCGATATTGATGGCGCAATTTCCGATTATACAGATGCGATGGCACATGCTAAACAAGATGTTCCTGCACTCTATGGAATTCGTTCTGCTCTGTATCTCGGTAAACGTGATTATGAACAAGCCCTTGATGACAGTGATAAACTCTTGACCTTGCAACCTGATTCTGAGATTGGTTATGCCAATCGTGCAGCTGCTAAGATGTTCTTGGGCGATGTCGAAGGCGCAATTGCCGATTGTACTTATGGTTTAGAACATGCCAATCAATTATCTGGTTCAGGAAAAGCCTTGCTCTACAACAATCGTGGGACAGCCTACCGCATTCAAGGTGAATTCACCGAAGCCATGTCCAATTATAATTTAGCGATGAGTGCTGCCTTGCAACCACAACAACAAAAACTGATTCATCCCTCAGTGATGACCAATCAGGGTATTTTGTATTATCTGATGCAAGAATTAGAAAATGCACGGGTATACTTTCAACAGGCTTTAGATACTAATCCGAGTTTTTACAAAGCATTGGCAGGATTAGCCCTCTCTCGCTTTAAGATGGGACAACCTTCTGAGGCACGTAAACTCTGGAAAGACTTGCTCGCTCTTGAGCCACGCTATCGTGATGTGCGTGTCCTCCAAACCGAGATGAACCTCCCCAACCAAATGATGAGCGATGTTTCTGACTTGGTTGACATCATGCGAGGGTAGGTGATGGATTTTCTGAAACGATTATTTGGTGATAGCAGTTCACAAACATCCGAACCAGAAAAAAAGAAGAAAAAACGGAAACGTCCCTCACATCCATCTAAGCGAAACTTGCCTCTTAGTGATTATTACAAGGTGGCTAGTTTACCTGCAGATGCTAGGCAGTATTTCAACAGTGGTATACAAAAATTCGCAGATAGTGATTACATTGGTGCAGAAGCTGATTTCGTTAAAGCGAATGAACTTGCTCCTTGGCATCGGTGGGTAGAATGCAAACTGATTCAGACAGTTGCTCGATTAAGACAACTTGAACACGCTGAACAAATGTTGCAATTGTTTCAAGATGATGTCGGAAACGATGTTTATTTGAAGATTTTAAAGCCAGTTCTCTATGAAGATCTAGGATTTCAGGAGCGTGCTGATACTCTTTTCGAGTCCTTATTCCAGTCGCCTGATAAGTACCTAAACTATATTGGTATACTGTGGAACAGCACATTTGATGAAGAGATTATCAGCAGACTACTTGAACGGCTTGAAGAAATTGATTTTACCTCTGACCTGATTTATCGTATTAAAATGGAAATTCCCGCTCATCGCGCAGATTATGAAACTGCAATTAAGATTGCTGAGGCAGGCTTAGACAATCATCCGAATAATATTGACCTAATACTTAAAATTGTATCATATGCAATCCGACTTGATGATTTGCAAGTCGCTCATGATTATCTCTCACAAGCTGAAAATATTGATGCCAATAACCAATTCACTCGAATGGCACGAGTCGAATATGATTACTTTAATGAAGATTATCAATCAGCCTATAAATTACTGAGAACAATGTATCGAGAACATCAGACTTCTTCATTGATGTTATTTTATTTGGGCATATTACATCAGAAATTTAAGAATTTTGATGATGCCATTCAAATTCATAGTAAATATATTGCATCAAATCGCTCTGATCCTTCGGCATATAGTTTCCGCGCTTATTCCTACCAACGATTAGGCAAATACAGACAAGCATTAAGTGACTACGATAAAGCTATTTCTTTACAAACCGATTATGAACTGGCATTGACTAACCGTTGCTTGTTGTACTTAGAACATTTCAAGGACTATGATAAAGCACTACAAGATGCTGAAAGACTCATAGAGCTGGACAAAACAAGAGGATACCAATTACGTGCTTCTATATTTGCACGACAGGAAAAATTTGATGGCGCATTCGGAGAATATCACCGACTTCTGAATAAACATCCTGATAACCACCTAGCTCTGAATGCAAGAGCATGGTTGTATGCTTATGTTGGTGATTATGACAACGCTCTGCAAGATGCTGAAAGGGCAGTCTCATTGAGTCCAAAGAGTAGTTATCATTATGGTACATGCGGTCAGGTTAAATGGTTGCTAGGAAACTACAAAGAGGCACTAGCTGACTTTCAGCAAGGCTATGAACTAGAGAAAGAGCCTGTATTTAAATTAGAGAGCGCAGTTGCCCTGTTACGCTTAGACCGTTCAGGCGAAGCCCTCTCAGACTGGCATATTGCACTTGATAATAGTGATGGCTACACAACAGCAGTAGATTTTCAAGATGCGTATCGTTTTGCTCCATCATTTTTTGTCGCAATGCGAGAATTAGAAGCACTCGCTAACGCCGAAGCGTCCACAGATGATTGAGGATATGCACACGAAGAAAACAAGGTGTTACTTCAACTATGAATTTGACTCAAAAAGGACACTTGTCTAGTGCCCTTTTTTGCTTAATGAGACATTCGTGTACATCTAAATTGGTTGCAGGACACGGTCTTGACGCAATTGCTTCCAGAGAACGGTTTTATCTGCGGAATCGCGCATACTCTCTTCAACAGCTTCGCGCCAAATCGGTATTTTGATTTCTTTGAGCGTGATGGCACTATAGCCATCGGCTTGGAACGCCTCGGCAACACCATCATCGGTAGTATTAGGCAAGAACAAGAAAGCAGCTTCACTTTGTAATTCCATTGACGCTTCTTCGACAGCCACCGCCAAGGCATGAACAGCCCCTTTGATTGGCACACCAGGCTTGATGTAAAACTCATCCATACTGGTGACTAAGTTTTCGACTGTCCAACCGAGAATCGCCAACACACTATCGTCTTCGGCTTGGGCAAGGAAGAAACTCTTCATCCCGAAAGACATCATCACATCCATGCGATTGACATCGCCCTTACTACCGTGTGCGCTGATGAATTCCGCAATTTGTTGGGCATTATCAGGTTTACCACGACGGATATTCATACCATCAATGGAAATTGTTTCGGCAGGTTCGGTTGCTGGGGATGATGTGGTTGCAGATTCACCAGATGTTGCTGTTGGTGCTTGACCACCACTCAATTGTTTCTTGATTTCATTCCATTGAACTTGGACTTGTTTCCATGTCTGTTCAACATCACCATCATTGTTGATGACGACATCTGCTAATTTAACTTTTGCTTCTTGTGGACTTTGTGCCAGAATGCGTTGTTTAGCATCATCTTGGCTCATTTTGCGTTGTCCAACGAGGCGTTTATATTGTGTAGCTTTACTCGCATTGACAACCCACACGGCATCGACCCAATCTTTCATCGGACCATCTAGCAGTTTGATCGCCTCTACCACGACGACACGCTGTTTAGACCGCTTAATGAGTGCATCAATTGCCCCACGAATGATAGGATGCGTGATGGCTTCTAATTTCTTGAGTGCTTCGGGGTTTCCAAAAACCATTTGACCCAGCATCTGACGATTGATGCGTTTGTCTGAACCGACAATAAATTGCCCGAACGTGGCAACGACAGGTTTATAGGCGGGTGCGCCGGGCATCATGGCTTGGTGGGCGAGTTGGTCAGCATCAATTGTGTAAGCACCTGAATGTTGTAACATCTTACGCACGACACTTTTACCAGTCGCAATATTCCCCGTGAGACCGATGACATATTTGTTGGGATAACGACTCACGGCTTCACCTCCAAATCCGTATGATTAATGACGTTTATCGCTAAGATTTCATTTCTTTCTGAGTATACCACCAATAGTGCCACAGTGCATGTAAACTGTCTTAATGCTTTTAGGGAAATACGATGGAATCTAGAATTTGGTCAAAGGCATCATCTAATTCATCTGATGAGGCATCATTAACCGATGCTGAAATATGCAAATCGTAATAGCAGGGTACAGGTGTTACGACGGGTGTAATCGGAAAAGGTGTCGGTATACTTGTTGACATTCTCGGCACAACAGGGCATAGAATTACATCATCAAAACACTCAGAGCGCATATGTTGACTATCATCAGATGTGCTCACGATAACATCGTCACAGATAGTATCTAATCGTATGACAAGCGCATCATCAGGCGAAACCAATACCAGTGCCACAGGCTCAATCGCAATATTGGTCACCACACGCCAACCATCAGGATAAGTAAGCCTAAACCAATCAGCATCAATCTGATTATCGGTAATTGTCAAAGGTGCGCCTGGCGTATGCTGTAACTGTGGTGGTGTCGTCGCAGGAATCATTGATTCACACCCAACCAATACCAGCACCAGCAAAATTATCAGAAGACCGTAAGATTTACAGCATTTTGTCACAGATTCCGCCTTGCCTTAAAACAAATCCAACAATTCTTGCGTAGTATACAGTAGAAGTGATAACGATTATCAGGATAGAGGAGCAAACGCATGTCAGAACAATCCGAAAAACAAAAACGTGATGGACAAATCGAATGGTCATTTGACTTTGCTAATTTAGGCGAAAGTCTCAAAAATATGGCAAATTCACTCGCAGGTGAAGAAGAAATCCACGAAACTTCGTATACCGTTGCCAAAACAGGCGTTGAAACGGCTCGTGTCAAAATTAACTTCGCGGCAGGTAATAATTTCATCAATGCTTTAGATGCTAGCAATGATAACCTCCTAGAAGCACATCTCAAGCATATTGGTGAAGTCGAATTTACTGAAGACGGTGATGCCGAAAAAACTGTTGTCATCAAACAAGCAGGAAAACTCAAAAATATTGCCACCCCATTCAAACAAGGGCTTCGTCTGGCTGCTAATAGCAAAGATGTCGAATGGAATGTGCATCTTGCTCCCAACATCCCACTCAGCCTGAAAGTAAATGGTGGTGTCGGACCAACCAAAGTCGATTTAACAACTTTGATCGTGCGTGACATTGATATTGACGCAGGTGTTGGGCAATTCATGGTGACACTACCTCAACAAGATGAAGATATTACACTCGATATTGACTCAGGCGTTGGCGAAACCAAAATCTACGTGCCAGAGAACGTCAATGCGACACTCGATATTGATGCAGGGGTCGGCAATGTGGATGTAACCATCCCACCAAACACGGCTGTACAAATTAAAGCCAAAAGCGGTATTGGGTCAATCCATGTGCCAAATAGCTTACGCAAATATGATGATGGTCATTGGCAATCAGAAGGCTTCGACCTTGCCGAAAAACGTATCACCATTCATTACGATGGGGGCATTGGGTCATTCCATGTGCGTGAAGCACAAATTGTCTAATTGAAGCTTATTCAAAAACGGGATATGCACTTGCTTATCCCGTTTTGATTTTACATGCTCTAATGAGGATTATTCATCTTCGGGCTGCGCGTTGTTGTCTTTGTTGAACTCATGCAAAAAAGCTACAGCATCTTTCATCGACCAAACAATCGCTTTACGCTTATTTTCTTCAACGTTTTGCATCGGTCCTCGTAAAATTTCTTCTTGGAAGAAACTCGAAATCACCATTGATACAGGTAAACCACGAACATTATTCCGCATGTTATGACGACGACTATTGCGACGTGCTTGCATCAGGTTATCGGGTGCAAATTCAGTCACATCACGAAAATCAAACACTTCGCCATAAATTTCATCTAAACCTATTACCTCAACAAGGTCTGCCAACCAATCATAGACAGCTGTGCTCTCTTTGGCAGATAACACACCACTATACTTGATGAAAGCAATCTTGCTATCCGTATCATAGGTAGCATGTGCTTGTTCCATTTGTAAATCTTCGATTACCATGTTTTTATACTCATCACTTGAACGATCTTATATTGTCATTGTAACAGCAGTCTACGTATCGAAAGATTAGGACACGGATAATTTCATATTCCAAAATCGTTAATTTTGCGCTTGAAATCGGCAAGGGCTTGCTCTACAAAATTAAAAGTTGCAAAATTTTTAAGCACGGCGCACCCCGACACATTTAGATACGTAGTAGAGAACAGGTTTAATCGTATAGAATGTGTTAGGGTCTCAAAAATGGATTTTCTCGGTTATAATGATAGTAATGAACGCTTCGGAGATGGTGGAATGCAACGACTCTTAGATTTCTTGCAAAATATGCTGAATATTTCGGACAGAATAAAACGATTTGATTTCAGAGAATTAACCTTTACACAAATTTTCTTTGGGATTGCAGGTCTCCTCGTTGCCCTGTGGATTTTCGGACAACTTCTCTCGTTTGTGCTTGGTATACTGAATATTGTCGGTCCATTGGCTTTACTAGCGATGGTTGCCTTCATGGGAGTACGGTATGCCCGTAGTCGTGCAGATGAGCTTCCTGATGATATGACTAAAAGTCGTAAAGAGCGTGAGGTTGAACAAGCTGTTGCCAACGTGCAAGCACATTTACAAGAAACAGGTGAGGCTGTCGAAACCGATGTCGAAGGACGCATTAACGTTGCCGAAGCAGAAGAAGTCACCGTACAACCTGCTGAAGAAGACAATTTAATTATCAAACAGATTGTGAACCCAGAAACAGGCTTCAAAGAACCTGACATTAGTCGTCTAATTGAACATGAAGAAGCTAAACTCAAAGAGGCAGATAAAGTCAACGACGACATTATGGCACAGATTGAAGCACGTCGTAAACGCCTCAACAATCAGTGAAATAATATATTCTTGAGAGGGCAATCGTGTCCTCTTTTTAAACATGAACCAACTATTGTATCCACACACTGCCCTTGATATGCTTGTTAACTTACCATTTACTTGAACGCATTCACACAGAAGGTAAGATATAGCAATGTCTCGTCCGAATATTTTGTTTATCATTCTTGATACACAACGTCGTGACCGCTTATCATTGTATGGTCATACAGTCGATACATCGCCCCATCTGAATGACTTCGCTCAAGATAGTACTGTTTTCCAGCGTGCTATTGCACCTGCTCAATGGACAATTCCATCCCATGCGTCGATGTTCACAGGAGTCTATCCCAGCACCCATCAATTGACTCAAGCATTTCAGCAATTGAGTGGCACAAACCCGACCCTAGCTGAAATCATGAATGTCGCGGATTACCATACAATTGCTTTTTGTAATAATCCTTTGCTGGGCTTGCTCAATCACGGTTTGCAACGCGGATTCAATGAATTTTATAACTACGCTGGAGCCTCACCACATCGCCCCGTTGACCAAACGCGGAGTGCCTTACGTCGCTATTTTGCGACACAATTCCGTAAACTCGCACGATATATCTCCAATTGTTTTGCTAATAGCAATGCGCTGTTTAGTATGGCAGTTAATCCATTGATTGTGCCAGCATGGACACGGCTCGTGAATTTTAAAGGTAACAGTGCCAAATCCATTGATGATTTGATTGATTACTGGACGGCATATCATCAAGGTGGCACAGACAAGCCGCTTTTTGCATTCCTTAACTTAATGGGGACACATACACCGTATTATCCACCTGCTGAATATGTTGACCATGTTGCACCCAAATTGCGTCATGATAAATCGGCGACTCGCTTCATCACGCAATTCAATGGTGACGCAGCCGATTGGCTCAGTCCTGACGATCCACCACTAGCGGATTGGCAACGTCATACACTAGATGGCTACTACGATGCCGAAATCGCACATCAAGATGTGCATCTCGGACGCTTATTCAACTATTTAGAAAAATCAGGCACATTGGATAACACGATGGTAGTCATTGCTGCCGACCATGGCGAAGGACATGGCGAACATGGCTATAAAGGGCATAGTTTTGTGGTCTATCAGGAATTGGTGCATGTACCACTGATTATTCGCTATCCTGAACGCTTCCCACAAGGCAAAAACATTACGACCAATGTCAGCACCCGACGCTTATTCCACACTATTCTTGATGTCACAGACACACCTGCACCGTTAGCAGATGACAACCCCAATGCCGATGTCAAAGGTTTATCACTAATTAGCTCACTGAATGGACGACCTGATACAGAACGTGGTGTTGCGTTTGCAGAGGCTTATCCGCCTCTGACACTCCTGAATTTGCTTAAGCCACGCAAACCTGAATTGATTGACCGCTTGAACCTCACCAGTATTCGTCGAGGTGTTTATGAAGGCGACCACAAACTCGCTTTAGTGGAAGACCGCGTAGAGAATTTATTCAACGTTGCAGATGACCCAGCCGAAGAAGTTGATATTCACGAGCAAAAACCCGAACTTGCTCACGAGTTACAAGGCAAAATTACAGAGTTCGTACAAGATGCTGTCGCGCAACGCACAGATAGTGTCGATAATGGCAATGTCAGTGACGATGTCATCGATAATTTACGCGCACTCGGTTATATCGAATAGCTAACTCTTACCGCCAATCTGCTTTAATGACAGTCAGCATATTGGAAATGAGCGTGTTCACAATCAACATCACCTGACGCATGGCATCGACTTCAATGATGTCCAGTGTGTCGCGTTCAGGGTGATGAATACACTCATAGACATTCGGCAATAATGCCACATTTTCTTCATTCCGCATCGAAACAGCCACACCCACAATTGGCGTAATATCGTCTTCGGGAGCAATCGATACTGAAATTGTCGGGATACCACGCGCCTCAAAGGGAGCATCGTTCGATGGTGGCAACAAATCAAGCAAGCGATAATTCAGGTGCTTAGCATCATTCAATTTATAGAGTGCTTGTCTCGCTGGCGACGATTCGACATAATGCCCTGCTGAAAGTAAGACCATATCGCCGATGCCACACAAGTCGAGATTAATCATCAGATGGATATTTTCAGGATAAATCGCCTCAGCAAAACTTCTACCACCCACCATATGTTCGTGATGTCCATCGAAAAAGGCAAATTCGAGCGGTAGAGCTTGTTTTTTACGCCCACGAATGAAGTGAAAGACGCGCAAAATGGAGAGTAAAATCGCTACTGATGCGCCATTATTATTTGCACCAATACTGCCTTCGACTGAGTCGTAATTGGTCGCTATCAGGATATAAGGCATCTCGTCGTGATGCATCGGCACAGAGACATTGACCAGATTATGATTACCCACAGGCACTTTCAAAATATCGTAGGGCGCACCAATCCCTTTTAAGGATGATAGCAAGCCTTCACGTCGTTTGATGAGGTCAGGCTGTGCCACACGCTGTAGGTAATTTTCCAGCAAAAGATTTTCCTTACAATTTAACTTAACGCTCCTATTGTGCCATAAGCCGTCCTTTTTAAGCAAACCAAAAACGGACACTATTTTGTGCCCATTGAGATATTCATAATGTGTACCTGAGACCTATTTTTTCTTGACCACATTCAGCAAATCTGTGATGATGTCATCGGTGCTGATGCCCTCGGCTTGCCCTTCAAAATTGAGCAAGAGACGATGACGCAAAGCACCATGAGCAACTGCTTCAATATCGTCATACGCTACATTGAAGCGACCTTCCAGCAAGGCATTGACCTTCGCGCCGATAATCAAGGCTTGTGCACCACGCGGAGACGCACCGACTCCCACAAATTGACGTACCATCACAGTTGATTGTTCACTCTCAGGATGGGTAGCAACAATGAGTTTCGCCACATATTCGCTCAGATGGCTAGCAATCGGTGTGCTAAGAGCGAGTTCGCCCATGCGAATCACATCCTGTGCGCTAGCGACTTGCTTTGCTTCAGGTGTAACTGTGCCTGTTGTACGATCTAAGATATTGACCAACTCACTGACTGACTGAAATTTGACATCTACCTTGAATAAAAAGCGATCGAGTTGTGCTTCGGGTAGGGGATATGTACCTTCCATATCAAGTGGATTTTGTGTCGCCAATACAAAAAATGGTTTTTCGAGTGGATACTGCCGACCAGAGACTGTGACTGTTTTTTCTTGCATGGCTTCTAGCATTGCAGATTGTGTTTTGGGGGTCGCACGATTGATTTCGTCTGCGAGGACTAAATTCGCAAAAATTGGACCCGCTTGAAAGCGAAATTCACGGTGACCGTCTTCGTTTTCTTCCAGAATATCTGTGCCGACAATATCCGCAGGCATCAAGTCAGGCGTGAACTGAATCCGACTAAAATTGAGGTCGAGCACGCTAGCGAGGGTTTTAATCAGTTGCGTTTTACCCAAACCAGGCACACCTTCTAGCAAGGCATGGCGACCAGCCAGAATACAAATAATTGCCGAGCGCACCACATCTTTTTGTCCGACGATTACTTTGGCAACTTCGGTTTCGATTAACTGAGCAATATCACTAAATTCTTCGAGTTTCATTTCAGGGGCAGGAGAAGTCATAAAAAGCTAGTCTTTCTATCAAAAATCATCATCTCCCTGATTATACTGAATAATATGACCTTCATGTGAAGATAGGGCGATATTGGTGTGAGAACGTCGTTTAGATTGAGGAGAAAAATCTACAGACTGCGAATAATGAATTAATTTTGTTAACATAAAAATATTGCCGAATTAATGGATATAACATGAATAAACCA
>JBCCSC010000013.1:0-127049 GCA_039200705.1 Chloroflexota bacterium
GCTTAACTTATGTTATTGCTGTGGTTGCGATTCTGACTGTTCTATATTTCGGGTCACAAATCATGACCTATGTGCCGATTGCTGTGATGGGCGCATTACTGATATTCATTGGACTCGATTTTATTGATAATTGGATTATTCAGGGCTTAGATAAGTTTACACAGTCTGAGTATTTGGTTGCACTACTCATTATGTTGACGGTCATTTTCGTCGGGTTCTTAGAAGGTGTTATCCTCGGCACTTTCGTTATGTTGCTGGTTTTTGTGGGGACTTATAGTCGAATTAGCACCGTCTATCGCTCTGTTTCAGTAAAAAATCTTCCTAGTACAGTACAGCGAAATCCGCATTTTACAGATGAGCTTTATACCTTACGGGAACAAGTCTATTTGCTTGAATTGACTGGTTTTCTATTTTTTGGACAAGCGGATGCGATTGTCAATGAGGCTAAAGCACACATTCATGACGCTGATGCGCCTGACCTAATGTTTTTGATTATTGATTTTCGACGCGTGGCTGGGGTCGATTCATCTGCGCTGTTGAGTCTGAATAAGATTATCAATTTGGCAGAGACTTATGATTTTCAAGTTATTTTCTCAAACTTTGAAGATAATCCTTCTATTTTGCGAATTATCAAAGATTTGAGCACAAGTGACCGCCTTCAGTTTACAGATGATCTTGATCATGCCTTAGAAAAAACAGAAACATCTTTGCTAGAATATGCAGGGACAACGCAAGCATTCGTTGCAACTGTAATTTGGATGCAATTAGTCGAAATGGGTATGGATAAACCCGATGCTAAAGAACTAGCTAAACACATGACCCGCGAAAAATATGAACCAGATAATGTGATTATTCATCAGGGTGATGAGGCGCATACTATCTATTTTGTGGAAGTCGGGCAGGTTTCAATTTACTTAGACTTGGATACGCCGAATCCAATTCGTTTACGCACATTTACAATGGGGTCTGTGGTTGGTGAGATTGGATTTTTCACAAACAAGCCACGCACGGCAACTGTAGTCGCTGATACACACGCTTTCATTTTATCTTTAACACGCGAGACTTTAGAAACTATCAAACAAGAAAAGCCTGAGTTAGCATTTGCTTTTGAAGGCATGATGTTAAAAATCGTAGCACAGAGGCTATCCAACAATAATAATCTATTGACGGTACTGCGTTGATACGAGAGGGATACAATGCTTACACGAGATGATTTACACGCCTATTGTTTGCAAATGACAGGAGCATATGAAGATTTTCCGTTCGGAGTCGGTGTTTCTGTGATGAAAGTTAAAGGGAAGATGTTCGCATTATTGCCTGTTGATGAAGCACCTCAGACGATTAGCCTAAAATGTGACCCTGTTGAAGCAGCTATCTTGCGTCAGAATTATGAGGCTATCGAGGCTGGGTATCATCTCAACAAGAAACATTGGAACACTGTGACCATGTCTGATGAGTTGGAAGACAAGCGAATCAAAGAGATGATTGAAGATTCTTATATTTTGGTGCGACAAAAACTCAAAAAAGCAGACCGACTCGAACTGGAAAAAGAAGAAAATAGCTAGTCGTATAACGCTATGCGATTTGGGATGTTTTGGATACACTTGCACTAATCCAACAGATTGAATAGTCAAAGGTGACTTATGAAATTTAAGATTTTGCTATTTTTGAGTATTGTATTGATTGTAAGTGCTTGTGGTACGACTGGTGAAAATGATGCGTCGGCTGAGGCTGTAGAGTCCTATCTCGAAGCTAAGATTAATAGTGATGAAGATGGTATTCGTAATCTTATCTGCAGTGAGTTGGAATCCACCATTGAGTTAGAAGTTGCCTCTTTTTCTAGTGTGGAAGCAAGTATTGAGAATATGAGTTGTGCATCAGATGGGGATATTGTGACCTGCAGTGGCACAATCAATGCGCTCTATGGCACAGAAGAGCGTGAAATTGCGTTATCAAGTTACCGTGTGGTGCAAGAAGATGGTGAGTGGCGTTGGTGCGGTGAGGGCAACTAATGCGTCGTTTCTTCAACCAAGAGAATGCGCTAGCCGTTGCTCTATGTCTACTGATTATTGTGTTGGTAATTGTTACAACGGATTCAACACCACAGTTTATTTATCAAGGTTTCTAGGTTGGGACTTGACCTCACAACCATAGCTATTTTTGTAGCCTTTGGGATTATCTACATGCTGATAATCCCACCTCAATGGCGACAATGGAGTTTATTTCTCGCCAGTATTATCCTCATCTTTAGTTTACAGCCCAATATTTTTGTACGTTGGATGGATTTTATCCTCCCAATGTTGACACTTGGACTGACTGTGATGAGTTGGGCTATCACACATGATACAGAATATCGTATCTCACGTCAGGATATATTAGCTGGATTATTGATAATTGGTGCCATGGTGTTATTAGCAATGCTCCGCTATATTGATGCCGATTGGCGATGGTTTATCCCCTCTCGTCCACCGCCTACTTTACTAGTACTCATGCTTATTTTCATTTTCGGATTCCTCGCTGTCACATTGCCAAGGCTATCATCGTCATTAAGTATTTTTTTATTAGTGATGATAGGCATCTTCCTTGTGCTGAAAACAGATTTTCTAGCAGAGACTGTTAGTGCTTGGTGGCGTAATGGAACAGGTCAAGATGTATCACAAGCTAGTTCACTTGACCTCAATTGGTTAGGATTTTCGTATGTGGCATTTCGCTTGATTCATACGATTCGTGACCGTCAATCAGGTATATTGCCTACATTATCTCTACGCGATTATATTAGCTACGTGCTTTTCTTTCCTAGCTTCATCGCAGGTCCGATTGACCGCGCTGAACGCTTCATCGGTGATTTTAAGAATTTAACAGAGACTATTCAATTTTCGGAGCGTTATCAACGAGGCTTAACGCGCATTGCGATTGGAATTGGCAAAAAGTTCGTGATTGCAGATACACTCGCACAGGGGATGGCACTTAATCCACAAAACGCGATGCAGATTGATAGTGCATTCGGCGCGTGGTTGTTGCTTTATGGTTACGCGTTACGGCTTTATTTTGATTTCAGTGGTTACAGTGATATAGCTATCGGGATTGGGATTTTGTTCGGGATTGATTTACCTGAAAATTTTGCAAACCCTTACATGAAGACAAGCATCACGAAGTTCTGGCAGAGTTGGCACATCACTTTGAGTAATTGGGTACGCTTCTATGTGTTTTCACCGTTGTCACGCTATCTGCTTAAGCGTAAGCCAAAACCTTCGCCGATATTGATTGTTCTTATCACACAATTAGCGACGATGATTGTCATTGGATTGTGGCATGGTGTGACAGTCAATTTCTTGATTTGGGGGATTTGGCATGGCATTGGACTTTGGGTTCACAAGCAATGGACAGACCGTACACGCAAATTTTATCGTGACTTTAAACAGAAGCCTCAGCAACAGATGATCGCTGATGTGATTGCATGGGGTATCACGTTTCATTTTGTGGTTTTAGGCTGGGTGTGGTTTGCTTTACCTGACTTAGATAGTGCACTAAGGATGTTCGCTAGTTTGTTTGGATTATCGTGATGGCTCAGTGGCGATCTATATTGCGAGTGATTATCAAAGCCTTAGTTTTGTTTGCGCTGTGTAATGGCATCTTTGTCATGATGTACCCTGCTGAGTGGATAGGTAACTTTTCGCTTTATGGAATGCTATATCCGTATCGTCTTCGACTCCCCTATGGAGAAAATCCAGCACAATCTTATAATATTTCGGCGACGAATCTTCCTGCGTTATTTGCTTCTCATGAAATTAGAAGGAAAAAGTCAGATAATGAATTTCGCGTTGTACTGATTGGGGACAGTAATACGTGGGGATGGTTGCTCGATAATGATGAAACGCTATCAGCCCAATTAAATACGTTGGATATTTTAGTAGATAGTCAAGATGCTGAGTTTTATAATCTCGGCTATCCGATTATGTCATTGACGAAGGACTTACTCATTTTAGACGGAGCGATGCACTATCAACCTGATATGATTATTTGGTTGGTGTCGTTAGCGTCGTTTCCACCTGAGCAACAGTTTGAACCGCCGCTTGTACAGGATAATTGGCATCGGTTGTATGATTTGAATGATGTGATATTTCTTGAGCGTTACGCTGATGCGGAAGAAAGGTTTGCATCTACCCTATGGGAACGAACTATCATCGGGCAACGTCGTTCGTTAGCAGATTTATTGCGTTTACAAAGTTATGGCGTTGCTTGGACAGCAACCAGCATCGACCAAACTATTCCAGAGATAATTCAACCGCGACAATCCGACTTTGATAATGATTTATCGTGGGCAAATTATAGTGAACCAGTCACCTTATCCACTGATGATTTAGCTTTTGATGTGCTGGCGAGAGGTATTGAACGCACAGATGACATTCCTGTGATAATAATCAATGAGCCAATGTTTATCAGTGATGGTCAAAATAGTGATGTGCGTTATAACAGTTTTTATCCGCGATGGGCGTATGACCAATATCGTACCCTACTCTCTCAAGTTGCTGAGGATAATGGTTGGCAGGTTTATGACCTATGGGATACGATAGATCCTAATGAATTCACTGATAGTCCTGTGCATTTGAGTGCTAATGGCACACACGACTTCGCACAAATTATACAAGATGAAATTTTTGACATTGGGGAATAAGGCTTTGGACAAAGCAACTATTCGAGAGACAATACGGGCTTACATTATCCGTGAACTAATTCATGATACAGGTTATGACCTGATGGATGATGAAGGTATCATCACGGGGTCATTAATGGATAGTTTTGCACTAGCTGAATTGGGAGTATTCATTGAGGAAGAATTCGATGTTTACATCCCTGACCCTGACTTGACTGTTGAAAAGATGGACACCTTAGATTTAATTGTTACGCGTGTGATGCGTGACATCAACTGAGCATGTTAACCTTAGCAACACGCAATGACTATCCGACATTATTAGACGCAGAATCATTGGCGGATTATGATGCCATAGCAATCACATTTGTCGCAAGCGACCAAGAGGCTATTCAAGTTACTCGACGAGAATTTAGGCAACATGTTTTACGATTTGGTCATTTAATCGCACAAAATGGCGTATCTGATGGCGATTTAGTCATTATTGCTCATACTCATACTCTCACGAGCATTTATGCGTTTTGGGGCGCAATGGCAATCGGCGCAATTCCGTCTATGTTCCCAACATTGACAGAAAAGCTCGACCCTGAAATTTATAAGCGTGACCTCACCAAATTAGTAACCCTTTCAGATGTCAAAAGCATTATCACAGACGATAGTTTTGCACCAACCATTGCGGATTTACCTTGCACGATTCTCACAGCATCACATCTTGATACAGAAATACCTTTAGCTCAAGTTCATTCAGCAAGACCTGACAGTATCGCATTTTTGCAACATTCAAGCGGAACAACTGGTTTGCAAAAAGGGGTCGCTCTTTCGCATCGTGCGGTACTGAATCAGTTAGCATCCTATAGTGATGCACTAGCCATATCTAATGATGACATCATTGTCAGTTGGTTGCCTTTATACCATGACATGGGTTTGATTGCGGGATTTTTACTTCCTTTAATACAGGGGATTCCATTGGTGTTGATGTCACCGTTTGATTGGGTGGCGCATCCTGCCCTACTTTTAAGAGCTATTGATGACTATGGCGGTACACTCTGTTGGTTACCGAATTTTGCTTACAATCATATGGCACGACGGATTCGTAAACGAGATAGAGCGGATTTTTCACTGAGGACAATGCGTGCCTTCATCAATTGCTCTGAGCCTGTGCATTTAGGTAGTCACCAAGCCTTTTTGAACACATTTAGCACGAATGAGATTACAGAAAAACATTTTGCTGTTAGTTATGCCATGGCAGAGAATACCTTTGCTGTGACGCAAACTGTGATTGGCGAAGTTGCTAAAGTTGATTATGTCAATCAGCAAAAATTAGAAGAACTAAATACAGCAGAAGTAGACCCTCAAGGCGTTACAATTGTGAGTTGTGGAAAAGCAACTCACAACACAGCTATTCGGATTATAAATGATGAAGAGAATGATTTAGCTGAGCGTCATGTTGGGGAGGTATGTATCAAAAGCGATTGTATGCTGACGGAATATTATAATCGTCCTGATTTAGAACCATTTGTAGCTGGATGGTATCGAACGGGTGATATGGGTTATTTAGCAGATGGTGAGTTATACATCATTGGACGCAAGAAAGACATCATCATCAATGCAGGGAAAAATGTTTATCCACAAGATATTGAAGCGATTGTCAATGCAGTTGATGGTGTTCATAGGGGGCGATGTGTTGTCTTCGGGGTATTTGATGACCGTGATGGGACAGAACGCATCGCTGTGGTGGCAGAGATAGATAACACCATTGCTGTTGATGAAAAAAGCCTCAAGAAGCAGATACGTCAACAAATTGCCCAGCAATCCACTGTGACAGCAAGCTACGTGACATTGGTCGATGAACGATGGCTGATTAAAACGTCGAGTGGCAAAATCGCGCGTGGTGCAAATCGTGAGAAATGGCTCTCTGAATTTGCGTCATCGTAGCGCGTATATTGCGATTATTTAGTGCTCCTGACTTGATTTTAGTGTTTGTTATCACTATACTCAAATTTACATTAATCCATGCTCACAACACGTAGGACAATTTATTTGATGATGCAACGCGAGCGGGTTACCGAGGATATTTTTGTTTTTACAAGTGATTTGTACGTTCAAGTAACTGCTGGTGTCGTGGTAACAACTGAAGGTGTCGTGGTGATTGATACCTTGTTGTATCCAGAAGAGACCAAGCAAATGACTCAACTAATTGAAACACGTTTAAAGCAACCTGTACGTTATGTGATTAATACGCATCATCATGCGGATCATACAACAGGCACGTCATTATTTGGTGCGCCGACAGTTGTTGCTCACAAAAAATGCAGAGCGTACCTCGACACACGGGGGCGTGAAAGTCTATCGCATCTGAAAGATGGCGCGACAGACATGGCAGATGTTGAGTTAATTCTGCCTAATATTGTCTTTGATGAGCGCATGAGTTTTCATCTAGGTGGTAAGACATTCCAATTGGAACATTCACCTGGACACAGTGATGATTCGATTATTGTGTGGGTTGAAGAAGATAATGTCTTATTTGCGGCTGATACAGTGATGTCAATTCCCTACTTTGTGGATGGAAACTATAACGATTTCATCGCATCTTTAGAGAAACTGCAAGAGCGCAGTTTTGAAAACATCATCCAAGGGCATGGCGAGGTCATTTTGCGTGGTGAAGTTCAGAAGAAAATCAAAAGTGACCTTGACTATTTACAGCGATTACGTATTGCAGTCGATAAAGCACTCGCCTCATCAAGCGATCCTGACAAGGTAAAAAAGGCATTGGCATCAGTTAAGGTCGGTGCATGTGGTAAGAGTCATATTTTACTGAATGGCGCGGTTGAGACACTCCACTACCAGAACGTACTTGCACTCGGTGCAGAGTTGAGCGAAGGCTTAGTCCTCACCGAATAATCTGATCAATAAGTTTTGATGTAAAGGAAGACCATTATGGCAGAAGAAGTCACTTATCTAACTCAAGAAGGCAAAGGCGAGATGGAGCAAGAACTCAAACGTCTTCAAGAAGTGGATCGTCCTGCCTTAGCCCAAAAGCTCAAAGAAGCGGTTGCTATGGGCGATTTGAAAGAAAACGCGGATTATCATGATACACGCGAGAAAATGAGCTTGATGGATGGGCGCATTCAACGTTTAGAACATATCTTACGCACAGCAGAAATCATTGAAGATACAGGTAATACGGACGAGGTACGTCTTGGATGCACTGTGACCATCCGCGAAGATGGTTATGATGAAGATGAGATTTATACCATTGTTGGGGCAGCCGAAGCTAATCCACGTGAGGGGCGTATTTCATCGAAAAGCCCTATTGGTGAAGCCTTAATGCACCGTCGTGTAGGTGATAAAGTCAAAGTCAGCACACCTGACGGCAAAATCAAACTCAAAATTATCTCAATTGAATAACACCTCACAATCACTAAAAGCAAAACGCCCTATCGAATTGATAAGGCGTTTTTTATTGCACTAATTTTTAGGTATTCGGTGGAATTGGTGTGAAATCTGCTGTGCCACCAAATGGGTCATCGTCATCATCATTGTTGTTTGGCATCAATGGCGGTGGTGATAAGGGTGTCATAGATGGCGGTTGCGTATTACCACTCGGCATCGGTGGCGGTGGGTCAAATTGAATATCGTCATAAGTTGACATATCAGGTCTGCCTGATGACGGCATCGGCGGTGGCGGATCGAACTGGATATTGTCATAAGTTGACATATCAGGTCTGCCTGACGCACCTCCCGATGGCATGGGTGGCGGTGGGTCGAATTGAATATCATCATAGACTGACATATCAGGTGCGCCTGCTGGTGCACTTGGTGTTGATGGAATAGCAGGTGCAGGCGTTGATGCAGTAGCTGCATCTTTATTCCATGCACGCATCTGTAAATTGAAATTTTCAAAGCGTCCGTTAGCATTGATGTCGAGACTCGCAAATTTTGCTTCGAGGCGTAATTTATCGGTGTCGATTGTCAAAGGCGTATTCGCTTGTGCCACAATAATATCGGTTGCAGGATTATCGACATCAGCTTCGAGACGACTCCGAATGGATGGGTCAGCATTCCCTTGTGGTGTGACAAATACTTTAGCAAGATTGCGTGAGCTAAACATATCGAATAACCAAACTTCGACCGCTATAGGGTCGGGGTCAACTGATTCTGCAATGACTGCGCCTGATTGCCCTAAAAATTCACCTGATTCGAGTTCAATCTCGTAGGATTCATCAAAGATACGCCCTGGTGTGTAGATGGCGAGTTGGGTCATCACGGGTGCGCCTAATTCAGAAGCGACAGACTCTTTTTTGAGTTGCTCCCGTAATTTGGCTTGGTCTTGCATAATTTTGAGTTCATCACGCGCTTTTTGATTCCGCGCACGTAGTTCAGGGTCGCGTGCTTCGGCGATGTTCTGGAGAACAGGTGCAACCAGATTATCATAAATCAAGAAACGCCATAGGAGCGTAATTACAATTACGAGGATAATCATGATGATGATGGGTAGAATCCAAACCATCAGGATATAGCCTAGTAAGTTACCTGATGTGACATCTTGGGCAGAGCCTGCGTCAACATCGGCTGGCAGTTGGGTCTGGAGGGCTTGCAAAGCGATTCTGTCATTCTGGCTCGTATTGGGGTCATCCAGCATTGCCTGAATTTGTTGAGAAGGATTCGGAACAGCTTGTGCTAGCGCAATGAGTTGTTCTGGTCCGTACAAGTTTTGTGCGCTCGTTCCAACGGCGGTCATCAATAGCCATTGGCGTTGGCTATCTTCGTTAAGGCGATTAGGGTTTCCTCCTGTCCAGACAACAGGTGGGAAAAAGAATGTCCAAATAATGCCTAGAAGTACGCCAATGATTGCCATCCAGTATAAGATACTTTCTGGCATACGAGGTTTGAGGACGATAACATACAAGCCATTATAGGTATCTATTAACCATTGTCGTAGTCCACCACCGCCATCCCCATCTGATTTTGGGGGTGCTTGTCCGCTCGGACTTGGCGGTAAACCAGATTCAGGATTTGTCATGAGCGTAAAAGCCTTTCCTTAAAAGTAAAGTCAATAACACGCACAAATTAATAACTCTCTGATGTGCATGGTCAATATCATAGAGAATACATTAGAAAGTATATATGCACCTAGCAGTTATCGCAAAGGATTGTACCTTAATTATGAGGATACACAGGGCATTTTATGCTACCCTGTGCCTAAAGTCCTAGCTGGTGAGTGGTAATTCTTCTTCTGGTTCTTGTTCACCTTCGTCATCGCCATCACCCGACCCTTTTTTGGGTAGTTTCCAAGTGGAGTATTCGCAATCAGGATAGCGAGAGCATCCATAGAAGGTACGTCCACGACGGGTCTTTTTGACAACGAGTTCGCCACCATGTTCTTCGGAACAGGTTGGGCATGGTACGTCAACATACTCGATGAATTGTTCAGTATGGCGACATTCTGGATAGTTGGTGCAACCAATGAATTTACCAAAGCGACCATATTTGATGATTAAATCACCATCATTACAAGTTGGGCAGATACGTCCGATTTTTTCTTCAGTTTTGACCACGGGCATATTCTCGCGTGCATTGACGAGACGATTCTCGAATGGGTCGTAGAAGTCACGGAGAACAGGTCGCCAATCCGAGTTGCTATCGGCAATTTCGTCTAGTTGTCCTTCCATCTTGGCTGTGAATTCGTATTGCATCTCATCATTGAAGTATTCAACGAGTAAGTCGCTAACAGTCTTGCCTACATCGGTTGGGACGAGACGTTTGTTTTCTTTGTTGACGTAATCACGGTCTTGGATGACAGCAACCGTTGGTGCGTAAGTGCTTGGACGACCAATACCGTATTCTTCTAGTGCGCGTACCAAGCTAGCTTCGGTATAACGCGGTGGTGGTTGGGTAAAGTGTTGTGCTGGCAAGAGTTGCAACAAGCGCAAGACTTCGTTATCACTCATTTCAGGGAAGATGCGTCCTTCATCACTTTCGGTGGTATCATCTTCATCTTTAGAATCTTCGTAGAGTGCCAAGAAACCTGCAAACTTAATGCGACTACCCGATGAACGGAAGAGATACGGCATATCATTTGATGATGTACCAGCATTGATTTCTACACGAATGGTGTTATAGATAGCATTTGACATCTGGCTAGCGACAAAACGCAACCAAATCAACTCATAGAGTTTATATTGGTCTTTTGATAGGCGACTTTTCATCAATTCAGGTGTACGGAAGACACTCGTTGGACGAATCGCTTCGTGTGCTTCTTGTGCGCCTTTGGATTTTGTCTTGTATGCCTTTGCTTTCTTGGGCATGTAGTCATCGCCATATTCTTTGCTGATGTAGGAACGCGCTTCGAGTTGTGCTTGTGGACTGACATTCATACTATCAGTACGCATGTAGGTGATGAGACCTGCTGTTTCGCCCGAAGCCAGTTCAATCCCTTCATAGAGTTGTTGAGCAGCACGCATCGTTCGACGGGCATTAAAACCAATGCGACGCGATGCTTCCTGTTGTAAGCTACTGGTGGTGAAAGGTGCGGATGGTTTACGTGTACGTGTACCTCGTTTAATCCCATCAACTACATATTGGCTTTTTTCTAGCACATCAAGATGAGCTTGTGTTTCGGCTTCGCTGTTGAGTTCAAAGCCCTCACCATTGATTTTTGCCAATTTAGCAGTGAATGCTTGTGGCTTTTTCCCATTGGTCGGTTGCTTGCTCAATTCAGCTTCGATTGACCAATATTCGACAGGATTAAAGGCATCAATTTCTTTTTCGCGCTCAACGACAATGCGTAAGGCTATACTCTGAACCCGCCCTGCTGACAAGCGATTACGGACTTTATCCCAGAGTAATTCAGTGATGTTATAGCCAACTAAGCGGTCAAGAATACGGCGTGCTTGTTGGGCATTGACGAGGCTCATGTCAATATCACGCGGATGGTCAAATGCTTCTTTGACAGCATCTTTGGTGATTTCGTGAAAGATCACTCGCTTGGCTTCTTGTTCATCAATATCGGCTGCTGCTACGAGATGCCATGCAATCGCTTCTCCTTCACGGTCAGGGTCGGTTGCGAGATAGACTTCTTCTGCATCTTCAACTGCGGCTTTAATTTCTTTGACAACAGGACGTTTATCGTTTGGGACGCGATATTTTGGTTCAAAGTCATTTTCGACATCGACTGATAGTTGCGTCACAAGCAAATCGCGGACATGCCCTTTAGATGCCATAACGGTATATCCCTTACCGAGATAACCGCCAATACTGCGTGCTTTCGCAGGCGATTCGACAATGACAAGTTTGCCGATGTTACGCTTACGACGTTTTTTGGTTTTTTTCTTTGATTTTTTCTTACGCTTGGGTGATGCAACGACCTCTGGTTTAGGTATTCCTGCGTGGGCTTCTGTTTCCCCCATGCGGAACAAACCAGTGCCACAAACAGGACATTCACCTTTAGTGGCAGGTGTTCCTGTTTTGGTAAAGGTGGGTGTTGCATCGGATATATCGCGTTTTTCTTTACATTTTACGCAATAGGCTTGCAGTGAGTTATCACTCATGCGGACTCCTGAATACCTTGACTGTAGATTGATTGTGCTACAGATAATCTTCCATGTTATTATCGCGCAGATAATTGACAATCTGCTTGACTTCTTGTGCTCTATCTTTATGGATGACCATTAAAACATCATCAGTTTCGACTACAATGATGTTATCGACACCAATGGCGACTGTCAATTTATCAGAGAAGAGTAATGTGTCATTAGCATCCAAAACAATACGATCTTGCTCGCTATCTTTCATTGGGTTACCGAATTTATCGCGTGGCAAAACATCATACAATGATGACCATGTGCCAACATCGTTCCAGCCAATATCAACGGGGATGACAACCATATCCTCTGCCCCTTCCATAATGGCATAGTCAATTGAGATTTTAGGGGTTTGTTCCCAAATAGAGATTAGTGTTTGCTGATAATCGGGCGTATCGACAGTAGCTTGCAGTTGTATGAATAAATTGTACATCTCACCTTGTTGGCGTTTGAACTCCGCCATTGCTTTGGAGGCTTGCCAGATGAACATGCCACTATTCCAGCTATATTTACCCGACGCAACAAATTGTGATGCTCTTACGACATCAGGTTTTTCGGTGAAGCGTTTTGACTTGTAATAGTCCAAGCTGTTTTCAGTACCGAGATGTTCACCTTGTTCAATGTAACCGAAACCTGTTGAGGCTACCGTTGGTGTGATACCTAGTGTGACAATTTTACCTTCATTTGCTAGTTTAGCAGACGTTTCTAATACAGTACGAAAATGTTCTATTTTGCCAATGTGGTGGTCAGCGGTTAGCATGGCAACAATTGCGTCAGGATGGCGTTTTTCGATGATAGTAATTGCTAGAGCTACAGCAGCAGCGTTATTGCGCCGTGACGGTTCAGGGATAAAATTTTCTTCTGGGATTTCAGGACATTCTGCACGTAGACCGTCAACGTAAGCACTGCCTGTTGAAATGTAAATACGGTCTGGCGTAAAAAGAGGGGCGAGACGCTCAACACTGACCTTAAACATCGAATGTTTATTGACTAGTGGCAACATTTGTTTTGGTTTTTCATCACGGCTCATAGGCCAAAGGCGTGAACCACCACCTCCTGCTAGAATTAACGCAACAAAATTTTGCATAGCGAATTTGTCCTCTGTAGTCGAGTAATTTATGTTCTCGTGCGACAATATTGCATACCACCGACCATTTGTGCAAGTCCTTTTAATTCAAGGATTGCTAGCGTAGATGATACTGTATGGGTTGCTAAGCCTGTTTGACGAACAATTTCGTCGATGTGGATTGGCTCGATATCTAGGGTTGTCAGCACAGTTTCTTCGGTACTATTGCTAGGTGCTATCACTGTTGTTTTTTGTTTGATGACATGATTGGTATAGCTGATATTGAGTTCATCTAAAACATCACGACCATCCATCACTAATTTAGCCCCTTCTTGGATGATTTTGTTCGTGCCTTGTCCCATCTTATTGAAGATGCTTGATGGCACGGCAAACACATCGCGCCCTTGTTCGAGGGCTGATTCGGCTGTGATGAGTGCGCCACTATTTAGAGGAGCTTCAACGACCAAAACACCTAATGACAAACCACTGAGTAAGCGATTACGACGCGGAAAATTACGTCCTGTTGGTGGCGTTCCTAGTGGAAATTCACTGATGACTGCACCATTTTCGATAATATCATGAGCAAGAGCTGTATTCTCTCGTGGATATAGAATATCTATGCCTGAGCCAAGCACGGCGATTGTACGCCCTCTGGCTTTAATTGCACCGATATGAGCGTATTGGTCAATACCAAGTGCCATTCCAGAGACAATTGTTACTTGTTGTGATGCCAGCCAATGAGATAGTTTTTCGGAAGCATCTTTGCCGTAACGTGTTGCGCGACGGGTGCCAACTATCCCCAGCGATAGTGCATCATTTGGTATCAGTGTGCCACGTACATAAAGCACTACAGGTGGGTCAACAATCGTGCGTAAATTTGTCGGATAGGCACTATCGGCTAAGGTTACTAAGTGTGCACCAATTTTATTGAGGCGCGACAATTCAGCGTCTAAGTCCATTGTTTTCTGGCATTCAAGCAAAGATGCTAAAGCACGTTTGGGCAGATTAACTTGTTCTAAATCACGTTTGCTTGCTTTCCAAACGTTTTCAGCCGTTCCAAAGTGGCTTATTAGATTTTGAATGCGAACACTACCTAGTTGTTTAACTAGACTGAGTCCTAGCCAATATTTTTGATTGCTCAATACTCAGTTGCCTGTGTGAAATGGATTATCGACAGGATAACAGTGGAATAATTTGCTTGTCAAGCAGGTAAGTTCTTAAGCATCCTCGGGGAGTAAGCCTTCGGGTAATTGCATCACAATAACTTGGTTGTCAAAATCAATGTCTATAATGGTTTCGTCATGTGCTGGTAGCAAGAGTTCTCCGTAAGCACGTCCTTTGACAACATAGACATCATTTGCCCCTGTTTCAATGAAATCTTGAATTTGACCTAGTTCAACATCGTCAGTTGTTTTGACGGTTAAGCCAATCAACTGATAAAGATAGTATTCGCCATCTTCTAGGGGAACAGCGTTATCAATATCAACCATGACTTTGAGACCCCGTAAAGTATCTGCTTGGTTGCGGTCTTTAATTTCTGAAAAGGTCAGAAGCAGATAATCTTTATGAAATCTTGCTGATTTAACGGTGTAAGGAATTGTATCTTCATCTGTCACATCTTGTCCTAAATAAACGGTTTTAACATCTTTTATGAGCCGTTCGGGATAGTCCGTAAAAATACGCATCCGCAATTCGCCACGCACACCGTGTGGTCGTAGAATTTCGCCCAGTAGAAGATAAGATGGTTTTGATGTCATCTTTAATTATTCACTTTCATACTATACTTTTTCAAGCTACTGTATCGTATACACGTTTGAATATTTTCTCGTTTTCATCTGTACATGCCGTAATATCAATTTTCGACATGCTGATAGATACGTGCTGTTCCGTGAAAGTCAATATCTGACACCTCGTCGAGTAACATATAATCTGTTGTTACAAAGTCCAGCAAAGGATTAATCGCTGGTTGACTACTAGGAATCAAATCAGAGAACACGACAATAAAATCAGGTGGCGATGAACTCCATTCTGTTATTAGGGTATCAACAACATCAGGGGGTTCTAAATACCATCGCCAACCTTTAATCCATGTGTTTGGCGGTAGCATTCCTGACAATGGATGTAACTGCGGTGTACTATCTGTTTCAGGAAGTACAAATAATGTATCACCATCTTGGGTACGCGTTTTAAGAATTTCTATAATCGGCGTAAATTCGTCATAACCTGGTGTTTGTACTGTATTTGGGATATACATCACTGCACTCATCCATAACCAACCGATAACAACACTTAGCAGTGCCCCTGATGCAATCAACTGTGATGATTCTTTGACCTGTGACCAAGGCTTAGTTTCTATCAGCAAACGTGCTATTACAATGCCTGACATGATTGCAGTTAGCGGAATATGAGTCACAGCAGCACTTTCACCAAAGCGAGGGTACAGTGGTGTCAACAAGCTCAAGTACATTAGTAACAATAAAATTGTGCGCGATTTATCATCACGCCATTGAAGCAAGAAGTAAGCAGGAACTAAGCTATTTGCTATCAACAATTTTCTAAAAAAGTTACTCTCAAGTGGCACACTATCCATGTAACCTGATAAATTAAAAGTCCAGTTCCAGTAAATATAATTATCAAGATTGCCTTGTATTGTAATGAAAATCAGTATCAAAATCGGAAATATGAGTGCGGAGACACTATAGAAAAGAAGCTCTCTGAATGAGCGACGTTGAATGAGCAACCACAAGCCAAAAAAGGCAACGACACCCCACCCTTGTTGCTTTGCTAAGGTTGACAAACCAAATAAAAGACCTGTGATTATAAGATAGGCAACTTGCTTTTTATTGGCATATTGTTCCCATGACCATAAGCCAAGAATGACGAATCCAACAAGTAATGTATTGAAGTAGAAGAGTACATTTCCGAAGACAGGTCCTAGTAGAACCCAAATCAAGGCTGCTACAAGTCCCGACAAATCACTATCACCATAACGCTTACCTAATTGATACACCCCAATGGTTATCGTTGTCATCAGGATTGTATTGAGAAAGCGAGCCGTTGTTGCAAGGTCAAAAGGCGAAATACGATTAGCTAAAGAAGCAATAATTGACGTCGCGGGGGCATGTTGCTCCAAAATTGTACCAAAAATCTCACGTCCATTATTCATCAGCCAAGGGATTGTTGTTTGCCCTGAATGTGCTGATATGCTAATCCAGAATTGTAATGTGACTATTTGGAATATTAGCAGAAGTAGCAAGAGGAGTAGAACAGTTCGGTTAGGAACAGTGACTTTCATCGAGAACGCCTAAGATGGATGCGAGAGTATTTACTTCGATAATCAGATAAGAGAGACCATAACGGTCTCTCATTTGAATTATTCAATTTCAAGAATGATGCGTCCGCGTCCTTTGCGACGGTCTGAGGCGCGGAGCAAAGCACGAATCGCATTTGCAACACGTCCACTACGCCCAATAACCCGCCCCATATCGTCGGATGCAACATTCAATTCAAGGATGATATTGCGCCCTTTTTTCTTCTTGTTGACGCTAACTTGTGATGGGTCGTTAACAAGATTTTCAGCGATGTACTGTACCAAATCTTCTTCCATAATTAAAATATCTTTCTCAAGAAAAGTTAACAACTATTTACAGTCTATTTTCGCTACGGGCGGATACGCCGATCCGCCCCTACAAGATTTTTGTCTATCTTAGATATAGCTTATTCTTCGCCTTCGGCAACTGCTTCTTCAGCTTCAGCAGCTTGTTCCGCAGCGAGGCGTGCTGCTTCACGCGCTTTGATTTTGCTTTCGCCATCTGCTGGTGCAGGATAGTTAGTGCGTTGGTCTGGCAATTCTGCTTTGTTTTCTTCTGCTTCTTTGAGCAATGCTTCAAGTTCTTCACCATCTTTGAGACGCGCGTAGCGGTCTGTTGTACCAAGACGATTAAAGATCCGTTGTACAGCATCACTTGGTTGTGCACCAACACTGAGCCAGTGGAGTGCGCGTTCTTCATCCACAACTTCGGTTGAAGGACGTGTACGTGGGTTGTACCAGCCGATTGTTTCAATTGGTTTACTATCACGTGCGTTGCGTTTATCTGTGACAACAATACGATATGACGGTTGTCCCTTGAGACCAATACGTGTCAAACGAATACGAACCATATTAAGAGTTGCTCCTGTGAGTTTTCTGATTTTGTGTTTGTTTTATAATCCGAGATTGCCGAGATTACCCAAACCTGGAATATTCGGCATTTTGCCTTTACGCAGTTGTTCCATCATTTTCTGCATTTGGCGATATTGCTTGATGACATCGTTGACATCTTTAACTGTTACCCCACTCCCCCGCGCAATACGTTTGCGACGACTGGCGTTGAGGATTTTTGGTTTATTGCGTTCTTCGAGTGTCATCGAATTGATAATGGCTTCAACCATTTTTAGGCGGGATTCAATATCTTGATCATCCACCATGCCTTGCATCCGCATCTTATCGAATCCAGGAATCATCCCGAATACTTTGGTGATGGGTCCCATGCTCTTGATTTTTTGCAGTTGCTCCAAGAAGTCTTGCAGAGTGAACTGATTACTCAGCATTTTCTCTTGCAGTTTGATGGCTTCTTCTTCTTCGTACATTGCTTCTGCTTGTTCCATCAAGGACATGATATCGCCCATACCGAGAATACGGTCTGCGATACGTTCAGGGTGGAATTGCTCGAAAGTATCTTCGCTAATTTTCTCACCCGTCCCAATGAATTTAATTGGTACGCCTGTCACGGCACGCATTGACAAGGCAGCACCACCGCGTGCATCACCATCAACCTTCGTTAAGATGAGTCCTGTGATGCCCACGCGCTCGTTAAAGCCTGTCGCGATATTGACAGCTTCTTGACCTGTCATTGCATCAGCCACTAACAAGACCTCCGCAGGTTTTGTGCGTGCTTTAATTTCTTCCAGTTCGCCCATGAGGGTGTCATCAATTTGAAGGCGACCTGCGGTATCGACAATCACTACGTCTGCGTTGGCTTTTCGGGCGGCTTCCATGCCACGTTTAGCGATGTCTTCTGGTTTCGCTGAGACACCTTCTTCGTAGTAATCAATACCAATTTGCTTCGCAAGCGTTACTAATTGGTCAACTGCGGCTGGACGGTATGTGTCCGCAGCGATTAGGAATGGCTTACGGCTTTGATTTTTACGCAGATAGAGCGATAATTTGGCAGCACTAGTCGTTTTACCAGACCCTTGCAAACCAACCATCATGATAACATGTGGTTTTTGACTCCGAGAAAAGTCGAGTGTGCCCGATTCACCAAGGGTATCAATCAATTCATTGTGAACGATTTTCAATACCTCTTGCGACGGTGAACGTGTCTTATGCACTTCTTCACCGATAGCTGCATCACGCGCATTGCGGACAAATTCTTTGACAATCGGCAATGCCACATCTGCTTCTAGCAATGCCATACGGACTTCCCGCATTGCAGCTTTAACATCTGCTTCACTGACGACTTTACCTCCACCTAAGCCATCAAAAACATTACTCAGGCGTTGGCTCAGACTCTCGAACATAACCATGGTTTATTATCCCTGCGTAAAACTCGAATGTGAAATTCTAGGAGAGAGGTGCATTTTTTTCAAGATGCGACCCTCTTGATTATTACTTTATAGTCTAATTAAGCCAGCCAAACATCATATCTGCATTAGAAGATGCGTTATTGGTTATGGTCATGACCATATAGAAATTGTGTCATACGTGGCACGAAATCAATTAATTGTGAAAAGCCTTCTGCAAATTGTTCTTTACCACTACCCATTATGAGTGTTGGCACATCTGCTTCTGTATGTTTGCCGTGAGACATATCTTCCATGTTACCATGATCGCTCGTGAGAATGACTAAGCCCTCATCATCGTTCCAAACATCTAAAATTCCTGCTATCACACCATCTAAGGTTTCGAGAACACTAACTGCTTGCTCTATAGAACCACGATGCCCAATGTAATCACTCATCCAATTGGAATGAAACGCAAAGCGGTATTGTCGGCTGATTTCAACTAACTTTTTCCCTGCTTCGTAAGGCTCGAAAGTAGGAATCTTACTGATTTTGAGATGGTCACGCCATGGGTAGCCTGTATATTCGGGTGTGAGGGCATTTCCTGAGATAACATCATCTGTTGAAAAGAGTGTTTGTCCCGACGCGATGGCTGAATATTGAATGCTGGATGGCAAGCGTTTACCACTATTAATCCCTGCAAGACGTTGTGGCGGATAAGCACTCACGAGTCCAGCCTTATCGCCTTCATCACGGACTGTCATGAAGAAATTGGTTTCATCCAGTAAAGCGCGAATCGGTTTATTCGGCAGCGGTCCGTAGTGCCGTCCGAGCATTTTAGGAACATTTTGCCCCGTGAGGATACTTGCTTGCGATGAGCCACTCTGAGGGCGACCTTCGACACCCATACGAGGGTCAGTCGGGATGAACACACTACGCTCAGAGACTT
This sequence comes from Chloroflexota bacterium, assembly GCA_039200705.1. Classification (GTDB taxonomy): domain Bacteria; phylum Chloroflexota; class Anaerolineae; order Aggregatilineales; family Phototrophicaceae; genus JAUZRW01. Next base: position 19,794 of record JBCCSC010000013.1, read on the forward strand.
GTTTCTGAATATCACTTACCCAACGATTGCCACCTGTTAAACCTGTCAAGGTTGGCATTTTAGCTATAGAAAAAGGATTACTTTCTTTATCGTCGCCAATGCCAATGCCATCGACAAAGATGAACAAAATGCGTTTATCGTTCATAGGAATGGATTATTCTGACGTTCAAAGCCGATGGTTGTTTCACCCATATGACCTGCTAAAACTTTGACATCGTCACCTAGTGGGAAGAGTTGTTCTCGGATAGATTTGAGGAGTAATTGGAGATTACCCCCTGGTAAGTCTGTACGTCCGATGCTGCCTAAAAAGAGGGTGTCACCGCTAAACACAATGTTATGGTCTTCCATGTAAAAACTAAGGTGTCCGACAGCATGACCTGGTGTGTGGAGTGTTTTTAGTTTGATAGCACCAAGTTCGACACTTTCGCTTTCGCTTTTGAGCAAGCGATCAGGTATAGCAGCTTCGGGGAACTCACCCATACCGAATAATCGTCCCTGCATGGGTAACATCTCTAGCATTGAGACGCAATCTTCATGAATCCAGAATGGTGCGCCAGTTTTTTCTTTGAGTTCTTTGCTTGCTAGCACATGGTCAAAATGGGCATGTGTCGCCAGAATCAGTTTGATTGTCCAGCCACTTTCAGTCGCAGCTTGCAGAATTGCATCGGCATTATCAACAGGGTCAATCAGTATTGCTTCTTTAGCTTCAGTATCCCCGACAAGATAGGCATTTGTAGATACCATACCGAGGGTTAATCGTTTGATTTCAATTGCCATAATTCGCTTTCGTGTATTGTTCTTTTATGCCGTTTGGATGCTCTCAAGGTCGGCGTTATTACGTCGCAATAAGATGCGGATAATGTCGGTGACTTCTTTCATACCAAGCATGATGGTTGCTATGAGGAAAGTTACTCCACCAACGATAACCTGAATGGCGAGTTGTGTAATGGTGAAGACAAGGCGACCTTCTAAACCGAGCGCGACAAATATCTGCTCGATAGTCAGGACGGCAGCACCCATAATTACACTGGCAATCAGCGTTTTCACCGTCGTGACAATGACGCTATTTTCATTGATGCCACGCCAGCGTTTACGGAGCAAGACGACGAGTACAGCAACTTCGAAGGCAACTCCCATTGAATTGGCAAAAGCAAGCCACATAACATTTTCAATCGGTGGTGTTTCGTTGAATAGAATACCACTCAGCCAAAGCGATAATACAAGATTAATGATTGCGCCACCGAGAGCCGCCCATAATGGTGTGAGTGTATCTTTGTCGGCGTAAAAACTACGCGCAACGACTTCGAGCATACTGTGAACAATCAGACCAATGGTGAAGGCTGACAAGGTTGTGTAGACCAATTGTGTTGCACTAGCATCGAATGCACCGCGCTCTAACAAGCTGAGTAAAGGTTGCCCCACGAGAATGAGTCCGATAGCAGATGGGATGCTTGCTACCATGATAAATTTCAATGCACCTGACATAGCGTTACGCTTGCCTGTAATATCTTCAACTTCGCTGAGAGCCGCGAGGGTTGGGAAGATGACGATGCCCATCGCCGTCCCAATGAGTGTTTGCGGAATTTGCATCAATCGCCAGCCCCAATCCAGCGCGGAAATACCACCCTCGCCTAAGCTAGAGGCAATACGCGTCATCACAATGAAGTTGAATTGGAAAACAAATAATCCTGCAACACGGGGTAACATCAGGCGAATCACACGCCATAGTTGTGGGTCAGACAAACCAAGTTCGGGAAACCATTTTGCCCCATTTTTGATAAGCCCTGGTACTTGAATCAGAAGATGCCCTAATGCACCGATGACTGTCCCGATAGCAACACCATAAATACCAAATGGACGTAGTAAGAAGACAACACCAAATAGGATACCGAGGTCGTACATAATTGGAGCAAGTGCAGGGAGCAAAAAGTTATTGTGACTGTGCAAAATCCCACTAAAAATGCCACTTACAGCAAAGATAATCGTACCAATTAGCAGTAAGCGCATCATCGCTACCGTTTGTTGAATGGTTTCAGGGGCAACGACATTACTATCTAATAGAAAAGTCGGCACAAGCCAAGGGGTCAGCAAAAAGACTACTGCGCTGATGGCAATGGCGACTGTAAAAACGACATTGACGACATGGCTCGCAAGGCGATAGCCATCGACTTTGTCACCACGCGCTAGATAACTACTAAAAATCGGGATGAAGGCATGTCCGAGTGCACCACCTGAAATCAAAATTACAATGAGTTCAGGGATACGGTTCGCTGTTACGTAGGCATCCCAACGACTATCTAAGCCAAAAAATTGCGCGATAATCACCGTTTGTCCGAGGCTGATGGCTTTAGCGATACCAAACAGAACCATCAACATGAGGGTTGAGCGAACAATCGTGACATTTCGTTTTTGTTTCTCAGGGGATAGTTGTGTGTTATCGGCAGTGGACATGGGATGCTCCTATGGAAAAGGGAGACAGCATCACTATCTCCCCTTGTGGTGATTCTTGGCTTATTGAATATTATCGAGAGCAGTACGAGCAGCATCAAAATTTGGATTGTATAACAATGCTGTTCTTAAATCGGAGGCAGCTTCGCTTATATTGCCTAATCCTGCTTGTGCCAGCGCACGCCAATAGTAACTTTCTTCTAGTTCTTCGGCTGCTTGAAGATTAGCATTGGCTAGTGCAATAATTTCTTCGTAGCGTCCGACTTCGTAGTAAGACTCAAAGAGGTTGAATTGATACCAAAGCATCCGCCATGGCAGAGTATCTAAAACAAAAGCACGGTCAAAAGCGCGTGTCGCCTCTTCGTAGCGACCAAGTTCGGTCAATGATGTGCCGAGATTAAACCATGCAAAAGCATCATCAACATTAAGGGACGCTTCTTGTTGCGCTGTTTCTGCTGCTAATTCGTCAGCGCGTTGCTCATCCCATAATTCGCCAAGAATTGCTTGTAAGCGTGGTTCATCTTCTGGATTGTAAACAACTATGAAAGTACGGTTGAAGTGTCGCCATGTTGTATCCAGTTCTACGTAGGGTTGTAAAACCCCTGCGCCACCACTATGGCCGAGGAAGCTATCGTAAGCAAAAAAGCCACTTTGTAGGTCATCATAGGCGACAAGTGCTTGGTAATGACCTGTCCAATCATAGGCTTCAAAATACATACCGCGCTCAACAATAACTGGGAACTCAGCAGCAATTAGGGCTTTTAGTAATGGGATAGTGCCTCCCATGCGTGTAATCGCACGAACCCCTGTTTCGTCATTCACAAAGTTGACTAGTTCTGAGGGACTGACATTTTTATCTTCACGATTTGGGCGTAATTGTGCTTTAGCATATTCTTGATCTTCCTGCCAACCGAAGAAACTCAATGCGGTTGTGATAGTCGCAGGACCGCAGTTATTCCATGTTTGTTGTGCCCAAACAAAGCCATTATTGCGATGAGCATCAGGAATATTGGCAACCGCTTGAATCGGTAGCGCATTTGCATCCCCTTCTGCTGGAAGAGGTGTGTTGGTTGGCAACGGTGTATTGGTCGGTAGTGGGGTGTTGGTTGGCAAAGGCGTATTGGTCGGCAACATTGTTGCTTGTTCTGGTGCAACAGATTCATCTTGGGATGCCTCGTCATCAGGTGATGCGGTAGGCGTTGTTGCTGAATTTCCAAGAGGCATATTAAGCAAATCGAGAGCATCCCCTTCTGAGGATAAGTCAGGATTCACTGTTGGCAAAACGCCACCTTGTGGTGTCGGGTTGCGTTGCAAAAACACTTCCATAAACGGCGCATTGTTTATCACGCGAACTTGTTGTCCCGTCGTCAATAGTGTATTAAAAGCCCAAATCCCACCAATAAAGCCAGCAATAAATAGCACAAACAGTAGAATTACACCCCAAAATAGAAAACGAGGTGGTGCTTGTGTGCCTAGGCGGACGGGGCGCATTTTTGGTTTGGTTTCGTCACTCTGGTGAGTCATACGTTTTTTATCCTGTAGTGATAATCTGTGCCAGTATAACGATGCTGGACATTGTTTTACAGTCGAAAGATTACAAGTAGGTTATGCGTCAGATTGGTTCTCTCTCAGTCTGCCACAAGGTAGGACGATTTTACATGCGCTATGGGGTATAGCTACTATGCGTTCACCCTACGCTTGTTTGTGACTGTTTGCTAGAATTTCCCATCTTATATAACCAATGTGCTTCTCACTTAAGACATTCACTTAAATTTGAGAAACACACTGTCTAAAATGAGTTTGTAAAAGTTATTAGTTGTTAGTGCTTAGTAGGTCTTAAAAGACCAACACCTAATGTCTAAAAACTAACAAACTGTTTGGCTGATAGTAAAAACTGGGTTTACTCAAGTTGTCTAATCGTGGATTTTTATCTAAAAATAAGTAACTGAGGATTGTTGGCGAGACCATGCGGAAATATCGAAATCAAATTCTACTAGGTATCTTGATTGCACTTGGTATTTATATTGGCTTACTTTTATTTGCAGATAATCAAAGCCAGCTTGAAGCAGGTGGCGCAAGTATTATCGAAACTGTGCAATCATTTCCGTTATGGTTAATTCCTGTGTTGATATTGGCGCAGACATTTGTAATTTTCTTCCGATTTTTGGAGTGGCATTATTATTTAGGAGTCATCGAAGCACGCGATAAAGTGAGCTTAATGGATAGTCTGATTATATTCGTTGCATCATTTACGATGGTTGTTAGCCCTGGCAAGGCTGCTGAGTTATTGAAATCAGTCATGTTGAAATTGCGCTCATCGGCTGTGAGTGACGACCCTAACTACGAGGGTGTGCCTATTGCGCGGAGTGCGCCGATTGTGATTGCAGAACGGGTCGTGGATGGTATCGCAGTGATTATCTTGATGACAGTTACGTTATTGCTGGCTGGTGACCAACTCAATTTAGGGACATATCAAGGAATTGATTATGGTGCATTGAGTCGAACAGCGATTTACTTATCTTCGGGTGCGATTATCACTGGCTTGATAGTGATTCAGATTCAACCACTGGCTTATTTTTGCCTGAATATTTTAGGATATATTCCACTCATCAAACGATTGCAACAACCGTTAACTGATTTTTACGAAAGCAGTCGAGAAATTTTTGCCTTGCATCATGTTTTGATTGTGTCACTCATCGGTGTCGGGGTTTATTCATCTAGTGCAGCAGGATTTGTAGCCGTATTGTATGGTTTGGGATTAGAGATTACGTGGCAACTCGTCTTGCAAGCCCTGTTCATTGTGGGTGTCTCATCTGTGATTGGTGCAGTCAGTCTCGTACCTAATGGTGCAGGTGTTACAGAAGTATCGAATACAGGTATGCTACTCGCGTTAGTCGCACCAATTCAGCCTGTAGTGACATTTGCAGTTGCAGGTGCAGCGGCTCTGATACAAGGTTTTTTCCACAAATGGTTTAGGGTTTTAGTTGGTTTAATTGTGGCGTTTCTCTATCGTAACCGTCTATTTGGCGATGGCTTAGAAGCTGAACTAGGCGAGATAGAACGGCAGGACAAAAAATCATCTATTGAGAGTAAGCCAGCAGTCTAAAATTCAATTTCGGCGATTTGGTCAAAGTCGATTGTGAAGTCTTCCATGTAGCTAGTGTAATCTTCTACATCGTAGTCATCTAATGCTCCTGCGGTTTCGCCTCGGTCACACAATGAACGATAGGTACAGAATCGGCATCGGCGTTCATCAGATGTTAGTGGGAAAACAGTTGTATTATCGATGTCATCTATTAATTGTAGTAAATCTTGTTCGTCTTGCTCAAATTGTGCCTGACTATACGCAAAACGACGAGTTGTCCCATTATAATTTGCATACCAATAAATTATCTCAACAGTGTTAGGGGCAATCTGTTCGTTATCTGTTAAGTAGTTTGCGCCTTTGGTGACAACATAGAGATAAACTCGTGTTTGCCAACGCGATTGTAACTTATCTGGTTTCGGGATGTGACGCGAGGTTTTCCAGTCAATAATTTTCACTGTATCTGCATCAATTGCTAATAAATCGACTTTTGCGAGTAAGCCATAGTCCCCGATGGGGATTGTCAGTGTTTTTTCTGGATAACGTTGTTCAGGGACATCATCTAAGCCCGTATCAAGATAGGTGTCGAACCACTCAGCAAGCTCATTATCTTGGATGCGTTGTTTGAGTAAGTCTGTTGGAATACCAAGTAAATGCTGATGAACAAGTTTATGAAAGCGTTCACCTTGTTCCATACGTCGTTCAAATTCCAGCATATCATCAACTTCTGGCGCAGGAAAACGCTGTTTGAGCAAATATTTCAATTCAAAGCGACGTGGGCAATCGACATAATCTTGTAGACTACTTTGACTAAACATGAAATCATCGGGTAAATTGCCCATTTATGCTTTCTCCATTCGTTTTTTCCACCATGCTCGTAGATGATTGACAGGCTTGGCTTCGATTTGTTCGCCTTTGCGCCCTGTATTCCATGTGATGATGAGTTCACTTCGGGCACGAGTAATCCCAACGTAGAGCAAGCGGAGACGTTCAGAGGCATATTCGATACGGGCTTGTTGGGTCGCTTGCCCTTCTTTGTATGGGATGTTATCTACTAAGCTATCCAATTGTGCTAGTGCTTCGGATTCTAGGTTTAAATCATCACGGATGAACCATCGTTCGCCGATGAAGCTATCGAAGGGGTCTGCTGACGGATAATCATAGTTATTGGCAGACATCAAGTAGACTCTATCCCACTCTAAGCCTTTGGCTTTGTGCATGGTGGTCACAGTCACTTTGCCTTTGTGCTTATCGGGGTCAAAAGCATCGTCATCATCGCTAATACCTGTAAAATTGCGTTGTCCACGCGCGATGGCATTAAGTTCATCACGGAATTCAGGTAAACGGGCTTCGGGTTGGTTATCGGCAAAGCGACGCAAATGAATGGCTACACTATATGCCGTTGCGATTTCTGTATCTGTGTGAAAAATATCGCCACCAATCGTTAGCATGAGTTGGTCAATCGGTAAATCGGCTGCATTTTGCCAACGCACAACTAGCGTTCGGAATTGCGACAAGTGTGATGCCAAGTCAGTATTATCGCTTGTGCGCTCATCGAGCCAATCTGTGAGACGTGGCGCAAGATAATCTTCGACATGATTGAGTTTACGCAATTCTTTAGCGACATTTTCAATTGATTTTTCGGATTCCTCATCACCGCGCTCATCGCGTCGCCAAACACGATAGCACATGGCTAGGGCACGGTTATCTTTAGGGTCACTGAGATAATCAAGGATGCGTGCGAGTGCGCCAACGACAGCACGTGTGCCACTGGTAGAGCGCAAATTTTCAACGTAGGGCAAATCAGCACGAAGTAGTTCTTGAACCATCTTTGCACCACTACTGTTGATTGGGAGCAAAACAGCACAGGTTTTATGCTCATTTTCAGGTAGCCAACGTCGCAGTGAAGTGATGATTGCATCACGTTCTTGTTGGGCAGTGTATTTTTCAGGTCGTAAGTGAACTTCCTGCGGTTGGTCAGGTGGATTGCCTTGTGGGTCACCTTTTGGTGTGAGTTCAATGTAGGGTTCACTGAGGGGTTGTTTGAGGCGAATGCCATCGATAGGGTGTTGTAGTGACCAGCGTATTAATTCATTAGCAATAGCGATAATGCTAGCTGTGCTACGTCCTGAATTGGGTAGTTCTTTAGCGACAACATCTTTACGAGCGTTAAAATTGCGTAGTAAATCAGGATTAGCTGTTGTGAATGTTTCGTAGATCGATTGATTGGGGTCGCCGACGCGTACCCAGTTGCCATCATTACCAGCAAGTTTACCCAGAATTTCTTCTTGGAGTTTGCTACTGTCTTGGGCTTCATCTTCTAGGATATATGGGAAACGTTTGCGTAAACGCAGTAAATAATCACCATCCACTGAGAGAATTTTGAGGGCAAGGCGAATCAAATCTTGAAAATCAACTGCCCCACGATAGCGCAAGCCTCGTTCGTATTGTTCATAAATTTCGTAGCACATGGTCGCTAGGGGTAAATGTCGGTGGTTAGACTCTACAAGGTCGCGCATGGTCTCGACAGATAGTTGCATATCTTTTGCCTGCTTGATGAAACTCATCGCCATATTTTTGACGAGTTCCGCCCAACGTGTGTTGCGTGTATAGATGTCACTATATTGCTCTTGAGTCAGATAATGGTCAGGAGCATCAGGATTAGCGCGTACCCACGCATCGACAGCTTCTTGCAGGATGTCGTCAGCGGTACGTTCATCTATCACAGTGAAGTCATCCGCGAGTTGCACGAGTGAGGGACGTTCGCGCACAATGTCGTTGGCAAGTCCGTGTAAGGTTCGGACACGATAGCCTAAGCCTGGTAACAAATCAAATTCATCACGGAGATACTTAGCTAAGGATGCAGAAAAATTACCTACAGCCGATTTGACGAGGGTCACAATGAGTATTTCTTGGTCATCTTCGAGAGGTGCAGTGGCAACCAATTTTGCAGCAAGATAAGATAAAGTCGCTGTTTTGCCACTACCAGGAACAGCAGCAATGCCCATCTTGCCTGATTTATACTCAAGGATTTCTGCTTGTTTGGGACGAGGTTTAAACATGCGCTTCATCCTCTCGACGTAGACGACGTAACATACCTTGAATTGCCATCAGAAGCGGTCCACGTTGTTCATAGCCTTGTTCACCAAATTCACTAAATCCTAAATAAATTTTCTGGCGACAGCGACGAATCAAGCCTAATGTTAAGTACGATAGTGTTTGTTGATTGGCGAGATATTCATCCATATCTGTCCATTCACGCCCTTCTTGCCATTGACGACTGAGAACATAGGGATGTGTCAGTGGTTGATACAAGCGTTGTGACCATCCTGCAGAGCCAACGTTGAGCCAAAACTGATAGTCAACAGGTTGATTGCTGAGCAAAAAAGTATATGCTGGCGCAATCAAGACTGTATTTTTGTCGGTTTCCCAATCACGGATGTATTGATTTGCAATTACGCCATTATCGACCATTTTGACGTATTCACTGGAAACATCCTCTCGATGAGGTTCAATTCGGCTAACCGTTTGGCGAAAATTACGGGCAGAGTCAATCAGGTTCGCAGCCGTGTTGGCAGCATCAGCAACATCATGAAAGCCAAAGTGTGGTTGTGATAGGACTTCACCGAATAATTTGCTGAAAAAAGCATCAATCGGGAGTGGTTCTTGCTTTTGATAGTTGGCAATCCAATCGCGCAATTTTTCGTAGCGGTTGCCTAAATCAAAGGTGATGCGTTGTTGCACCGTTTCATTTTCGATGTTGCTAAAGGGATAGAGTAAACCACCTCTATACAAAACATCTGCTAGCAAACGTGCTCGAACCAAATCTAGTTCTGTGATAGATGTCGTCAATGCAAAGGCAAGGTCAAATTGGCTGGCTAGCATGTTCCATTGCGGATGGGCAACTTTGGCAAGTGATAGTAGGGTGCGTGTTGCAGGTTCATCACGGAGTGGTCTCGATGGACGATGTGAGCGATTGGGTACATTGTATTCATCCAAGCGTGCTTTGAGTGAATAGCGGAGCGCATCAGGCAAAAAAGGCGCAAGAATCACAATTTCACTAGGATTAACGCCGTCATCATGGACAAGTGATGCGATATTTTCGGTTGCCCAATCAATCATTTGAGGGTGATAGCGGTTATCGGCATAGATGATGGCATCACGCGCATCAGCATCTTTGGGCTTAGAGGTATCAAGTGCTTGGTCGAGACTTTGTGCCATTTCAACTTGGAAGGCTTTCATTGCATCAGACATCACACGATGATTATCGAGGGTAATTTCTACATCACAAATGTTCCGTAAGGTATCTGCATCCAATGGGTCTGCACCCAGAAAGCGACGATACCCTGCTTCGCTATCGTAGATAATTAATGCAGAGTCACAGTGTGGAATCCATTGGCGCAAGAGGTCATGTGTGGCTGGTGAATCTTCTTCGACATTATCAACTATAAGGTGGCGATATTGATTGATGTAATAGTCGCGGACAGATGAATGGTCATTCCATAAATCACGAAAAATTTCTAGTTGTAGCGAGAAGTCGAGCATCACATATTGATAGCATAATTCACGAAAGAGTGTTGCTGTCGCTTGAGCATCTTCGTAGATGTATTCCTGTGTGACTTCGCCTCGCCAAGCCGATTTAAGTTTATCGGCAAGTTGTTCGTGAGGAAAACCAACCAATGCCGCTTTATTCAAATTATCGACGATTTGTGTGTAGAGACGGCTACGGCTAATGGTCACACTGTTGAAATAATCATTGCGTTCAATCTCAGGTTCGACAAAGCGTGTCATATAATATTGAACCAGTTCGAGACTGAGAAAATGTGGTTTTTCGACAGGTAAATCTTGTTCAAGTGCATTGGCAATCAAGGGGAAGAATAGTTCAACTGTTTGGAAGGCTAATTTACCAATAGTGGCTGTTTGTAAATCGCCACCGATTTCGACACGCGAGCGTTGTAGAGCTTCGACGTATGGCAATGCTAACCCTGCTTGTGGTACGAACACAAGAATTGTATCCGCAGGGACACCATCACGTATCAATTGTTTAACACGTTCAATCCCTGCTGTGGTTTTGCCTGTGCCAGCGACCCCATCTAAAAAAATTTTTTTATCAAAATTGGCTTTGGCAACGTCACGTTGTGCTTTGAGTAGTCTCATAATTTATTCCAGTTGTGATGTCAGTCATACGAACATCCGTCCTGAAATTATAGCGGATAGCGCATAGATTGCTAGCAATTTATCTTGGCATAGTCAAACGAATAAAACACATATTGATCGCTAAGACACGAAGAACGCCAAGAAAAGAGGAAGAATTGGAATATCTTTCAAGCGACCATGCACCAAATTTTGAGTGTTATTTGATGATAGGCAAATATAAAGAGGATGATAGTATCTGTTATCACCCTCCGTTACTTAACATTAGCCACCGTAGGCATTTGGAATGTCAGTGAGGCTAGCGTCAATATAGGGGTCTTCTTCTTGGAGTTCGATGACATCTTCTTCGTCGAGGACAGTCTGACCTTTGTGATAGAGCGTATCGTTGAAGGCATCATAGCGGTAACGTCGGCTAACCCATGCTGGACGTTCGTTTAATCCAGCACGAGGGTGCATAAAGACTGCATTAAATTGAATTGCTTCTTCTTCAAGTAAGATATGCTCATCTACAATCCAGACTGGCGCATATTGTTCTAGGTGTGGTTTGGCTTTTGTATCGCGTTTGGTCAATAAATCTTGAGCGTTATTTTCACTTATATATGGCATTGGTTATATTCCTCATGAGCGTCTCATTTGTTGGCGCATTGTAATCGCAGATACCAGAATCGACAAGCAAAATTTTGTGGATTATTCTAGAATTGAGTCATATTTTACAGGTATAGAGGGTCAAGGTTTTCAATGACATATCGGTACGGATTGATTAGCGTAGTATTCTTTTTGATTGTTATGCAGGTGATGGCACAAGATACAATTGCTTCACAAATTTTGGCTAGAACAAATCAAGCGCGTGCTGATGTAGACCTTACTCCGTTAATCTTTAACACTCAGTTACAGGCTACTGCTCAACAACATAGCGATGATATGGCAAGTGCTGACCAATTGACACACATCGGCAGTGATGGCAGTCAATTTTGGGAGCGGATGCAATCTAATGGTTATACCCTGATTGCAGGGGCAGAAAATGTGCTTTCGCGTGGCGATACCGACCCTGATGCCGCTTTCAATCAGTGGTTTAACATTGAGCCACATCGAAATAATCTGCTCAATAGTGATTATATAGAGGTTGGGATTGCCTATGCACGCGCTGAGTCAGGACGATTCTATTTTACGCTGATTTTAGGCACTCGCGCTGACTTTGTTGCGCCAAGTCCGACACCCATGCCAACACAAACTCCAGCAACGAATACAGCTTTGCCTGCGACATCAGTTCCAACACTCACGCCTACACCAACAGTATTAACACCGACCCCCATACCAATAGTCACAGCATTGCCGTCACTGACTGCAACTAATGTGATTATTCCAGTGACAGAAACACCATTGCCTATTCAAGCGATTGTGACCAACACACCTTTACCGACAGCTACAGAATTTATTCCACCTGATATTCGTCTAGTTTATGATGAGAATAATTTTTTGCTGATTAATATCTCTGGCAAGGTGCTAAATTTGGCAAATCTTGTGTTTGAGAGTGATGCAGGAGTAATGTCTGCATTTCGGTGGAATACAGAATTTTTGTCACAGCCATTATCAGGCTTTACAAATGGTGATTGCTTGCAAGTCTGGACTTTAGACGTTGACTTTATCCCTAATCCTAGTGAATGTCGTTATCGCCATGCGTGGATTGCTGTTGCTGACGATGCAGTTTTTTGGTCAGGGACAGACTTTTTCACTGTTCGGAATGGTGAGGATTTAGTTGGCGTTTGTCGTGTCGCTGATGGCGAATGTGAGGTGTCACTCTCTGCTTCTGTTGAAGATTTAGCAGTGGTTGACCCTGTGACATTTGGAGATTTACCTGATTTGCGACTAGAATATCCTGATAGTAGCTTTAGTTTGATTAATGTCTCTGGTCGTAGTTTAGATTTGACTGGATTAGTCTTCCGTAGCGAGTCAGGGCTTGCAGTTATCGAGCAATGGGAAAATGGCTTTTTATCCTCACCATTGAGCAATTTTATGGCGAATGGCTGTTTGCAAGCATGGACGCTTGACTATTCAAATCAGCCTGTACCTGAGCGATGTGAGGTACGCCATGCTTGGATTCTCGTGACTGACGCAGGTGATTTTTGGCGACAAACTGATGCGTTTACAGTTGAGCGTGATGGCATTGTTTTAGCAAGATGCCCATTAGCAACGACTGTATGCAGTTTTGCATTACCAGAAAATTAAACCTTGCACCGATAAGTTGGATGCGATAGTATCCGTAACCATGAATACGCTAACATACATGAGCAACCGTCGTCGTATCCGTCGTAGCCTGACTCGCAGTCGGGAGTTTTGTGTTTACGGATAGTCTCATGTGATAGCATCCTAAGAGAGAACACATAACCCTCGGCTGAATTTAGTCGGGGGTTTTTTGTTTGGCAGATTGCACAGGGTATTCCATTGCAACTAACAACAGCAGTCTGTTATAAGATGCGTTAGCATAGACCCATATAATTTACATCAGGAGTAAGATGATGCAACCCAAAGGTAAAGTGAATAAAGTCGTTTTGGCTTATAGTGGTGGACTTGACACATCGGTAATTGTGCCTTGGCTCAAGCATAATTACGGTGATTGTGAGGTTATTTGTTTCACTGCAGATTTAGGGCAAGAAGAAGAATTATCGGGACTAGAGGAAAAAGCAAAAGCATCAGGTGCGAGCAAAATCTACATTGAGGATTTGCGTGAAGAATTTTTGAATGAGTATGTCTTCCCCACTTTACAAGCTGGCGCAGTTTATGAACGCGACTATCTGCTTGGAACATCCTTTGCGCGTCCATTAATTGCGAAGCGGATGGTCGAAATTGCAGAGATTGAAGGTGCGGATGCAGTTGCTCATGGTTGTACGGGTAAAGGGAATGACCAAGTGCGTTTTGAATTGACTGTGATGGCTCTCAATCCCAAATTGAAAGTAATTGCTCCATGGCGTGAATGGGATATTCGCAGTCGAGAGGATGCCCTTGCATACGCAACTGAATTCAACATCCCTGTCACACATACTGAAAAAGATATTTACAGCCGTGACCGCAACATTTTCCATTTATCGCATGAAGGTGGCTTACTGGAAGACCCTTGGAATGAACCAGAAGACAGCATGTATCAGTTATCAGTCAGTCCAGAAGAAGCTCCTAATGAGGCTGAATATATCGAGATTGGTTTTGAACAAGGCAATCCAATTAGCTTGAATGGTAAAGCTGGCACATCGGTTGAAATTTTCAAAGAATTGAATGTCATCGCTGGTAAGCATGGTGTTGGAAGAATTGATATTGTTGAAAATCGACTGGTCGGGATGAAAAGTCGTGGTGTGTACGAAACCCCTGCTGGCACGTTGATCCGTCGCGCACATCAGGCATTAGAAAGCATCTGCCTTGATAAGCATACGATGGGCTATAAAGACCAGCTTGCTGTTAAGTACGCAGAATTGGTCTATAATGGCATGTGGTTCACACGGTTGCGTGAAGCCCTTGATGCGTTTGTGAAAACAACACAAGAGCAAGTGACAGGCACAGTGCGCCTCAAATTATATAAAGGCAATGTCATCGTTGCTGGACGTAAATCCCCTTACAGCTTGTATCGTGAAGATTATGCTTCGTTCGGTGAGGAAGATGTCTATAACCAAAAAGATGCTGAAGGATTCATTCAGTTATTTGGCTTACCGCTTAAAGTTGAAGCCTTACTCGATATTGAAGATGGTAAAGAAGTACGCTGGCGTACCCCCGATTACAGCAAATTTAAGCGTGATTAATCGCTCTTACCCTGTTGCCCTGATGTATTGTCGGGGCAATTTGGGTTACAATGCGTGGCAAATATTAAAAATTTCTTGAGAGGTACATTATGGCATTGTGGGGCGGACGCTTTTCGGAAGGTCCTGACGACGCACTCCGAAAATTAAATGATAGTTTACGATTTGATGTGCGACTCGCACGCTATGACATCATCGGCAGTATGGCGTATGCACATGCCATTTATAAAGCAGGTGTCATCACTGAAAATGAGGCTGCACGGATTCGAGGTGGTTTAGATTATGTCTTGCGCGAATTTGAAGATGGTAATTTTGAATTTGCAGCAGGTGATGAAGACATCCATACGGCTGTTGAACGTCGTTTGACAGAATTGGTCGGTGACGTTGGTGGTAAATTGCACACAGGACGCAGTCGGAACGACCAAGTAGCGACTGATTTTCGGCTATGGACAATGGATGCACTCGATGAAATTGATAATTTGCTGTATGCCATTCAAATTGCGCTGATTAATCAAGCCGAGCAACACACTAAGACAGTGATGCCTGGTTACACTCATCTGCAACCTGCTCAACCAATTACCGCAGCCCACTGGTTAATGAGTTTCTTCTGGATGTTGGCGCGTGACCGTGAGCGTCTACAACAAATTCGTATTCGTACAGCCCAATCACCATTAGGCTCAGGGGCATTAGCTGGCAACCCCTTCCCTATTGACAGAGAAGCTCTTGCACAAGATTTAAAGTTTGATGGTATTACGATGAATAGTCTTGATGCTGTGAGTGACCGTGATTTCGTCGCGGAAACGTTGTTTGCTATTGCATTAGCATCAACACATTTGAGTCGCTTTGCAGAGGATGTAATTATTTACAGTAATCCGTCTTTTGGGTTCATCACTCTCAATGACCAATACAGCACAGGTAGTAGCCTGATGCCTCAGAAGCGCAATGCTGACCCGATGGAACTTGCACGAGGCAAAGTTGGACGATTAGTTGGGCATGTGGCAGGATTTTTAACAACTCTCAAGGGACTTCCGAGTACGTACAACAAAGATTTACAGGAAGACAAGGAATCACTCTTCGATGCTTTTGACACGATGGAATTATTACTTCCTGTAGTTGCAGGGGTTATTCAGACACTAGAACTGAATCCTGCAAAAATGAAAAATGCCCTGCTGGAAGAATTACTAGCCACCGATTTAGCAGATTATCTGGTCAAGAAAGGGATTCCATTTCGCTCAGCACATCACATTGTGGGAGAGGTCGTACAACATGCTAGTCAACATGATGTCACGCTATCACAAATTCCATTGGAGATACTAAAAGAGATTCACGATATTTTTGAGGCAGATGTCGCCGATATATTTGATTTTAATCGCGCTGTTGAGCAAAAATCGTCAATTGGTGGCACTGCACCGTCAGCCGTCAGAGAACAGATTAGCGTCGCTAAAGAACTCATTGCCCTGAGCGACTGACACATCATTAATGTAGCACTCATTTTATTTGTGATGGTTGCACAAAGTATACAAGGGTTCGTCGTCAACTTTAACGAACTTAGACATTAAGTTTTTAATTTGTTGACATCATCCAGTGGATACGTTATCTTGTTGGCAATGTTGAATAAAAGTTAGCAAAACTTAGCAATGCGAAACGCACTTATCAACCTTAGCATTATTATTGTACTCGTCCTTATTATTAGTGGCGGGCTGTAAATGCTTGGGTTGTGATTTTTTCACAGGGTTACTGAGAACCTCCCAAGCGGGAGGTTTTTTTGTTGCAATTGGTTTGTTAGAGCTATAGTCAAGGAGCATCGCAATGACAACGGAGATGATGGAATTTCACGCCAACAATAGTCCTTGGACTGAAATGTACGATTTGCATTGCCAACGCGAAGATGTTGCGAATGCTCAAGATATGTCGTCTATGGCAGAGCAAAAAGCCGAACAAGACCCTACACACGATGCGCTTGCTGATGTTTACAACCGTGATGAAACGGTAAAACAGAGCAAGCGTTTTTAATTTATTACACACGCAGAGAGGACAACACGGATGTCATCAGAAAAAATTTGGATGAATGGCAAACTTATGAACTGGGAAGATGCGACAGTTCATGTCACTAGCCATGCTTTACATTACGGCTCAAGTGTATTTGAGGGTGTCAGAGCTTATGCAACCGACAATGGACCTGCTATTTTCCGTTTAGATGCCCACACAGAACGTCTGATACAAGGATGCAAAGTTGCAAAAATTGACTTGCCTTACAATGCAGAAGAAATCAACGAAGCAATTATCAACACTGTCGCCGAAAATGACCATGAAAGTTGCTACATTCGTCCGTTGGTGATGCGTGGTTCTGGACCTTGGCCTAGCGGTTTGGAAGGGCGCAAATGCCCTACTGATTTCATCATTATCACTAAAGAGTGGGGAACGTATCTTGGTGCAGATGCACTCGAAAAAGGGGCAAATGTCCAAGTGAGTTCATGGCGACGGATGGCACCTGACACGCATCCAGCGATGGCGAAAGTCGGCGGTAATTATGTGAATAGCCAGATGATTAAAATGGAAGCACACGATAATGGATTCGATGAAGGCATTGCGCTTGATGTCAATGGCTATGTGAGTGAAGGCTCTGGGGAAAATATTTTTGTTATCAAGAATGGTGTGGTTATTACCCCTGGTGATTGGTCATCGATCTTATTGGGTATCACACGCGACAGCATTTTGACTTTATTGCGCGAAATGGGCTACGAAATTCGCTTCCAGACGATTGCGCGAGAGATGCTATACATGGCAGATGAAATTTTCTTCACAGGGACAGCAGCCGAAGTGACCCCAATTGCGGCGGTTGACCGTATTCCAATTGGTATTGGGTCACGTGGTCCTGTGACTAAACAAGTCCAAGATGAATTTTTTGCGATTACATCAGGCAAAAAAGAAGATCGTCACGGTTGGCTCACACACATTCGTCAAGCAGTTTCGGAGAATTAACACAATGAAACTCACTGGTGCTCAAATTATTATGGAATGTCTCCTGCGTGAAAACGTGGAAATCATGTTTGGTTACCCTGGTGGCGCGATTCTGCCTACCTATGATGCCATGACACAATATCTTGACCGTATGCACCATGTGCTGGTGCGTCACGAACAAGGTGCATCACATATGGCGGATGGTTATGCACGGGCAACGGGCAAAGTCGGGGTGTGTATTGCGACGAGTGGTCCTGGTGCAACCAATCTAATTACAGGCTTAGCAACTGCGATGATGGATTCCTCCCCTGTTGTAGCCATTACGGGACAAGTCCCGCTTGGTGCGATTGGGTCTGATGCTTTCCAAGAAACCGATGTAACGGGTGCAACACTGCCTGTTACCAAGCACAATTATTTGGTAACAGATATTGCAGAATTGGCTTATACTATCAAGGAAGCATTTTACATCGCGCGTTCAGGTCGTCCTGGTCCTGTGTTGATTGATGTGCCAAAAGATATTCAGAACCAAAAAATTGAGTTTATTTATCCAGAACAAGAGGTTCGCTTACCTGGGTATCATCCACCATCTGAAGCAGAGGAAGCACAAATTCAGGCTGCATTGGAGTTGATTCATAATGCGGAACGTCCTGTTATCCTCGGAGGACATGGTATTACACTATCGGGTGCAAACAACGAAGTGCGTGAGCTTGCTGAAATTTGCAACATTCCAATTGCTCAAACCTTACTTGGTAAAGGGTCTGTACCAGAAGGTCACCCGATGGTGATTGGTTGGATGGGAATGCACGGCGACGCGGCTGTTAATCATGCGATTCAAGAAGCAGATTTATTGATTGCACTTGGAATGCGTTTTGATGACCGTGTGACAGGAAATCTCAAGACATATTCACCAAATAGTAAGAAGATTCACATTGATATTGACCCTGCTGAATTGAACAAAAATGTAAGAGTCGATGTTGCGATTAACGGCGACTTGAAAACAGTTTTGACTCAGTGGTTGCCACGTCTGGAACAAAAAACACATCCTGCATGGATGAATCGCATAAGAGATTGGCAAGAAGATGCTGATGAACGGGATATTCTCAATCATGAAACAGGCGATAAGTTGCTGACAGCACAAGTTATCAATGATTTATGGAAATACACTGATGGTAATTCATTGACCGTTAGTGATGTTGGGCAACATCAGATGCTTGAGGCGCAATATTACCCACATCAACGCCCTGCTACGATGTTGACAAGTGGTGGTCTTGGCACAATGGGCTTTGGTGTTCCTGCAGCGATTGGCGCGAAGTTCGGTAAGCCTGATGAAGATGTTTGGGCAATTGTGGGTGATGGTGGTGTGCAGATGACTATCTGTGAATTAGCAACGGCACGTCAAGAAAACATCAATGTCAACATTGCAATCATCAACAACAACTTTTTGGGGATGGTTCGGCAGTGGCAAGAATTGTTCTATGACAAACGTTACAACGCAACACCGATGTTCACACCTGATTTTTGCAAATTAGCTGAGGCTTATGGCATTCCATCTATGCGTGTAACAAAACGGGAGCAAATTCAAGAGTCAGTTGATTTTGCTAAGAGCATTGATGGACCTGTGTTGATTGAATACATGGTTGAAAAAGAAGAAATGGTTTATCCAATGGTAGCTACGGGTTCGGATTTACACGACATGAAGCGTCGTCCGAAACCAGGAGAGGAAGTAAAATCATGACCCCCCATACCCAAACACGCGATGGCAAAATCACTATCGTTGCGCTAGTCGAAAATAAACCTGGTGTGCTGAACCGTGTGGCGAGTTTATTTCGTCGTCGTAACTTTAACATGGATAGTCTGACTGTTGGACGTACTCATAAAACACATGTTTCGCGGATGACGATTGTGGTTGATTCTGAGCAACAGAACCCATTTAAAATCAAGGCAAATCTTGAAAAATTAGTGAATGTCATCAATGTTCAGGTCTTAACCGAAGACCGTCCGCATGTGAGTCGTGATTTGGTCTTGGTCAAAGTACGCACGGATGGTGCTGACCGTTCTAATGGCGTTACTAGTGTTTGTGAACGCTATCCTGCCAAAATAATCGACATCGGACCTGATGTAGCAATTATTGAAATGTCTGGTACAGAGGAATTGGTCGAGAAATTTATCAAGCAGCTTGAGCCTTTCGACATTTTAGAACTGGTACGCACGGGGGTGGTTGCGATGACTCGTGGGACACGGATTCAAGATACGGATTATGAACCTGTCAATGTGCATCGCCTGAATGGTACGCACAAAACAGCATAAGATTGCGATTGGCATAGGGCAGACAACCTGCCCTATTTGATGACTATATACATTCAAAACAGAGGGAAGTCCTAAATGGCAAAACTTTACTATGATAACGACGCTGATTTATCACTTTTAGAGGGCAAAACGATTGCTGTCATTGGTTATGGTAGTCAAGGTCATGCTCATGCGCTTAATGCTCATGATAGTGGTATGAAAGTGGTCGTTGGGCTACACGAAGGCAGTAAAAGTCGTGACAAGGTGGTTGCAGATGGCTTGGAAGTATTCAATGTTGGGGATGCTGTTGCACAAGCTGATGTCGTCATGATTTTGATTCCTGATACCAAGCAAGCATCAGTCTATGAAGCAGACGTTGCGCCTAATCTCAAAGATGGTGCGATGTTGATGTTCGCACATGGTTTCAATATTCACTTCAAGCAAATTGTGCCGAAAGATACGGTTGATGTAGCCATGGTTGCACCAAAATCCCCAGGACATCGTGTGCGCGAAACCTATCAAGATGGTGCAGGTGTGCCTGGATTAATTGCAGTCGAACAAGATGCAAGCGGTGATGCTCATGCACGTGCTCTTGCTTATGCCAAAGCGATTGGTTGTACTCGTGCAGGTGTCATTGAAACAAGTTTCCGTGAAGAAACTGAAACTGATCTCTTCGGTGAGCAAGTTGTCCTCTGTGGTGGTGCAACGGCTCTCATCCGTGCGAGTTTTGAAACACTGGTGAAAGCTGGTTACCAGCCTGAAGTAGCTTACTTTGAATGCTTACATGAACTCAAGCTGATTGTTGACTTACTCTACGAAGGTGGACTCAGCTATATGTGGTATAGCGTCAGTAACACTGCCGAATATGGTGGTTACGTGGTCGGCGATGAGTTTGAAAATGCCCTCAAAGAAGAGATGGCTGGTGTTCTGAGTCGGATTCAGAGTGGTGAATTTGCTGAGAAGTGGATTCAAGAGAACAAAGAAGGCTTACCGAATTTCTCGCAACGTCGCAAAAATGAACATGACTTACTGATTGAAAAAGTCGGCGAAGATTTGCGCGAGATGATGCCTTTCTTGAATGATAAGAAAATCAAACAGGAATCGTAAGTTGTGAAGTTTGTCCAGCACAGTGACGCACACTCATATCATGATGCTATCCATAACTATCTGATGAAAGCTGAGTTGATGAATAATATCATCATTGGATTGCTCTCACGGATGATTCACCAAGGAGAAACTTTTGATAGTAAGGTCTTTCTTGGTCACGTGGAAAATGCTGATGGTGAGATTGTGGCAAGTACGATGATGGCTGGACAAGGTGTTATTTTGTCACAGATTAAAGACCAAGATGCCATTGCTGTAATCGTAAATGCGTATGCTGAACACTATGAAATGGTGCAAGATGTCGTCGGTGAGCCAGATGACAGTGAGGAATTCGCTAGATTATGGCAACAAAAACGCGGACACAACTATCATACGATGATGGACTATGGCTACTATCAACTTGAGGACGTTATCCAACCCAATCATGTGAACGGTCATAGTCGCCTAGCAGAAGAAGATGATTTCGAGCTACTAGTCAATTGGCTGATGCAATTCAATATAGATACAGGGCTGGATGTGAATCCAAGTCGTGAATTTGCTAAGAAAAATATTCGGCGCAAATTAGAACAGCCTATTCTGGGTGGTATACGAATCTGGATGGATGATAATCAGCCAGTATCGATGGCAGCCGTGACCCGTGAATTACCTAATGGTGGCAATATCTCTCTAGTATACACACCGAAACAGTATCGTGGACACGGTTATGCGAGTGCAATCACAGCTACCGTCAGCCAAGACGTGTTGGATATGGGCAAGTCATTTTCTTGTTTGGCAACCGATATGTCGAATCCGACATCCAACAAGATTTACCAAGCGATTGGTTATCAGTTTGTTGGTTATCATCGGCGTATCAAGTTTGAAAACCCATCATAGAAGGATGAACCTGATGGATGATGTTGACGTGAGTATCCGAGAGGAGGTGATGACTTATGGAAAGTGACCTTAGTGACCTTACATACCAGCAAAAGCAATCCATAACAATCACAATCTCTGAAAGGATAACAAGATGAAACGCACATACGATGAAAATACAGTTATTATCTTTGACACAACTTTGCGCGATGGTGAACAAAGCCCTGGTGCGACACTGACAAGTGCCGAAAAACTCGAAATAGCTCGTCAACTATCACGGCTTGGCGTTGATGTGATTGAGGCAGGGTTCCCTGCTGCATCACCTGATGATTTGAAAGCTGTGCAACGCATTGCTCAAGAAGTTGGGACAGAAGATGGACCGAGTATTTGTGGTTTGGCGCGTGCTGTCGAGAGTGATATTCGCACAGCATGGGAAGGCGTAAAAGATGCAGCAAAACCCCGTATTCATACGTTCCTTGGGACATCACCATCACACTTGAAAATGGTTGGCATTACCAAAGAAGAAGGATTAGAACGTATTCGGGATGCGGTCACACTAGCAAAAAGTCTCTGTGAAGATGTCGAATTCAGCCCAATGGACGCTGGGCGTACAAATATGGAATATCTAATTCAAGCCTGTGCTGTGGCTGTTGAATGTGGTGCAACAACACTCAACATTCCTGATACAGTCGGCTATGTGATGCCTTCTGAGTGGGCAGAAAAACTGGAGAATCTCATCAATGAAACTCCAGGCGCAGGTCCTAATAGTGGGGTGATTTGGTCGGTGCATTGCCATAATGATTTAGGCTTAGCCACCGCAAATACCTTGGCAGGCGTTCACCGAGGTGTCCGTCAAGTTGAAGTGACTATCAATGGGATTGGCGAACGTGCTGGTAATACTTCATTAGAAGAAGTCGTGATGGCTGTCGAAACACGTAAGAGTTTCTATGATTTACGCACCAATATCGATACCACCCAAATCATGAAATCGAGTCGCATGGTCAGCAATTATATGGGGATGCCGATTCAGCCAAATAAGGCAATTGTTGGTGCAAATGCGTTTGCTCATGAATCAGGGATTCATCAAGATGGTGTATTGAAAGCGGCTGAAACATTTGAAATCATGACCCCTGAAAGTGTCGGGCTGAACCAGAGTAAATTGGTCTTAGGGAAACACAGTGGTCGCCATGCTTTGCGCGTGCGTCTGGAAGAATTGGGCTACCCTGTTGAAGGTGATGCGCTCAATCAAATTTTCAAGCGATTCAAAGCTGTTGCCGATGCAAAGAAAAATGTAACGGATGCTGACCTTGAAGCCTTGATGGCTGATGAGTTTGACCGTCCAATTGAAGAATATTTCCGTTTAGGTGATGTGCAAGTGGCATGTGGCACGATGGGAATGCCAACGGCAACAGTTCGGTTATTCCAAGGTGAAACTGAATTTGTACAAGCAGCCGTTGGTACAGGACCTGTTGATGCAGTTTATCGCGCAGTTGACCAAGTTGTAAACTGCCCTAACACACTCATCGAATACAGTGTGCATAGTGTTACCGAAGGCATTGATGCACTCGGCGAGGTCACTGTGCGTATTCAATCACCAGAAGGCAATAAAACTGTTGGTGGTTATGGTGCTGATACAGATATTATCGTTTCTAGTGCAAAAGCTTATATGGCAGCACTCAATCGCATGATCGCTATCATCGGTTATGGTGACGATGTTCAACCTGAAGGTGAAGCATCTGCGATCAATTTGACATCATCAAACTAACCAATCAGTCAATAAACGGACAAGGTAATGCTTGTCCCATAAATTAAGTAAGCAATATTGGATAAGAAGGACAAGTAACAATGCCTAGAACACTCTTTGAAAAAGTGTGGGATAACCATGTAGTCAAGCCACAAACAGCAGGCACACCTGCGGTACTCTATATTGATTTGCATCTTGTGCATGAGGTGACATCACCACAAGCCTTTACAGTCATGCGTGAACGTGGCTTAAAAGTGCGTCGTCCAGACCAAACGCTGGGAACAATGGATCATAGTACGCCGACTACCCCACGCAATGCACAAGGCATTATCCCAATTATGGATGTGCAAGCGAGCAAACAACTCAATATTTTCACCAAAAATTGTGATGACTTTGGTATTCCCTTGTACTCACTTGGAACAGAGAACCAAGGGATTGTGCATGTGATTGGTCCTGAGCAAGGGCTAACCCAACCTGGCATGACGATTGTCTGTGGCGATAGTCATACGAGTACACATGGGGCATTTGGTGCGTTGGGTTTTGGGATTGGCACGAGTGAGGTTGGGCATGTACTGGCAACTCAAACCTTGCTTCAATATCAACCAAAGACGATGGCAATCAAAGTCGATGGGACATTGGCTGATGGCGTTGTCGCTAAAGATATTATCCTCGCTGTATTGGCGAAAATCGGTGTTGGTGGTGGTACAGGACACGTCTTTGAGTACATGGGCAGTGCGATTCGTAGCTTGAGTATGGACGGACGCATGACCATCTGCAATATGAGTATTGAAGGTGGCGCACGCGCTGGTATGGTTTCGCCTGATGAAACGACTTTTGAATATGTTGCTGGTCGTCCATATGCTCCGAAAGGCGCAGAATGGGATGCAGCCATCGCTAAATGGCGTGAACTCCCGACTGACGAGGGAGCAACCTTCGATGCCGAAGTGGTTCTCAACGCTGATGACCTCATCCCACAAATTACATATGGCACAAACCCAGGTATGGGGATGTCAATCACTGACCATGTGCCGTCTCCATCGGATTTTGCAGAAGTTGATAAACGCATGGCGATGGATAAAGCTCTCACCTACATGGGGCTTGAAGCAGGTCAACAATTATTGGGTAAAGAAATTGACGTGGTATTTGTTGGTAGTTGTACTAACTCGCGCATCAGTGATTTGCGGACAGCCGCGAAAATGATAAAAGGGCGTAAAGTCGCCGATAGTGTGCGGATGATGGTTGTCCCTGGTAGTCAACAGGTGAAAGCACAAGCAGAATCTGAAGGCTTAGATGAAATCTTCAAGCAAGCTGGCGCAGAATGGCGCGAAGCAGGGTGTTCAATGTGTATTGCGATGAACGGCGACCAACTCGCCCCTGGTCAATATGCTGTTAGCACCAGTAATCGTAATTTTGAGGGTCGTCAGGGTAAAGGTGGACGTACCTTCTTGGCGAGTCCATTGACCGCAGTGGCAGCAGCCGTCAATGGCACAATCACTGACCCGCGCGACATGTATGAACGTTCAATGGCGTAAGGCATAGCAAGCACTAAATCAAAGGGCATGGCACACCATGCCCCTACACAATATGTAAAGAGGCAGAAACATATGGAACCAATCAATAAAGTGAGTGGCAAGATTGCGCCACTACCGATTAATGACATCGACACTGACCAGATTATCCCTGCCCGTTTTTTGAAAACGACGGATAAAAATGGTCTTGGGAAGCAAGCGTTTTTCGATTGGCGATACAATGCCGATGGCACAGATAAAAGCGATTTTGTGCTGAATCAGCCTGAATACAAAGAGGCGAGTGTACTGATTGCTGGTAATAACTTCGGTTGTGGGTCATCACGCGAACATGCACCTTGGGCATTGCTCGGCATGGGTTGGAAAGCAGTTGTCAGCACCGAATTTGCTGATATTTTCCGCAATAATGCGCTGAAAAATGGCTTGTTGCCGATTATCGTGGATGAGGAAACACAACAGCAATTGGTGAGCCTTGCGGAAGAAGACCCTGAAACAACGGTCAGCATTAGCTTGGAAGACCAAACGCTACAATTACCAGATGGTCGCAAGGTTGAATTTCCGATTGATGAGTTTAGCAAACAGTGCTTGCTAAAAGGGGTTGACCAAATGGGCTATTTGCTTGATTTGGATGATGACATCACTGCTTACGAGGAAAGTAATGTTAAGCGTGTGAATACGCATCAACCGACGGCTTAATCACGTTTATGACACGACAAATGCGACATAAGGTTTTATACCAAAATGAGAAACATGAACTGCTTGGAGATTCATCTGGGCAGTTATATTTTCCGACGTTGTTTGGTATTGCTACCCTCGGTACAAAGCCTACATTTGCCATCAGAAATCGGAAAATCTATTTGAACACGATTGATATGATTAGTCGTGGCTTATCAGATAATTTTCCCAGTATCAATGGTGTAAAACCAACTATAAAAGATGATTTTTATCTCTGTTATGAAGATATAGACCAATTGTTGCCAATTTCATCAATAGCTTTCATATGCAAAGACATAGCATTAGATGAGTATCATTCTGCGCCTCATCTAGCAATATCGGACTTTGTTGTATGTCTGCGATTAACGATTGAAGATGGTACTGTTATGCAGGTTGATGATTTATCAGAACTATGTGAAGCAATTCGAGATAGAGAAAAATCTCTAACAGAAGATAAATTTAATATCGCCCGTGAACAAGGGATTTCAGTAATAAAACTTTTTACTGAAATTGACGACAATGATGAATTAAGAAGTTTACGTCACCAAGTAGGAATTATAAGTAACGAGACTTATTTTTGAGTTCGATTTCTCAAAACGTAGGAGACAACACCAATGACGCAATACGTACACATCTATGACACAACCCTCCGCGATGGCACACAGCGCGAGGGCATTTCGCTTTCGCTGGTGGATAAAATCCGAATTACGAGGCTATTGGATGATATGGGTGTGGCGTATATTGAGGGTGGATGGCCTGGTAGCAATCCAAAAGATGCTGCGTATTTCGATGAAGTACAACATCTCGACCTGAAACATGCCAAAATCACGGCATTTGGAGCAACTTGTCGTAAAGAGACGCATCCTGCTGATGATGCCAACATCAAAGCCTTAGTCGATGCCAACACCCCTGTGGTGACAGTGGTTGGGAAAACGTCGATGTTGCATGTGACGGATGTCTTGCAAACGACACCGCAAGAAAATCTGCGGATGATTCGGGATAGTTTGATGTATCTCAAGTCACTTGGTAAAGAAGTGATTTATGATGCGGAACACTTCTTTGATGGTGCGAAACTCGACATGGAATATGCTTTCGATACTATCAAGGCGGCGATGGAAGGTGGCGCAGATACGATTGTGTTGTGCGATACTAATGGTGGGTCAATGCCTTGGGAAATCGCGGATTATGTACATCGGATTCAGAGTATTTTCCCTGATGTGAATTTGGGGATTCATACGCATAATGATAGTGAATTGGCTGTGGCGAATAGTTTAGCGGCTGTTAAAGCAGGCGTGACACAGGTTCAAGGCACAATCAATGGCTATGGTGAACGCTGTGGCAATGCCAATCTGTGTAGCATCATCCCTGACTTAGTTCTTAAAATGGATGTCCCTTGTTTACCTGAAGACGATTCACTCAGTCATCTGACGCATTTATCACGGACGGTTGCAGAAATTGCTAATCTGGCACCTGATAATCATCTGGCATACGTTGGTAAAAGTGCTTTTGCCCACAAAGGTGGTATCCATGTAGCAGCGATTAGACGTAATGTCGATAGTTATCAGCATATTGTTCCTGAATTAGTCGGAAATCAAATGCGTGTACTAGTCTCCGATTTGAGTGGGCGTGGTAATGTTCTCAGCAAAGCAGAAGAACTGGGCTTGGATGTCAGCAAAGATGAAGCCGTACAAGTACTAGAGGAAATCAAAACACTTGAAAATGAAGGTTACGTCTTTGAAGGCGCAGAAGCCTCGATTGCGATTCGTCTGCATCGAGCGAAGCCAGAATATCAGCCAATTTTTGAACTCATTGACTTCACGACCTTGACCGAAGACCGCAAAGGGCGTGGACATCTTGCAGAAGCGATGGTCAAACTGGATGTGGACGGTGATGTGGTACATACGGCTGCGGAAGGGAATGGTCCTGTCAATGCGCTGGATATGGCATTGCGTAAGGCTCTGATGCCCCATTATCCTACAATTGCGGAATTCCAATTAGTCGATTATAAAGTGCGTATCTTAGATAGTGATAGTGCAACGGCTGCAACAACTCGGGTATTGATTGATACGCAGATGGGGTCAAAACGCTGGAGTACCGTCGGCGCAGGGACAGACATCATCCGTGCGAGTTGGTTAGCTCTTGTCGATAGTGTCGAATATGGTTTATCTATCGCTACACAGGAAGACATTGAAGAAGTGGCTGTAGGAGATTAGCACATGAGTGACCTCAAAAAGGTGAACATCGCAGATAAGATGGCATTATTCAGTGAGCATTGGTCGCCCAAAATTGTTGGCGATTTGAATGATTATCAGATTAAGTTAGCAAAATTTCAGGGCGATTTTGTTTGGCATCAACATGATGATACTGATGAAATGTTTTTAGTAATTGATGGCTCATTCACCATGAAATTGCGAGATGGTGATATTGAACTCAATCAGGGTGAATTTATTATCATTCCTGCAGGTGTTGAACACTGTCCATCGGCTGAAAATGAAGTGCAAGTCATGCTCTTTGAAAAAGCTGGTACGGTCAACACAGGCGATGCAGAAGACGATACAAAAACTGTCACGGAATTGGAACGCATCTAGTGACAAAACAGGCATCATCACTCAATGGTGGTAAGATTTTACTGCATGCGATTTTGGTCGCTGTGACGTTTCTTCCCTTTTTGCTTGCCATTAATCTCGTTGACCTCGATAATCCTGCTATTGCTTTTGATTGGCGTGAGAGTTTTCACGGTGCAATCTGGCTAGACAATTTTGGCTGGGATACACGTCCTTTCCGTACACCACCTTGGTCAGTTTACTTTTTGCTCCCCTTTACTGCCCTTCCCTTTGCTCTTGGTTGGGCAACCATGTTATACATTACGACAATTGCGATGGTTGCTGTTGTGCCACGCAAGCCTTCTCGTAATTTGTGGCTTATTGGAACAATTTTACTCCTGACTGCTCACCCTGTGATTCGTAATATAGCCGATGTGAATTTAGAAGGCTTTGTGATTGGCGGCTTATTGCTCTCACTGTATGGTTTCCATGAGGAGAAACCACTTTGGTTAGCACTCGGTATATTGATTGCAGGTGTTAAACCGCAAGGGGTCTTCCTAATGTATATCGTGATGGGGCTGTATATGCTCCGCACATGGAATTGGCGCAACATCGGCAAAGTGATTGCTATTTGTGGTGGCGTATTTGTCCTCACGATGCTTATTTGGGGGCAAGCATGGTTAGAATCACTGGATACACTCCCTGGTGGTATCTCCTTAGCGACAGGTCTAAGCGAGTTTAATTTGCCATCTTTTGCAATTCTGACTACGCAAATTGGTATTGCACTCGTATCACTGGTAATCGGGTATCTCGGTGAAGCAAAGTTGACTTATCTGAAAGTTGGCTTACTGATTTCAGCATCGGTTTTAGTTGCGCCCTATGCCAATGCTGTCAGTGTTGTGCCTGCCCTTGCTTTCGGTGCGATTGGTCTATTCATGCGCCGATGGTGGTTAGGGGTTTTTATCTTTGTCATTTACAATTTGCCTTATTTACAAGCATTTGGTGTAGAGCGTTTTACAGCGATTGATACGCAATATTTTCTGGTGATTCAACTCATTTTGTGGGTGAGTTTACTGATAGAAGTCATTATCGATAATCGCTCTACATCTGACTCAATAATAAAAGAGGACTAATAATGAAAGCAACAATCGCAACTTTATCAGGTGATGGCATCGGACCTGAAGTAATGGAACAAGCGTTACGTGTTCTGAGTAAAATCACGGATGTGTATGGTCATGAATTTACGACCCAAGAAGCCCTCATTGGGGGTATTGCCATTGATGAGACAGGGACTTCATTGCCTGATGAAACCATTGAAATTTGCGAGCAAGCAGATGCTATTTTGCTAGCAGCCGTTGGTGGTCCGAAATGGTCTGACCCAACAGCAAGTGTGCGTCCAGAACAGGGATTGCTAAAAATTCGACAACATTTTGGGCTATTTGCGAATTTGCGTCCCGTGAAGGTTTATCCTGCCTTAGTTGACCATGCACCTTTACGCCCTGACCTGCTTGAGAATGTCGATATTTTATTTGTGCGCGAACTCACAGGTGGTGTTTACTTCGGTAAGCGTGAAGAAATGGGTGATGGTGACGAAGCCTATGACACTATGATTTACTCGAAGCCTGAGGTTGAACGTTTGGCGCATGTTGCTTTCCGTGCAGCACAAGGGCGACGAGGAAAACTCACATCTGTTGATAAAGCGAATGTACTGGCATCCATGCGTTTGTGGCGGAGTACGGTGGTCAAAGTGCATGACGATTATGAAGATGTCGAACTCGAACACTTACTCGTTGATGCAGCGACGATGCACTTGCTAACACGTCCTGCAGAATTTGATGTGATTATGGCTGGCAATATGTTCGGAGATATTTTAAGCGACGAAGCATCTGTCTTGGCAGGGTCACTGGGGATGTTACCATCGGCATCGCTCGGTTCAGACAATTTTGGTTTGTATGAGCCTGTACATGGGAGTGCGCCTGATATTGCTGGACAAGGCAAAGCGAATCCCATTGGTATGTTCTTGAGTTTAGCGATGCTTTTGCGCTACAGCTTACAACTCGAAGATGAAGCGAAAGCAATCGAAATGGCTGTCGATGACGCATTAGCTGATGGTTTACGGACAGCCGATATTGCTGGACAGTCTGGCACAGTGGTTAGTACCACTGAGTTCACTGATGCTGTGCTGGCAAAACTCTAGTCAGTCATAAAATCTGTTTCTTCGGGCGACGGGGTGTGATCGCCAATATCCGCCTCGCGCCGATTGAAATGATACATCGCCAGCGCAGATACCAGATACATCACGCGCCGACTGGTAATATTCATGGTTTCCCATGTCATAGCCCGTAAGGCTGTGAAGGCAAGTGCAAGCGAGTATTCATACCACATATCATCTTCTGCAAGGCTTTGTTCAACAATACCACGTAAAGCTGTAATTGCTTTGAGCGCATCGTTAATTGCTTCGGGGATATTATCACTCAGTTCAGGGTTATCAATAACAGCCAGATAACTTATGAGTTGGCGCACATCCTCCCATGAATCTTCAATCAGAGGAACGACCAGTTCACTCAAGATACTCACTTCAAGATTCGCCCAATCGAAAATAGAATGTCCATCACGGGTTAATCCAAAGTCAATCAGAAGCGCACTATCACTCGGACCGATGAGGATATTACCAAGGTGCAAATCACCATGAATGGTGCTGATTGACCCCATCACAATGGCATCCAACAAAGGATTATAGAATTTGACAGGATTAGGCAACATGGCATTGTTGATGGTGATGCTATTGTTACGTACTTCAAAGTCAGGCGATAATTTGTGCAACGCTCCCATCAACTCATCATCACGAGTTTTCCAGACTGTTCCCACAAGACGGTCAACGACTTCACCTCGGAAGAATGTTTCTTTGTCGAAGTCAATGCCTTGTACTTCAATTTGATAGGCACGGGCATTACTTTCGCCTTGTGATAAAGCTAAGCGAATTGTGCCCTTATCGGGGTTCACTTTATAGACAATAAAGTTATCAATGGCGATGACTTGACCGAGGTCTAAGTCCATCAATTTGCTACGCCGAATAGGAAAGCGCAAAACAGGGGCATCTTTCGGTTTTTTATCTGTATCTGTGAGTTTAAGGGTTAATATGGGTGGCAAGAGCCAATCATATTCGCGCCATGCTTCAAAGCGATAAGGACGAGTTTGTTTCCACCATTTTTCACCAAATTGCCCATAGAGTCGTTGATGCAACCACCGTCCGAGTTGTTCACCTTTCCATTCTTTAACCTTAGCACGCATATCGGTTGGGTTACCTGCTGAGTCCGTTAAGAATGTATATTTAAGCCCTGCCATATCTGATGAGTCAGGGGCAATAGGTTTATCTTCGAGGCGGGCGGTAAGCGGTGGTAGCGTGTCTTTGACGTAACGGTTGTAACGTTGTGCTTCGTCTAGAATCGCATCTGTTGGTCCAATCTTGACAACGACGGATGCCACTGAAAAATCGCCGACGCGGAAAGGTGTCACTACGAGTAATTGCGAATCTGTGTAGCCTCCTGTGAGGCTTGTTTCGACACGAATCCGCGCATAATCTTGGAACATACGTCGCAAGATAAAATTTTGTTCGTTGGTCAAGCCACCTTTGAGTTCGGTGGATACATCAATTTTTGTGAATGCCCCCGTTGCCACTTGCACGGGATTGACTGTTTTTGCTTTTTGCTTAAGGTCAAGTAAATCAATATCTAATGATTGTAGAACACGAGCAGGGATGCTGTCATTTTCTTCTAGGATAGCGATTAAGAGGTCACGTTCGTTGATGGTTGTACGACTACTTTCACGAGCAATTTCTTGGGCAACATCAAAGATAACTTCGGTGCGTGGGGTATTGGGAATACCTGCCCATAGACGATGCTTACTGCCCTTGCCTGCTTTACGGCGAACAGCATCAATGACATAATCATTAGCTAACCCGTATTCTTCAAGAACCGTGCCTGCAAGCCCATGTTTAATTTCTAGCAAGGCAATGAAGATATGCTCAACACCTAGAAAATAATGACGCATACGGTGAGCTTCTTGTCGTGCGCTGATTAAGATGTCTTTGAGTACAATCATGTTAGTTTGTCACCTGCAATCTCAGCCATGTGCGTCCCACTCTAAATAATTGACCTGGTTCGATGGGTACAATGCCACGAACACGCTCATCCATGAAAAAATCAGAGGCATCTTCAAGAAATGTGCCATTGGTGCTGTCTTTATCTTCGAGATACCAGCCACCATCACGCCAAATCAAGTTAGCATGATTTCGTGACACAAAGGTATCGTTACGCAAGCATAAATCGTTACTGTCTTTGCGTCCAACCGTAATGAGCCACTGTGTATCGGTATGACGACCATCGGTTTCTGCTCGCAATTGAACCACTGACCCGTCGTCAACGCCACTCATCAGCATAATTGTTATATGATCGACCAAAATGACTCCCTATTCGTGACCCACACAGGTAAATTATACTGTTAATCAACGTTCACTACAATTTGATAGGACGAAAATCCCCTTTACATAGTTGTATTTGTTAGATGCTCGTGATATATTGTGAGCGTAGTCGTTAAAAATTGCATACGTACTACTCTTATCCAGAGCGAGTGAGAGAACGGCTCTATGACCTCGCGGCAACCTCCGAATGTGTTCGGGAAGGTGCCACTTCCGGCAGATGGATATTCTGACAGATGAGGGTGGGACTTTGGTTCATGATATTTATGCGCCAAAGTGGAACTCTGAAAATCTTATATAGATTTGTAATTTCGAGAACCGAAACCACAGCCCGAATTTGTCACCATCGATTATTTGACAGGTTCGGGCTTTTTAGTTCGGCACAATCGAAGGAGACAAATCTAACATGGCAAAGCAAGGTAATACTTCAATACAAGGTGATAGCAGTCGCGCAGTGCATGCAGGGACATCGCGCAAGAAAGCGATGAATGCTATCAATACCCCTATCGTTCAATCAGCGACATATACCTTTGAAAATACTGCTGATTTAGTTGCGTTCCTTGAAGCAAAAACATGGGGAAACGGCGAGAAAACTCGTGATGAGTATGGTCGTTATGGCAACCCAAGCATTACAGCAGTCGAAAAGCGGATAGCTGCCCTCGAAGGTGGCGAGGATGCTGTATTGTTTTCATCGGGGATGGCAGCTATTACGACATTGTTGTTGACTGTGCTCAAAGCTGGACAGCATGTGGTCATGACGGATGACACCTATCGTCGAACACGACAATTCTGTGAGCAAACATTGGGCAAATTTGGTATCGAAACGACAATTGTCCCTGTGGGTGATTATGATGCCCTTGAGGAAGCTGTTGTCAAAGGAAAAACGAAATTTATCATCAGTGAAACACCTACCAATCCCTATTTACGTGTTGCTGACTTAGAGCGTATCAAGAAAATTGCGAAAGCTAATCGCTGTTTGACGATGATTGATACCACATTTGCTACGCCTATCAATTTACGTCCTCTAGAATGGGGCATTGATTTTGTCATTCATAGTGCGACGAAATATCTAGGTGGACATAATGATGTTCTCGGTGGCGTGATTATTGGCAATGAAGCTCGGATGAAGGCGATTCAGGATGCGCGCGGCGTATACGGTAATATCGTTGACCCACAAGCAGCCTTTTTGATTGAACGAGGCATCAAGACACTCGGCTTACGTGTCAGACAACAGAATGAGACAGCTTTACAAGTGGCAAAGTATCTGGAAGCACACCCTAAAATTGACCGTGTTTTCTATCCTGGTTTGGCATCGCATCCTGATTATGAGGTTGCGTCACAGCAGATGAGTGGGTTTGGCGGTGTCATCAGTTTTGAGGTAGCGGGCGATTTACAAACAACGGGTGATTTCATTGATAGCTTGCAAATTCCGTATATTGCGCCGAGTTTAGGTGGTGTTGAAAGTCTTGTGGAGCAACCTGCCCTGATGAGCTACTATGACAAAACGCCAGAAGAACGCCTTGCCGTTGGTATCCATGATAATTTAGTGCGTTTTGCTATCGGCATTGAAGATGTTGATGACATTATCGACGACTTAGAGCAAGCCTTAGCAAGTATTCCTGAGCGTGAATTAAGTGATATTTGGGAAATTCGCTTTCGAGCATAAGCCTATTCACGATGAGCGTTTGATAGAGAGATTGCCTTGTGGTAGTCTCTCTTTTTGATTGTATGGTAGTCAGGATAAGCAATGCCTAAAACAAACTGGTCTGGCAATTTAAGCTATAGCAGTGATGTAATCGACGTCGAATCTGTAGAGCAATTGCAAGAAGTTGTCACGGGTCATAAACAGGTCAAAGTCGTTGCCACAGGTCATACCTTCAATGATATTGCCGATTCTTCTGTTGCACTCGTATCCTTGCACAAAATGAATCACATTCTTAAAATTAATGACTATGAGCGAACAGTTACGATAGAGGCTGGCGTTCGCTATGGTGAATTAGCAATAGCTTTGCATCAAGCAGGATATGCACTTCACAATCTGGCATCATTACCACACATCAATGTCGTTGGCGCATGTATGACAGGTACGCACGGGTCAGGAATGCAAAATGGCAATCTGGCAACGGCTGTGACAGCAATTGAATTTATGGATGCAGAAGACAATCTGATATACGCTGAGGTTGAAAATAAGATTTTCAACGGCATGATAGTCAATTTAGGTGCAATTGGTATTATTACCAAAATGACACTCAAGATTGAACCCACTTATGATGTACGGCAAACTGTGTTCCTCGATTTGCCGATGGCTGATTTCTTGACAAATTTTGAGGAAGTGATGTCTGCTGGATACAGTGTGAGTGCATTCACTGATTGGCAAAGTGATAACATTCAGCAGATTTGGGTCAAGCAAAAAGCGAATGAAACACCCATCACAGACTTATTTGGTGCAACACAAGCCACACGAAATTATCATCCAATTGCTGAGATATCCCCTGACAATTCTACACTTCAGCTTGGTGAACTTGGGGCATGGCATGAACGACTACCACATTTTCAGTTAGATTTTATGCCAAGCAAAGGTGATGAATTACAGTCGGAGTATTTTGTTAGTCGTGAACATGCGATAGAAGCTATTGAGGCTTTGCAATCCATTGGTGAGATGATGCAAGATGTTCTACTCGTGTCGGAAATTCGCTGTATCGCTGGGGATAATCTGTGGATGAGTCCCTGTTATCAGCGTGATAGTGCGGCATTTCATTTTACATGGCAACAGAATTGGTCAGCCGTGCGTGATGTTTTAGTCGAGATTGAACGAGTATTAGAACCATTTGCACCACGTCCGCATTGGGGGAAACTGTTTACGATGTCATCTGCAACTATCCAGTCACTTTATCCACGATTTAATAATTTTCGTGAGTTAGTGCTAGAAAATGACGCACAAGGTAAATTTCGCAATCGATATCTATCTACCCTGCTAGACCAATAGAAATAGCCCTCGACTATGAGGGCTTGGTTGATGAATTAAGCAGCATCTTGATTTGGTTTGTCATCTTGCTTAGGAGTGAAGTTGACAAATGCAGGACTGCGTTGGCTATGACGAGAAGCATATTCTCGGCGATATTGATCCCACAGATTGTAAAGCACATCGGTTAGTTCTTTGACGCGATTAGCTTCTGTAGGTGTTAATCCACCATGAGATGCTTTCTGCCACAAGTTTTGACGTTCATGCGATAATTTATTGATGCGTTCCATTGTTGCTTGCATGATGTATTCCTCGCGCTTTTTTCTATATCTGATATTAGGACGTAAATAGGTGTGGGGGTATTACTCAGAAAGTGTAAATAAGTTATAAAAGTGATGATTTGCCTACGCTATTACATTAGCATTGAGCTTGTTTAAAATAGCTGTTATCACTATGGATAGTAACAGTTTAGAATGATAATTCGATGAATAGACGACTACGAAAACTAATTCTGTGGGGACTGCGCCTGTGTGGGTTATGGGTCATCGTGAGTGTGTTTGGTACTCCAAGTGTGCGCGTTACCTT
This sequence comes from Chloroflexota bacterium, assembly GCA_039200705.1. Taxonomy (GTDB): domain Bacteria; phylum Chloroflexota; class Anaerolineae; order Aggregatilineales; family Phototrophicaceae; genus JAUZRW01. Next base: position 56,017 of record JBCCSC010000013.1, read on the forward strand.
AGAAAATCCTCCTCAGACAGTGGATGCCGTTAAAGACCATGTTTGTGTGCACACACGCTTGATTGATGAAGTGCCTGAATGGGTGATGCAACGGTCATTGCAATTGGTGCGTGAGATGGGCGCAGATACAATTGTAGAGTTTTTCCCTTGGGCATATATCGAACGTGAGCGTGGACAGTATGACTGGCGACAAACAGATACCATTGTTCGTCATGCCGAAAATCAGGGCTTGCGTGTGATTGCGCGGATGGGCTTTGTGCCTGCATGGGCGCGTCCTGATGTAGCTGATGATTTTACGACCCTCAATTATTTGCCCGATGACTCATACCAAGCATTTGCCGATTTTGTAGCAACTTTTGCAGAACGTTATGCAGGGACAATCGACCATATTATTATCTGGAACGAGCCAAATTTAGCTTTTGAATGGGGCTATCGGCAACCGAATCCACAAGATTATGTGCGCTTATTGGAAGCAGTTTACGACCCTATCCGAGAAGCAAACCCTGATGTGACGATTCTCGCTGGTGCGCTTGCCCCAACCCTTGAGCCTGAAGGAAGTCCTAATGGATTATCCGATTTGTTATATTTGGAAGCGATGTACGAAGCAGGTGCATCTGATTATTTCGATGCTTTAGCTGTCCATACTTATGGGTTTACGAATCCGCCGTTACAAGAGCCAAATGACAATCAATTGAATTTTCGTCGATCAGAGTTGTTATTTGAGATTATGGCAAGCTACGATGATGCAGAAACACCTATATATATCACTGAAACGGGATGGAACGACCATCCTCGTTGGACACAAGCTGTTCGCCCATCACAGCGTGTACAATACACAATTGATGCTTATCGTTATGCAGACACAAATTGGGACACTGTCGAAGAGATGTGTCTTTGGGTGTTTCGTTACCCACTACCCACTTTGAGTTATCCTGATAATTTTACGTTGGTTACGACAGATTTTCAGATTAGTCCACTATATTATGCTGTTCAAGCCTATGCTCACGGTGAGGAACAAGAAGGTACACTATGGTTATCCCCACCAAGCGAATAAAGCGCATAGTATGGACAGCACTACTTCTTAGCTTTGTCGTGTTTGTGTTCATAGTGGCAATGTGGGAGTGGGTACAGAATCGTCCGCCAATTCTCGAAGAAGCCTTCCCTACTGGCACGATGGTTGTCGGGGTTGATGCGACTTATCCCCCATTTGCTGTTGATAATGGCGAATCATTGTATGGGATTGATATTGACATAGCGAACGAACTCGCTCATCGGATGAATGTTGATGCGCGCTTTGTTCCAATGGGATTTGATGGTTTGTATGACTCGCTAATTGATGGTCAAGTCGATGTCCTCATCAGTGCTTTATTGTTCAATTCAGCACGAACACGCGATGTTCTCTATACCCGTCCATATTATGACAATGGCTTACAGCTTGTGACTAATGCTGATAAAGGAGGATGGACAGTGACTAATTTACCTAATCAATCCATTGCTCTGGAATACGGTAGCATCGCACATGGTCAAGCAAATACTTGGTTGCAACGGATTGACCCATTTACGATTCATCCTTATGAATTGCCACAATATACTTTAGATGCACTCCGATTAGATGGCTCTGATAGTGCTTTAGTTGATATGACGACGTTATTGCTATATCAGAGTCGATATCCTGAGTTTGAGGTTGTCTCAACACAAATCACATCTGCACCTTATGTGATTGCTATCCGACATGACCGCGAGGCAACTCACCAATGGATTGATGCTATCTTAGAGAATATGAAAAATGATGGTACAGTGGATGCTATTATCAATCAGTGGTTTGATTTGCAAGAAAGTACCGACTCATAATGGCAACAATTGGCATCGATGCACGCCTCACCTATTATCGAGATGGTGGTATCAGCACTTATATTCGGGAACTGGTGAACGCTCTTGCTGACCTTGATAATCGCAATGACTATACAATTTTTCATAGTCGGAAAGACACTCGGCAAATTGTAGAGCAATTTCAACATCGTGCGCTATGGACACCGCCTCATCACAAGATAGAACGCCTTGCATTATCCGCAGAGTTAGCTTGGCGTGGGTTAGATATTTTCCATAGCCCTGATTTTATTCCACCATATCGCGGTGCTAAGAAGAATGTCATCACAGTACATGATTTGACATTTCTGCATTATCCTCAGTATCTTACGGCAGATAGTCGTGCTTATTACAATGAGCAAATTGCTGATGCGTGTCGTCATGCAGACCATATCTTGGCAGTGAGTGAGGCTACAAAAAATGATTTAGTATACATGCTCCATGTGCCTGATACCAAAATTACGGTGCAACCACATGGAGTCAATAAACGTTATAGACCATTGGCACAAGAAGAAATTACTTCTGTTCTTGAAGCCCATAATTTACCTGATAGCTATATTTTGCATGTCGGCACTTGGGAACCGCGTAAGAACATTATCGGTTTAGTGCATGGGTATCGAGAATTGCTCTCACAATTGGCAGATGCTCCGTCTGTAGTGTTGGTTGGACGTGCTGGATGGTTATTTGAGCAAACCAAAGCTGAGATAGAGCAACTCGGCATCAATGAACATATTCTGTGGCGTGATAGTGTGACCGATGAAGACTTGCCTGCGATTTATAATAGTGCAATTGCTAATGTGACTGTTTCACATTATGAAGGCTTCGGGATGCCAGCATTAGAGGGGATGGCATGTGGTACTGTGCCAATTGTCAGCAATAAATCATCATTGCCTGAGGTTGTCGGTGATGTTGGTCTATTAGTCAATCCTGATGATTCAAATGATATTGCTGAGGCACTATATCAGGTGCTAACGAACGTACAATGGCGCGAGACACAATCGAAACGAGCCATAGAACGTGCAATGCAATTCACATGGCGACGGTCAGCAGAAATTGCACGCGATACCTATACATCTTTATTGTGAGACCCTATAATATCGCTAATCAGTTTTGTTGGATGAGGGGGACAGATTGCGTATCCTCATAGTGACAGCTAACTTGCCGTATCTATTAGCGTCAGGTGGGGCTATTCGTGTTTTTGGTATCTTAAACGGTTTACATGATGCAGGTCATGCTATTACTTTACTGAGCTTCAGCGATAAATCAACTGATGATACCCCTTTAGTTAATCTATGTGAAAAGATTATCACGCATCAACCGCCACAGAGGACAAAAGCTGAACGCATCCGCACATTATTGACTACCAATAAAGCTGATATTGAAACTCGTTTTTACAGTGATGTGTTTGCGAATAATTTACTGAAACTCTTACGCGAAAATACATATGACCTTGTGCAATTTGAAGCGATTGAATCAGCTTCGTACTTGCCTCTTGTCCGAAAACATTTTCCAGATATGAAAATATGCTTTGATACTTTTAATGCTGAGGCAGATTTACAGCGTGTCATCTATGATATTGACCGACAAGATAGTAGACGCTTACCACAAGCGATGTACTCATGGATTCAAAGCAAGCGGATTTATCGTTATGAAGGTGAATTGTGTCGCCTTGCGGATTTGGTGATTGCTGTATCGCAAGAAGACCAAGCTATTTTGAGTCGTTATCGGAATGATAATTGTACAAAGGTGATGTCGAGTGGAATTTTTGTTGATGATTATGATGTGCCTGATAAAGAAATTACACTAGAAGAAAATGCACTCGTTTTCACTGGAAAGATGGATTATCGCCCAAATGTCGATGCGATGTTGTGGTTCGCCAATGAGATTTTACCGCGCATTCCCAACACACATTTGACGATTGTGGGTCAGAAGCCACACCCTCGCATTCAACATCTACCAGAGCGAGACAACATTACCCTAACAGGTTGGGTCGATACGATTCCACCTTATTTACATGCAAGTGATGTCTATATTGCGCCTTTAAGAATGGGGAGTGGGACACGCCTCAAATTATTGGAAGCGATGGCATCAGGTTGTGCGATTGTGGCGACGAGTATTGCATCAGCAGGTTTAAATGATGAGGTGCGGTCTGCGATGGTGATTGCAGACAAGGAAACAGATTTTGCCAATGCTATCACTGATTTACTAAATGACCCGCAGAGACAACATGAACTTGGTCAATTAGCTCAAGAGAAAGTCAAGCAACATTACGATTGGTCAGTATTGATTCCACAATTGCTGAATGCCTATCAGGAGGCAGGCATTGGATAGAGACTCTCTGGTGCGTCGTAATCTTCAACTTGCGGAGGCATTTCATCAACCGCCTGTTCAACATCGTCTGCGACGGTACATCATTGATGCAGTAGCGAAATTTCCGTTCCGTGCATTGACTAAGGGCTGGAATCGCGTGTTATTCATCAAGCCCGACCATCTGGGTGATATGTTGCTTGCTATTCCTGCTATGAAAGCACTCAAAGAAGCGCGTCCCTATACTGAAATTCATGTATTGGCTGGGTCTTGGGCGGCTGGTGTGTTAGTCAATGTGCCAGAAGTCGATATGGTACTGACGATTGATTTTCCTGGCTTTGTGCGTGGCGAAGAAAAAACGAATTATCTTGAACCTTACACACAATTGTACAAAGTATCGCGTCAGTTACGGCAAATCGGCTATGGTCATGCGATTGTGATGCGCCCTGACCATTGGTGGGGCGCAATGCTCGCTTATGTCGCTGGTATCAGTGAGCGTATCGGCTATGATGTTGAGAATGTATCGCAATTTTTGACACAAGCCTTGCCCTATCAACATGACCATGTCATTCGACAAAATCTAAGACTCGTTGAGCAGTGGACAGATACCATTGCAGATGAGGATGTGCTGTACAACTTAGCAGTTTACGAGGATGAAAGAGAAGCGATTCAATCACAATTGATGCAATTCGGATTTGAGGCTGAACAACGCTATTTCTGTATTCATCCTGGGAGTGGGACTTGGGTCAAACGCTGGGAAAACGACTTATGGGCGAAGGTTGCTGACACACTGATTGACCAACTAGATGCGGAAGTAATTTTTACAGGGACAGATGGCGAACGGGCAATTGTTGAAGATATTCAGAATCGTATGACGCATACAAGTTATACGACGGCAGGTGACTTGAATTTAGAGCAATTAGCAGCACTCTATGAACGCGCACTCGTTGTTGTTGGTCCTGATAGTGGTCCATTGCATTTATCGGCAGCAGTCGATACGCCGACGGTTGCGCTCTTTGGACCTGCTGACCCTGTCGAATTTGCTCCTTGGGGTGCAAAAGATAGGCATATTATTGTCACCTCGCCAATAGGCTGTCGTCCATGCCGTGTGTTAGATTGGGGTGATGATGACCCCGACTATCACCCGTGTGTGCGTCATATCACGATTGGGCAAGTGCTAGAAGCTGCACGAACAGTTGTGAATCAGTTATGAAGACCTTATCGAGCAATTCCTCCTTACGGATGAGGCATGCCTCATCCCTACAAAAGCAAGGCTATTTTTTGAGTAAAAGCAAATCTAGATAATCATATTGTGCACATATTCGGCATTTTCTATTTGTGGCAATTCAATACCAAATGGGAACTTTATTGTGATAGATGACGTAGACTATAGTGCGACTGTTGATTAATTTTTCGGGGAAAGGCTTATTATAGATGGCGAATTTACCTGTGCGTGAGATGGTGCTGTATAAGCATGGTGTGGGATTTTTTGTGCGACAAGGTGCAGTTGAGGGCGAACACATCGCGCTGACCTTCCGCAAAGATGAAATTAATGATGTGCTGAAAAGTCTTGCGGTGTTTGACCAAGCAGGAGGACAAGTGCTTGGGATTCATTATCAGACACCGATGGACAAAGCCACACGTCTCGCTAGCAGTTCAATTAAATTATCACAAAAACAGAGTTTGCGTGATTTGTTGCGTGATTTACGTGGGCGCGAGTGTGAACTGGTCTTTGAGGTAACGGCTGGTACACAAGAGACCGTCAACGGGCGCATCATTGGGATTGATGAAGTTGAGACAGAAGAAGATTTTAGTGCGAATGTGTCAGTTTTGACTGAGCATGGCGTGCGTGTTTTCCCTTATGAGACTTTGCGGAGTTTTAAGATTGCAGACGAGCAATCATCGCACGACTTGTCATACTTTTTGGATACGAGCATGGCAGAAGATGACCGTCGGGTGGTGAGTGTCCGTTTGACCGAGGGTGAGCATGATTTGGCGGTGTATTATGTTGCACCCTCACCCACATGGCGTGTGAGTTATCGTTTAGTGGCAGAACGTGATGAGGATGGCAGTACAGGAAAGGCTTTGTTGCAAGGATGGGGCTTATTTGATAATCGCCTCGAAGAAGACCTCAACAATGTGCGTGTGACACTGGTCGCAGGTCAACCGATTTCGTTCATCTATGATTTGTATGCCTCGAAAATTCCGCAACGTCCGACAGTGGAAGATAAAAGTCGGGTTGCACCAGGTCCAATTGAGTATGCGAGCGCACAATCGGATGCAGTTATGGATTTCATGGAAGCAGAACATGATGTACCAAGTTTCTTGCGGAGAGCACTACCGCGTGAAGAAGCGAAATTGGGAAGTGTCAGACCAACTATATCGCAAGCACAAGCTGCCGCCCCTGCCCAAGCTGAAAGTAAAGATTCTGGCGAAACGTTCCAGTACATTGTGACGACTCCCGTAACGGTCAAGCGTGGTGAATCTGCCCTAGTACCAATTATTGGATACGAAGTGAATTATGAGCGTGAACTACTCTATAACCAAGATAAATTGCCAAATCATCCTGTAGCATCGTTGCGTTTTGACAATAATAGTGGTCTCACACTGGAACGCGGTCCTGTGACACTGGTCGAAGATGGCGACTACAAAGGCGAAGCTGTAATCCCCTTCACAAAAGATAATCAGCAAGTGTATGTCCCTTATGCAGTGGAATTAGGTGTTGTGGTCACGGAGAGAACTCGCACCAATAACATTACTAGTGGTCTGAGCATCCATGACAAGGCTCTATGGGAGCAAACTTATAACATTCGTCACACAACTTATACTATCGAAAACAACACAACGAATGAGCAGTTTATAACAATTGAAGCCTCCATTTTACATAATTACGAACTGTACGAGACACGTCAACCTGATACCGAGACAGCTAATGAGCGTCGCTGGCAGGTGCGTGTTGATGCACAAGAGCAAACAGAATTTGTGCGGACTGAACGCTATTTACAGTCGAATCGCGTCAATGTGCGTCATTTGAATCATAATCGACTGTATGAATATCTCAAGCAGAATTGGCTAGATAAACAAACATTTGATTATTTGAGTGACATCTTGAGACTCGTTGAAAATAGTCGTCAGAATCAAAAGCTGATTCAAGATAATGAGCGTGAAAAAGAGAAAATTTATCGTCAGCAAGAACAGATTCGGGCGAATTTAGGCGCATTACAACCTACAGGTCAGGAAGCGACATTGCGGAATCGTCTGTTGAATCAACTGGAAAGTACGCAAGATAGGCTTGATGCAATCGAAAATGAAATCAATGAGGCAAAATCAGCAATAGAGCATGACGAAAAGCAGGTCGAAACCCTGATTAATGACCTCTAATATTCGATAAGTATTGGATGAGAACGCGCCTCAATCATATAATTGGGGCGTGTTGTGCTTAATGGTGAGCAATAATCCTTTATCTCAATAGATATGGCTTGCGACTGCTTGTGATTATTTGTACAATCAGATTAATACTTTCTGATAAAGGAGCTTTATCGTGAATCGTGGTGTTCAGATTTTAGGATTTTTACTTGCTATCACCATTGCTGGTGGTGTTTTAACGGCTGATGTCGCCTTTGGCATTCCGATTATTCAACAAACAATGGATCCAGCAGCATCAGCATTTATGGCGACCAATGGTCAAGCGATGCTCTTCCTCGCGGTTGTCGGATTTATCCTATTCAATGTTATTGGTGCAGGTTTAACTTTAGCTATTATTTTCTGGTTCTTGAATAAACAAGTGACCATTGCTAAAGAAATGCCAACCCTAGAAGAGCGTCGTCAGCAAGAAGAAGAACTTGACCAATTGCCTGAAGGCAAAACAAAAGCCTTAGCATAGCCCTGTTTGTAAGTTATTTAGATTGTGATGACTATGATAAATACCCAAACTCAAATGCCTCTATCCATTTCCGAGACGATTAAAGCCTATTTAGATTTGATGAAATGGCGCATTGTCTTATTGCTTGTTTTCACCACAGTGACAGCTATGATTGTTGCTGCTAATGGAATGCCATCGCTCAATATTTTCTTGGCGACGCTGTTCGGCGGTATTTTGGCAGCAGGTGGTTCGAGTGCGATTAATCAATATCTTGACCGTGATATGGATGGCAAGATGAATCGTACTGCGCGTCGTCCAATTCCATCGGGGCGTGTTGCACCGATTAATGCCTTGCTCTTTGGCTTGGGCTTAATTGCTTGGTCTGTGCTGCTTTTGGGGTTCATGGTCAATTGGCTAACTGCAATCTTAGCATTCATCGGTAGCATCTATTATGTTGTGATTTACACTATGATTCTCAAGCGCAATACGGTCATCAACATTGTGATTGGTGGCGGTGCTGGCGCAATGCCTGTACTAGTTGGTTGGGCAGCCGTGACAGGAACTTTATCACTAGAAGCATGGTTATTGTTTGCGATCATTTTCTACTGGACACCGCCTCATAGTTGGGCATTAGCGATTCTTGTCAATAAAGATTATGCTGCTGCTGGCGTTCCGATGATGCCTGTAGCGCGTGGCGAACACACTACGCGGGTTCAGATTGTGCTGTATTCAATTCAGTTGGTGGTGATTACACTCATCCCTGGAATTGCTCTGTTACTGGGTGTTGAGATGCTCGGCTTACTGTATTTGATTGTTGCAGCATTGCTCGGCTTTTATCTGATTTATTTGACGATTGTGCTGTTACGCGACCCTAGCAAAACAATGGCACGCTCAGTGTACAAATACAGTTCGGCATATCTCGCATTTTTGTTCCTAGCGATGATTATTGACCGTTTTGTCTATATGCTTTTTTAGAGCAAACACACTACGAAGCATGATACAATACGAGGCACGTCAGCATATGACGTGCCTTTTTGCATTACGGAAAGAGATTATTGATGTATTTTGATGCAATGAGTATTTCTGCTCTCGTCGATGAATTCATGGATGAGTTGGTCGGCGGACGTGTACAGAAAACAATTGATGTTGACCCCACAGGCTATGGTTTAGAGATTTATTCTAATCGCAAACGGCATTATCTCTATATGAGTGCTGACCAGCAAATCCCGCGTGTGCATCGCGTGGGTGATAAATTACGTCGTGGGATGTATAAGCCAAAACAACTCGGTTTGTTGATGCGTCGCTATATCGAAGGCGCGATTGTATCGCATGTGAGCCAACCAAAATGGGAACGTATTTTATTCATTGATTTTGAGCATCCTGAATATGGTGAATCACGCATCATCATTGAGCCTATGCCCCGTCGGGCGAATATTTTGCTGGTGCGTAATGGTGTTATCTTAGATTGTGTTCATCGGGTGAGTGCTGAGGACAACCGCTATCGCCAAAGTTTGCCAAACTACGAATATCAGATGCCCCCTCCCCTAACAGACCGCATTGACCCATACAATCTATCATTAGACGATGTGCAACGATTTTTAACCAGTAGCGATAAACCTGAGAAGGACAAACTAGCACGACAATTTCCGCGCGAATTTTTTGGGTTTAGTCCACTGATAGGACGTGAAATTGCGTATATGGTGGCTAAGGATGTCAACGTTGCGATGGCTGATGTCCATGCTGACGAGTTATTTTTTGCACTCCAAGATTTTGTTAAGCCGTTGCAACAGCGCGACTGGCAAGCTGGGATTGCGGTCGATGAAGATGGCTTGATTGATGCTTTTAGTGTGTATCCGATTACACATTTGGATGAATGGCGCAGAAGTGAGTCAATTTCCGAGGCAATGACGGATTATTATGGTGCAGCAATTGGTGAAGAAGCCTATGAGCAAGCTAAAAAACCTGTCCGTGAAGCGGTTGCCGAAGCAAAAATTCGCTTTAGCAAGAAACTAGAAGGTTTGGAGAATAGCCTCAAAGATGAGAGTGAATTAGACCATTTGCAACACAGTGGCGAGCTAATTCTGGCTTATCAATATGGGATGGAAGAGGGTCAGCTTGAGTTGAGAGCACAGTATCATCCTGACGAGCCTGAATTGATTATCAAACTTGACCCTGAGCTAACACCACTCGAAAATGCACAGAAATATTTTGATAAATACAATCGGGCGAAGCGAGCGCATAATAATGTGCCTGAATTAATTGATGAGGCAAAAGTTAAGCTGGATTATATTTTACAGTTAGAGGCTGATTTAGAGGTAGCAACTGGTTGGGTTGAAATTGATGATGTGATACAAGCCTTGCAGAATCAAGGATTTGATGTGGTTGGTAAAAAGGTCAAGCGGATTGGTGGCAACGAACGGTCTGCCCCACTGCGATTAACAAAAGATGGCTATATCATTTGGGTTGGGCGTAATAGCCGCCAAAATGATGAAGTGACTTTTCGTAAAGCAAATAGCGATGATTTTTGGTTACATGCACGCGATGTCCCTGGTTCGCATGTGGTTATCCGCAATGATGGACGACGTATCCCTGATGAGTTGGTTGAGTCAGCCGCCGCAATTGCAGCTTATTACAGCCCTAAAAAAGACGAAAAACGAGTGGATGTCATTGTGACACGATGTAAATACGTAAAACCTATCAAGAGTGCAGGACCTGGTATGGTAACATTCCGCAATGAGCGCACTATGACGGTTGTACCACATGATGAGTCTATCTTAGAACGTTAGCGTAGCACTTCTCCTGAGTCGTGATCTTCGCGTGTATCATGTTCTTCTTGAAATTCATCAGGCAGACCATCTAGGGGTTCGCGATCGTAATCTGGCGATGAGGTATTGGCACGAGGCATGGTGAATGTGAAGGTACTGCCTTTATCCATTTCACTCTCGACTGCGATTTCACCACCGTGACGTGCAACAATTGTGCGTACCATCGCTAAGCCAATGCCTGTGCCTTCAACAATTTGGTGTGCTTTCGTTTCAACACGATAAAATTGGTCGAAGATACGGTCAATTGCTTCTTCAGGAATGCCTAAGCCTGTGTCTTTGATAGCAATTGCTATGTATTCGCCTGCATCAACTGTTGAGACATAAATTTTGCCACTGGTGCGATTGTACTTAATAGCATTACTCACTAAATTTTGAACCACACTTTGGAGCAAATAGTCATCTGCTTGTACGAATTGAGCATCAGGGTCAACGTTGATATGGAATGTGAGATTGCGTTCCGAAGCATTACCTTCTAAGTCGTTAGTGACACTTTCAATGACTTCCAGTAAATCACAAATTTCAAGTTCAAGGGGTTCATCATTGGCTTCCATCCGCGCATATTCAAGCAACGCACCGATGATGCGATTCATGCGACTCAAATTGGTTTGAGCGCGATGTGCGAAGTGTTTTTGCTCGTTGCTCAACTCTCCTGATGCGCTAATTAAGTCGATGAAACTCTTTGCAGAACTCAGGGGAGCTTTTAAATCATGAATAAAATTGTGAAGTAGTTGTAAATCATCATTTGCCATAAATTACGTCTCTCGAAGCAATGCTGGTAAATCATTGAGCGCATATGCCAGTCTTGTTCCATGCCATGTTAACCAAGAGCCATCTACTAAATGAATACGATTATTCTTGCTGGCAGGTACATCTAGTTGAGCAAAGATTGGAATATGTTCTTCCGTAAATTGGAAGGGTTCGCTTGGTAACAGAATTATATCAGGTTTTTTAGATTCTACTTCTTCAAATGTCACACGAGGATAGCGTGTATCACGTCCCTCTGGGGTAGGATTAGGGTCTTGTTGACCTAAATCGGCTTTGAGAGGAAATTGTCGTTGACGGTCTGCAAAGACATTCATACCACCACATACGAGCAACAAATCATGAAGATAGGTTTCAGCATTTGCTGTCATGAGAGGGTCATACCAAATAGGAACAAAGACTGTGGGCAGGTCGTCACTCCGTGCTTCGCCCATGCTAACTAGGCGGTCATAAATTTGTTCAATGAGACGCACACGAGCAACCATCGAGGTTTCATCAAACAAGTACATGATGTTCCATAAGAGCGTGAAAACATCCGCGACTTTGGTCGGCATTGAGACCCATACAGGAATATCTGCATCACGGAGTTTTTCGACATCTTCTTTACGATTTTCTTCTGCGTTAGCAAAAACAAGTTCAGGGCGCATCGCAATGATACGCTCAATGTCGGGATTTTTCGTACCACCAATCGTTGGGACGCGCTCAACTGCCCCTTCTGGATAGATGCAATAATCTGTACGACCAATAAGATACTCGCCTAGATTGAGGTCAAAAAGCGATTCGGTGATGCTTGGCACAAGCGAGACCACCGTGCGTGGCGCATTCTCTATTGGTGCAATTAAGGAATGAACAGATTGTGTCTCTGGCATGGTTACAAATTCACGACTTGATGACGTTCTGGACCAACACTGACTGCTTTAATCGGCACACCGCAGAGTGTTTCTACTCTTTTTATATAATTAACTGTAGCTTCGGGCAAGTCAGCTAGTGTTTTGGCATCGCTAATATCTTCATGCCAGCCTTGAACTGTTTCATAGATCGGGACAGCCCGTTCTAGCGCATCAATTGTGCTGGGTGGAACATCATAGCGCGTGCCATCGACATCGTAAGCAACAGCTATTTTGAGTTCGTCAAAGCCACTGAGAATATCCATTTTGGTGAGCATCATTTCAGTTAGTCCGTTGACCATTCTACTATAGCGCAATAGAACTGTATCTAGCCAACCACATCGGCGCGGACGACCTGTTGTTGTACCAAATTCATCCCAGTAATTATCACCTGTTCCTCGCAAGCGTTGTGCGATTTCACCTTCTTCTTGTGTGGGCATCGGTCCACTACCCACACGAGTGCTAAAGGCTTTGGCAACTCCGACGACTTGATCAACATAAGTTGGTCCAATCCCTAGACCTGTCATGACACCGCCTGCAGTTGGTGATGAGCTTGTTACGTAAGGATAGCTACCATGGTCAACATCAAGCAATGTGCCTTGTGCGCCTTCGCAAACGATGCGTTCCCCTTTTTCTAGGCGTTCGGCAAGATAGACTGTTGTCTCTTTGATGTAAGGTTGTAGTTCTGTTGCAGCATCGACGTAGGCTTGCATACTTGCTTTGACATCAACAATTTCAAAGCCTTCGCGACGCAATTCTGCGTTGTAGTGATTAAGCGAGGTTTCAAGGGCATCAGCGAAGTCTTCAAGGTTAAGCATTTGTCCCATGCGGATGCCTCGTCGTCCGATTTTATCAAGGTAAGCAGGACCGATGCCACGTAAAGTTGTGCCGATTTTATCCTCGCCTCGTTCAGCTTCTTTGCCTCGGTCTAGTTCGATATGTGCTGGAGAAATCAAATGTGCGCGTGAGCTAATGACGAGGTTATCAGGTGAGATTGTGATGCCTTGTTCGCGGAGGCGGTTCATTTCTTTGAGTAGGTTAATAGGATTAATGACCATGCCATTACCCATGATAGCGACGACACCATCGTGCAAAATCCCAGAAGGAATCAGGTGCATTTTGAAAACTTCGCCTTTGACAGCAACAGTATGTCCTGCATTATCGCCCCCTGCATAGCGTCCTACCATTTGGGCATTTGCCGAGAAATAATCGACAAAACGACCTTTTCCTTCATCACCCCATTGTGCGCCGATAACAATCGTAACAGGCATTCTCAATATTCTCCGAAATCAAATATCAGTAGACAAAAAGCAAGGCGCATGGATGCGCCTCGTGTGTTCTGTTTTTACCTGTGGAGTTTACCACATTGACTTTGAAATCGCACGTTCTGTTTTGTGATTTTAGAACGCTACATTGAGTGACTTTCAGTCCTCAGCGATGTATTTGCGTCCTAGTGAAATGGTGACTTGTTTTTGTTCACCCCAGACCTCAACAGCCCCATCAGGTCCAAGTGCAATCGCTGAGCCTGCTTCGATATTAATAGCAACCGCATCAGCAATTTCGTTGAGGACAGCACGCACAGCACGCGAATCATCCGCACCACTGGATTGTGGCTCAATGAAAGCGTTGTTAATCCAGTTGAAGCCATCTATGATGTCGCCTTGGTCAGTAACAATCCAACGCCCAAATAGATTGACTGCAAGCCCTTCTACGAGCACAACCGCACCACGTTCGTATGCTTGGCGCATTCCTTCGAGCGCGGGACCTTTGAGCAAACGATATAAGCTATCGAGACTACTGCCCACTTCGATAATTACGAGACTAGCTGTTTTCATCTCTTCAATGATGTCATCAGGTTCATCGTATTCGGGGTCAATGAAATAGCCTGAGCGTGCCCCTAAGTCTTCCATATCATCGAGTAGTGCATCACCGCTATCATCAGCAGTGGAAATATAAGCTGTTACACCATATTCACGCGCACGAGAGAGTGCCTTTGCACGAATCGGACTACCAGCAACGTTCCCACCTGATAATACGAGCCAACCGCGTCCTTGTAGATATTGCAGTGTATTTTCTGACATTATGCCTCCAGTAGATATTCTGCGACGGCTGACGATAGCATAGCAACGCCAATCGGCAACACATCTTCATCAAAATCAAAACGCGGATGATGATGACCATAATTCAATTCTTTTTCATCATTACCGCTTCCTAGAAAGAAATACATTCCTGGAATATCTTGCATGAATACACCTACATCTTCGGATGCTGTTGTTTGGTCATAGTAAAAATCATTCGCTCTACCGAGTTTTGTCCACGCATCTGTCACTCGATTGACGACATCAGGGTGGTTATCGACAGGTGAAGCATTATTCGAGATATCAACTTCGGCAGTACAACCCATTGCAATCGCTGTATGCTCAGCAATAGTGGTCATGCGCTCAGCCACTAGATTACGCATTTCTTCTGTAAAAATGCGATATGTTCCACGAATGGTTGCGGTTTGCGGAATGACATTGTCAGCCTTACCTGCCATGATTGACCCAATGGAGACAACAGCCGTATCTAGAGGGTTTGCATTGCGTGAAACAATCGTTTGTAACGCTAGGGTAATTTGGGCAGCACAAACAATCGGGTCAATCGTTTCGTGAGGCATTGCGCCATGTCCACCTTGACCGTGAATCGTAATTGCAAATTTGGAAATACCTGCCATCACGGGTCCTGCTTTGACATTAAGTGCACCAACAGGAGCGGTATTCCAGAGATGTAAGCCAAGTGTCACATCAGGTTTTGGGTCAGATAGCACACCGTCAGCAAGCATGGCTTTTGCCCCTGCACCAATTTCTTCGGCAGGTTGAAACACAAATTTAAGACGACCAGCAAGTTTATCGCGGTGATTTGACAACAATTTAGCGACCCCTAATGCGATGGTTGTGTGTCCATCGTGTCCGCAGGCGTGCATTTTGCCATCAACCGTAGATTTATATTCCGTGTCGTTTTGTTCATGAATGGGTAGTGCATCCATATCGGCACGGACTAGAACTGTTGGTCCATCGTGGTCGCCTTCAAGGATGCCAACTACACCTGTTTTGCCGATGCCTGTCTGAACTTCTAGTCCCAATGAATTGAGTGTTTCAGCGACAATATTTGCTGTGCGAACCTCTTCAAAGGCTAGTTCAGGGTGCATATGGAAATCACGCCGACGTGCAACGAGTTCATCACGCATAGCGTTGGCTTCTGCAAAAAAATCAATGCTCATAGCTTCTATCTCAGTTTCTCAGTCTTACTGCTCATCCACCTAATTGTATCACGCGAAATCGTTCGATGTTACGTGGGTATTCAGGAGGTGCATCAGGGTCGAGTGACCGTTCATAGATACGTTCGTATAATTTCTCTGGGTCTTTAATCTGGCTTTTGTGTTCGAGTAAGGCGTTGACTTGTGTTTCTGTACATCCTGTCACGTCTATTGTCACAGTAGGTTCTTCTGCACCAGCAATATAGACTGTTAGGGTTTTGTGTGGCTCTAATCCTTCATCACGTTCAAGTTCAATGAAGTTAAGGCGGTCACGCGCAGTTGGGAAAACTGCTTCCAAGGTTGCTGCACCAATTGCACGGTGATCTGGGTGATTTATCCCTCGTGTGCCATACCAAAAGCGAGTAGGGTCAAGGGTAACGATAATGTCTGGCTTTTTGATGCGTATCATACGGGTGATGTCACGGCGTAATTCGAGATTCGGAAAGAGTTCGCCATCTTTGTAGCGAAAGAAGACTACATCATTCACGCCGAGTGCTTCAGCAGCTTTCTTGGTTTCTTCCTCACGGATTGTTGCTAAACGTTCCGAAGTCATGTCAAGTTCAGAGCTACCTTTATCACCACTGGTTGCCAGCACAAATGTAATATCTGCGCCATCGGCTGCCCATTTAGCAAATGTTCCACCTGCAAAAAATTCGGCATCGTCAGGATGAGCAAAAACACCCATCACCCGACGCGGTGTTGGTTGTTCTTGTGCGGTATTATCATCAGTCATGAACAGTCCTTTCAGGTATCAATCGAAAACACAGGCAAGCATTGTGTGCTTACCTGTGAAAATCAGTTAGTTATAGATTGTGAATACAATTAAGTCATTATTGGTCAGCGCGACGTTTCCCTGGTGGTTTACCACAATCACACGCACCATCCCCATGTTTATCACAGGGTTCTTGCGCTTTCTTTTGTAGCGCACGCAATTCTTCCAAAGGTATGATGTCATCACGTTCGACCATCTTACGTCCATGTTCTTCGTGCCAGACTGTAACGGCATCTCTGAGGGGGTGCACGTCAATCACTTTTGCTTCACCGAATGGTGTACCAATTTTTTTGTTGCGTCGAGGTAATTTTTTACGTGCTTTGACATATTGCTCGTATTCGTAGACGAGGCAACAACGCAAACGACCACACATACCTGTAATCTCAGTCGGATTGAGAGAAATACCTTGTGCTTTCGCCATCTTGATTGAAATGGGGCTGAAATCTGTCAGGAAGCTGGAGCAACAGCGTTCTGCGCCACATGCGCCATAACCCCCCAGTAATTTTGCGACATCACGCGGTCCAATTTGACGCATATCGACTTTAGCGGGGAAAACACGCTGTAATTCTTTGCCGAGTCGTGTGGTATCTTCTTTTTCTTCAGCACTATAAAGAAATGTCAATGATGTGCCATCATAGTTGAATTTAGCAGCGAGGAATTTTACGTTTCTAAAGCCCCCCATCGCCTCTGCTTTTTCGATACATTTGGTCAGTGCTTCGGGTTCTTTTGCTTCCCATGATTGTCGTAGAACAAGGTCACGGGGTGTTGCGACACGCAAAATTTGGCGATATTCACGCCCGTCTTCACTGGTGGTGAAACCCATAATTTGACCCATTTGCCGTCCGCGAATCGTTTCGACGATAACGTACTCACCCGCTTTGACATCAGGATAATCTTCATACAAAAAATGATATAACTTACCGACTTTCGTAAATCTAACGCCAACAACATCACCTTGTTGTTGCTGTACCTGTTCAGCAGGCATATCCGCCATAATACCCTCTCTATCTAGCCAGCAATCGACTAGGGAAATCTACAAAGAATTATTGCTACAGTGATGATTTTGATTGAACTGTATGTTCAGATTATAGCAGATGCGCCAACATTGCAATATTAGTGGTTTTGCTATAGAAATAATCAGTAATGACGCATATTGTCTGCTATAATGCGCGGATAGATTGACGCGCGTCCAACGCATAGGGGATTTCGATGACGACACTGGTGATGAAATTTGGTGGTTCTGCCGTAGGCACGGTGGCTGCATTGACTCAGGTATTGAGTATTATTTTGCATGAGGTTAAGCAATGGGATCGCCTATTTATTGTCGCATCAGCCCTTGATGGTGTAACTGATATGTTATTAGAAGCAGCGCATCTGGCACAGGTTGCCAACCAACGCGGTTATCGTCGAATTGCAGCAACTTTACGAACACGTCATCTTGCACTTGCTGACCAACTCCCACTCGGCGTGCAGGAACGCAATGCTTTACGTGCTGATATTGACCGCCTATTATTTGAAATGCTGGATGAATGTCAAACAGTTGCCAATACACCTAGTGAAGAACTCGCACCAGAAATCAGCGACCGTATCATCGGTGTTGGAGAAAAATTATCAGCACGGATTATTGCTGCTTTGCTCCGCAATAAAGATTTACGTGGTGTCGCATTTGATGGAACCGATGTCATTGTGACAAATGATGTTCATGGCAACGCGACTCCTTTATTTGCACCCACACGCGAACGCCTTGAGACAACTGTCATTCCAATGATTGAACGTGATATTGTGCCCGTGCTGACAGGTTTCATTGGCGCAACGGTTGACGGCAAACCAACGACCATGGGACGCGGTGGCAGTGATTATACGGCATCTGTACTGGCAGTTTGTGTGGATGCGGACGAAGTATGGGTGTGGTCAGATGTAGATGGTATGATGACCACTGACCCGCGTGAATTACCCGACGCAATTGCTATTAGCGAGATGACCTATAATGAGGTTGCTGAACTTGCCTATTTTGGGGCAAGAATTCTACATGCACGGATGGTTAAACCACTACAGGAATATCAAATTCCCCTGTTCATTAAGAATGTCTTTAAACCCCAACAAATTGGTACTCACATTCAGGAAGTGACACGTAAACAATCTAACCGCATTATGGCTGTTACAAGTATCCCTGCAATTAGCCTGACAGCAAATCGTAGTGGATCACTCGCTATAATGACTCAGTTAATTGACCGAGTTTTAGTTGATATGACAGGTGAAGAGGCAGATGTGATGATTAGTTCGCAATCTGCGCGTCACAGCTTTTTGTGTTTCATTGTACCGATTCATGCTGGGGGCGCAGAAGCAGTTAACGGCATTCAAAATCGTTTACAAAACGCATTGCAAGATTTGCAAGATAGTGTGCATTGGCAGGTTGAATACGTCACTATCGTCACAGCTATCGGCGAGAGTTTGAGCAATCACATTCAGTTACAAACTCGGATTCTACAACAATTAGCAGATGTCCGCATCATCGGATTCACACAAGGACCATCACAATGTAGCTTGTCCGTTGTCGTCAATCCAGATGATGTAGAATATACTATCAAGCAAATTCACGCGCTAACGATTCAGTAGCGTCCAAGATAGCGGTCTAATTCCCACTGAGTCACTTGCTGATTATAAGATTCAATTTCTTGCCGTTTAGCAGCGATGTAGCGGTCACTAATGTAGGGACCGAGTGCGCTCATGATGACATCATCATTGGTCATGACATCAATGGCTTCTTCAAGAGAGCTTGGCAAGGTTTCGACTTGGCGTAAGCGTCCACGACTGCGTGTGAGCAAGGTTTCTTCCAACGGGTCTGGAAGTTCCATTTTCTGACGGATACCATCTAAACCAGCCATCAACATCACAGCTTGGGCAAGATATGGATTCGCACTAGGGTCGGGGCAACGCAATTCTAGGCGTGTATGATTTTCGCGCCCTGGTGATGTACTTGGAATGCGAATTAACGCCCCACGATTGATGTGTGCCCATGTGACATATACAGGTGCTTCAAAACTAGTGCCAAGACGTTTGTAACTGTTAACCAATGGTGCGAGAATAGCCGACATCGCGCGTGCATGGTTCAATTGACCTGCAAGAAAATGCCGTGCTATATCTGACAAATGATATTCATGGCTGGTATCCACGAAAACATTAGCATCGGTATCACAATCATGAACAGTCTGATGGGTGTGCATCCCTGACCCTGGTTGATTCGCAACAGGACGTGGCATGAAAGTACAATGCAAACCATGTTGTTGAGCAATTGTTTTAAGAGCAACGCGCGTTGTCAAAATTTGGTCAGCAGAGACAAGGGCATTACTATATTGGAAATCTATTTCGTGTTGTCCCTTGCCTGTTTCTGAGTACGCCGTATGCACTTGAATCCCCATGCTGAGGAGTGCATTGACCATTTTACGGCGCACAACTTGTGATTTTTCGTCGGCATGGTCGAAGTACCCTGCCCCATCTTGTGGCGCATCAATGACAGGTTTGCCGTAAGCATCGGTATAAAATAAGAAAAATTCTAGTTCCATGCCTGTTTTGAAGGTCAGATTCATTTCTGCTGCTGATTCTAAGGCACGAATGAGCGCATTACGTGGGTCACCAATGAAAGGTTCACCCTGTGGTGTATAAACGCCACAAATTAGGCGTGCTGTACGTTCTTCGTCGGTGTTATGCCAAGGCAGAATTGAAAAGGTATTGAGGTCAGGAAGCAATATCATGTCACTTTCGGCAACACGGGCAAAGCCTTCGACTGCTGAGCCATCAAAATGTACGCCTGTTTCAATGACATTGCTGAGTTTATTGGCTGGGACAACGACACTTTTAACTGTGCCTGTAATATCTGTAAACCAGAGGGAAATATACTGAATATTATTTTCTTCTACTAAAGCTAAAACATCATCTTTGGTCATATCAACATAATTTCTTTTATCATCTATACGCATAGGCGTGGCTCTTTCTTACTGTTTTATATCACTCAGGTCTTTGAGACTAACATGAGTGACTTATTTTGTCTGTATTGGAATGAGCCACAATTGTAGCTTATTTTAGAGTTGGTAAAGTGTGAATGTTATTGAGGGATTTAACAAATTTTATTAAATTTCCTTAGTGAATGAAGACAATCAAGCCTCATCTAACAAACCAAGATGACCTAAGAGTGCATCTGCTCCAAGCAAATAGCTACGCCAGCCGAAGCCACTAATCTGCCCAACGCAAACAGGGGCTAAATAAGATTTATGACGAAATTCTTCACGGGCATGAACATTTGACATATGGACTTCGATAACAGGGATTTCAATGGCACTAATGGCATCGCGTAAGGCAATTGAGGTATGAGTGTATGCCCCTGGATTAAAGATGACTCCATCTGCCCATGTGCGTGCTTCGTGCAGGATGTCAATCAATGTGCCTTCGTGATTGGATTGTTGGGAGCGCATTTCGACATTGTGAAGCTCAATGTGTTTATGCATAAGTTCGACGATGTCATCGAGTGTCATCGTCCCGTAGACTTCGGGTTCGCGTGTACCGAGTAGGTTGAGGTTAGGTCCGTTGAGTAGTAGGATTTTGGTCATTGGTTTTTAGTTATTGGTTATTTGTAGTTTATTATCGGTCATTGGTTTTTAGTTATTGATATTATATGACTATTGATTTCAATTGCCCACTGATAAGGTATTTCTGAATTTGGTAATTGCAGAGTGATAATATTAATCCCACTAGGTACGCTATAGTCTGAGCAAATACGATTACTGTTTGTATAATGATTATAAAAGAGAGTATGTTCATAACCTAAATTGATAGACATATGACCTATATTAGGATATTCGTCATCGGATTGGACTGGGGTTTCAGAAAAGATAAAACAAACTTCAGTAGCATTTCTGGTTGGAACGCTTATATCAGTAATTTCCAATTGAACATCGTCATAGTAATCATAATTCGAGGTTAAACTGACAGTTATATGGGCTAAATCCTCAGAGAGAGGTGACACGCCGCTCGCGTTTCTTGCTCTAGAGAAAGTATCATATGAAGGTGAAGCATCTCTCAAACAACCCTGCGGATCGCAATCAACTTCAATTGTCCATCTTTGTACATAATTCGGAGGTGCAAATGCACGAGGTAGTGTTCGCACTTCAATAATGTGCAATCCATTTCCAAGTGTCCCTGCGACGCACTCCGTATCAATCCCACGCATGAGACGATACATTTCTAAGAAACCGCCTTTATCAGTGCGCCCAGCGAGTTGACCATTTATATGAATTTCGACATATCTGAAGTAAACACTACCTTCCTCAAATTTATTCGCAGATGTAAAAGAATTTATCCGCGCCCGAAACCAAGATAGCACAAAACAAAGTTCATTATCATCTTGGTTGAAATCAACCATTCCAACATAAAATTCATCATCAGCCCTGACAGGATTTTCGTATGGATTCTCCAGTAGATACTCAGCAGTCGGAATTAGTTCATCAGATAAAGATGGGCGTACAGTTCCCTGACTGAGCCAAAGGAAAATCGTTCCATAATATATGACGAATGGAGATGCGATGACAGCAATTGCTATGCCTAACCACTTTAGTACAACACCACAGCCTAAGTCACGTTTTGGCATTGCTTTTTTCTTTGGATTCTTATGAAATTGCTTGTTCATCGTTTTAGACTTTCCAGCACAGATACTACTTTGTCACGCTCAATGCCTTCGACAATGGTTGGTTGAGTCATGCCTTCTAGTAATACAAAACGTGATACACCATTTTTCCATTTTTTGTCAGTTGTCATCGCATCCCAGATGGCATCAGGGTCAATATCGCGAATGTAGCGAGGCAATTCGGCTTCTGCGAGAACGCTTCTCACTTTTTTGACCAATGTTTCATCAATCATGCCGAGGTCATGTGAGAGAGTTGCAGCAGCCATCAAACCAAAGCCAACCGCATCACCGTGCATCCATTCGTATTCAGTAACTTGTTCAATAGCATGTCCGAAAGTGTGACCGAGGTTAAGATAGGCACGAATACTGTGTTCGTAGGGGTCTTCTTCAACGACATTGACTTTCACCTGTACGGCTTTTGCTATCAGTTCTGCGGCGTATTTTTTGCGATGCAATTTTTCGTCTAGTAGGCTTTCGTCGGCTAAGAAACCATGCTTGATAATTTCTGCCATACCACATCGCCATTGTTCGCGTGGGAGGGTATCGAGTACGTCAGGGTCAATTAGCACGACTTCGGGTTGTTTGAACGCACCAACTAAATTTTTGCCTTCTGGCAAATCAATGCCGACCTTGCCCCCGACACTACTATCGACCATCGCTAGGAGTGATGTAGGAACTTGTACGAAACGCACGCCACGCATGAAAGTTGCTGCCACAAAGCCGACTGCATCCCCTACGACACCACCTCCGAGAGCTAAAACCGTTGTATGACGGTCTGCGCCTTGTTTGAGCAATTGTGAATAAAAACGCGCAATGGTATCTAAATTTTTGTATTGTTCACCATCTTCCATATATGCAATGGCTGCGTTGGGCAAGCGTGTGACTAATTGTTGACCGTACATCGGCGCAAGTGTGGTGTTCGTGCCAACAATCACTCGCCCCTCTAAATTAAACTCTGGAGCATCTTGTCCTAAACGTTGTAGGAGTCCGCGTTCAATGATGATGTCATAGGGCTTCTGGTTTGGAATATTTACTGGGATTGTTGTTGCCACAGCGCGATGATCTCCTCAGTGATTGCTTCAGGTGATTTATCAGTCGTATCAACTTGATTTGGGATAAGATTATAAATTGGTGTACGTTCAGCGAGACGTTCGCGCCATTCACCTGCTAGTGGGCGTGCATCGGATGCTCTGAGACGTGCTTCGATTTCTGCTGGCGAGGCATTTAAGCATACGACAAATGATGACCTGAGTAGTGTTTCTCGGCTTTCATCATCCATAATTGCACCTCCACCTGTTGCGATGACCCAATTTTTCTGTAGACAGACTTCGTGAATGATACCTTTTTCGATTGCACGAAAAAATGGCTCACTGTGATTGGCAAAAATGCGCGGAATGGTCAAGCCTGTGCGGTGTTCAATTGCCATATCGACATCAAAGAAGACACGCCCTAATTTCTTAGCCAGCATCGCCCCAATTGTGGATTTTCCTGTTGCCATAAAGCCTGTCAGGACGATATTTTGGTCATTCATAGCCAAAACGCCATTCGACATTATCCATTGGTAAATCAGCAAAGTTATTACCACGCAAGGATTCAAAACGAGGCAACATCTCGGAGAGGCTATCACCCCCTAATTTTTCGATGAGCGCATCAGCTAACACAATTGCCATCATCGCTTCGCCGACAGGGACAGCACGCGGAACAGCGCAGAAATCACTGCGTTCGTAAACTGTACGCTCGGCTTCACCTGTTGCTAGATTAACTGTATCTGCGCCACGTAGCATGGTCGAAATGGGTTTCATGGCGACACGCACTACAATTGGATCACCTGTCGTAATCCCTCCTTCGAGTCCACCTGCACGATTGGTTCGGCGACGGATGCCACCCTGACCATCAGGCTCCATCTCATCATGAACTTGACTGCCTGGTAAACCTGCATTATCAAAGGCGTGACCAATTTCAGCACCTTTCATCGCTTGAATACCTGTCATGACGCTAACGATTTTAGCATCAAGACGGCGGTCATAATGGACGTGTGAACCTAGTCCTACTGGCACATTAAGGGCAATGATTTCAAACACACCGCCTAGTGTGTCTTTATTGACTTTGACATCGTGGATGGCATCGTGCATTGCTTCGGCAGCTTGTGGGTCAGGCGAGCGCACATCGTTATTTTCAGCAATTTGATACAAGTCGTGATAATCGGCATTGTCTGGAATATTGGCTTTCACTGCACCGATTTGTGTGACATAGCCTAAAATCTCGATACCGAATTGGGCGAGGAATTTTTTGCAGACACCACCAACAGATACGCGCATCGCTGTTTCACGGGCACTCGCTCGTTCTAATGAGAGGCGCAATTCTTTGTAGCCATATTTGACTGCACCTGTTAAATCAGCATGACCTGGGCGAGGGGTTGTAATTGGAGTAATATCACGGTCTTTCCAGCTACGAAAATCACGGTTTTCGAGCAACATTGCAATCGGTCCGCCTGTGGTTTCGCCATTCATCAGACCAGCCGTGATACGCACACGATCTTTTTCAATGTGCATCCGTCCGCCACTGCCATACCCTTTCTGACGACGTGCCATATCGAGGTCAATATCACTGGCTTCCAGTGGAAGTCCAGCGGGCATTCCTTCTAGGATAGTGGTGAGCATCGGTCCGTGACTTTCGCCTGCGGTTAAAAATCGTATTGGCATGATTGGTTGTTCGTCCTTAGTTATTGATTATTCGTATGAGAATTCATCCAGACAAATGGATTATTATTCGACATCCATTTTTGTTTATTTTCAGGATTTAGTTTTAGAGTTTGGGAGGCATAAGGTTGAAAATTTGTGACTTCGATTGCCCAACCGCGCCAACCTACAATACGTGTTGGAAATCCGTATACAGAATCATATTGCGCTTCAAAGAGAATATGCTGAAATAACTCATCGAGTATGTACGCTTCATAATCAGCAAGATTATCATTGCTAGAGGCTGCAATTACATCGACTAAAACACCGTTTCTAACAATGAAAGTAACTTCGTCATCCACTAGTTCTGTTCCGACAAAATCAAGTGAACTGCCTTGTCGTAAGGTTACATTGTAATTACGGATATTATGACTTAACCATTTCTGTCTTTGCGGTGCAATTATAGCTTTTCGCACACTCCAAACAAAAATGACAACACCCATAAATATAAACCCAACGACAAGACTATATATCATGACTTTGCCTGACGTTTCGCTAATTCGTCTTTGAGGGTATTCATCATGACATCTAATGGTGGCTCGACCCCTGTCCAAATCTCGAAAGCGACCGCGCCTTGACGTGCCAGCATCCCAAGTCCGCCGATAGCACGTCCGCCGTGTACTTCTGCTTGTTTCATCAATTGAGTGTTTGCAGGGGTGTAGACCATATCATAGACTGTTGCTTTCTCAGGGAATGGCACACCTGTTATCCAAGGTGAGGTATCTACTTTGGGATACATACCAACCGACGTTGCATTCACAATTAGACTTGCGCCGTTCTCTGATGCTTCATCGAGTGTTAGGACTTGTACCCCTTGCACACCAGCCGAGAATGTAAGTTGTGTCAGCATATCGTGGGCGCGTTCCATTGTACGGTTAACAACAACTACTTCTGCGCCTCGTTGCCACAAACCATAGACAGCAGCACGGGCTGCCCCTCCTGCCCCAAGCACAATTACTTTTTCACCTTGGAGAGGTACATCATGCGCGTCTAAATCTCCGAGGAAACCATCGACATCTGTATTCGTTGTTTTGTCGGTACGAAAATCGATTGTATTGACTGCACCAATTGCGCGTGCCTTGTCGTCAGGTCGTCCCCATTGCAAGGCTTGTTCTTTAAAGGGAATGGTGATGTTCAACCCAATGTAACCATGTCGCTTGGGTTCTTTGACAGCATAATCAGCAATATCAGGTGGGATTGCCATTGCGTCATTGAGCCATTCGTCATCCATGCCGAGTGCTTTGAAAGCAGCATTGTGCATGGCAGGGCTGAGGCTATGTTCAATAGGAAAGCCGACAACACCAACGCGATTGTTCATGCAACAGCCTCATCGAGTTTAGCTTTGTCATCATTTTTGCGTTTTGCGAGTTCTTGTTTGCGATTATAGTCATAAATACGGAATCCATAGGCAATAACAATAATTGGAATCAAGCCAACAATCATCATCACAGGTAAGGGCAAATTGTATGACCAGAGTGTGAGTTCAAAGCTCAGATATGTGAGCAAGCTCATCAACAACAAAGCAAAAATACGAAGCAATGTACGCTCTTGCAGAAAGAAGTGTAGTGCTCCAAACCATCCGAGTAACATTACAATAAATACCATAATCATCTGATTGACCTCATCAAGTTCATCAATAGGTTCAACTTATTGTACCTGATTCAACATGCGTCCACCGAGTTTTTCAAGTGTCTCTGAGAAACCTGGGAAAGAATCACCTGCACATTTAGCATCTGTAACGACTGTCATTTCATCAGCGAGTAAGCCAGCAATTGTTAAACTCATAGCAACGCGATGGTCATCATGCCCATCAACAGTGTTACCCATCAGCGATTGCTTACCCACAATGCGGAAACCATCTTCGCCTTCTTCGATTTCTGCGCCAAGTTTACGTAACTCATTTGCCATCACTGCGATACGGTCTGTCTCTTTAACACGTAGCTCTTTGGCATCACGGACAATCGTCTCGCCTTCAGCGTAAAGTGATGCGACCATCAAGACAGGGAATTCATCAATCATACGAACAACGACATCACCACCGATTTCTGTACCTAGTAAATCCGTATATTGAACATGAATATCACCGACTGGTTCACCTGCTTCTTCGCCTGAAGGAGTAACGATTATATTGGCACCCATTTGTTTTAGGACATCAATTAAGCCTGTACGAGTTGGATTGAGATTTACGCCTGTAATAGTTAGATCACTATCAGGCACAATAAGACCTGCGACAATTAGAAAAGCTGCGGAGGAAAAATCTCCAGGAACAGTCAGGTTCATTGGTTGCAAGTCAGACATTGGTTGAATCGTAATTTCATTGCCGTCAACTGTAATATCTGCGCCCATAGCGCGTAACATACGTTCTGTATGGTCACGAGCAGGACCTGGTTCAACAACCGTTGTTGGGCTATCAGCGAAAAGTCCTGCAAGTAAGACTGCACTCTTTACTTGTGCGCTAGCGACAGGCATTTCATAATGGATGCCCTTCAATTGAGCAGGTTCTACTGTTAATGGGCATTTGCCATCAACACCTATGATATTTGCGTCCATTTCGCTTAGGGGATTGGTAATACGCTTCATTGGGCGACGACGCAATTGATAGCTACCATCTAGCACACTTGGAAAAGGTTGCCCTGCCATAATCCCCGCTGCAAGACGAATACCTGTCCCTGCGTTGACAAAATCAAGTGGTTCGGAGGGTATTTGTAGATTGCCACCATGAATTGTGAGTGTTGTGGCATCATGACGTTCAATTTCGATACCTAATGTACGTGCTGCTCCAAGTGTTGCTTCGGTATCCCCAGCGTTGAGCCAGCCGCGCACCTCGGTTGTGCCGTTAGCAAGCATTCCTAACAAAATTGAGCGATGCGAGATTGATTTATCCCCTGGAACTTGTGTTGTCCCGCGTAAGGGATTGCCTGGTTTGATGGTGAGTGTGTCCATTGCTTCGTTTTTGTTCATAATTTTCTACCCAATCTAATCGTGCTTCTCGTGCAGGTGTTAACATTTCTAATAACTTATCATGCTCGCCTGAAATCAGCATGGTTTCGAGTTGTGCTAGTTGTACACGGAACATCGCTAGGAGTGTTGCAACAGCGCGTGTATTGGTACTCAGAATATCACCAATCATTTTGATGTCGCTGGCAGCGAGGCGTGACATATCGCGGAAGCCTCCTGCTGCAAGTTGCCAGAATGCTTGGTCAGACTGTGCCTCATTGGCAATTGTCGCCACCATTGATGCACTCAAAATATAGGGCAAGTGGCTAATTCCAGCAACGATGCGATCATGTCGCTCAGCATCCATTTCAATTGCTTCTGCGCCAATGGCTTCGGCAAAGAGTAAAGCACGTTCACGGGTTGCAGGTGTTGTTCGCCGTGTACGACAGAGTACAAAGGGGCGACCTTGATAGATAGTCGGGTCTGAGGCTTGGATGCCATTATTTTCTTTACCAGCCATTGGATGTCCACCGATTGCACCAATGCCAACAGGTAAGCGTCCCATTGCGTCACAAATATCGTATTTGGTGCTACCGATGTCAATTAAGAAGGTATTGGAGCGCAGATATGTTCCAATACGCAAGCGCAAAATATCAGCTATAACGCGAACAGGTGCAGCGAGAATCACTGTATCAGCTTCGTTGACCGCTTGTTTCAAGTCATCGGTGGCATAATCAACGATATGATGGTCAAGAGCATATTGACGTGTTTCGGGGTTTAAATCCATGCCTGTAATGACATCTGCACGGTCACGCAATGCCATCGCGAGTCCGCCACCCATTAAGCCTAAGCCCACCACTGCTAGATGACGTGTCTTGAAGCCACTGGTACTTGATGCTTGGTCTATCTGACTAGTCAAATTATTCCTCTGATTCTTCTGCTAGTTTGGCTTTTTTTACAAGGTCTGGACGCAAAGCAGCAGCCCCACGTAAGAAAGCATGTTTGAGTTCACGGTTGGATTTGTCTGTATTCCAGTGAATCAGCACACGCACACACATTTTGAGTCCCTCTGGTACATCAATTTCTTGAAAGCCCATTAGTGCAACGTGTCGCCAGCCCATGTTACGTGCCGCTTTTGCAGGGAAAGCCGCATTCAAGTCTGGTGTTGAAGTGAAGAGCACACTTGCAACCTCGTCTTCTTGAATATTGTTCTGCTCAATGAGCCACTTTAGCATTTCCTCAGTGGTATCTAGGATAGCCTCTGCTGAATTTTCGCTGACTGTGATTGCGCCACGCACACCTCGTACCATCATCATAGATTACACTCCAATTTGATAGTGCAATAAAAAAGCGCAAGGTGGTTGACCTTGCGCCTCAGTAATCATTTTGTCATATTTATTAGACAGGCAACAATGTCCCACACCGATTTTGGTATTGGCTAAAATAAAAGTAAAAATAGTTGTTGCTGACACTTGACTTAAACATCATGAATGTGAACTCATACTTATTTGTGCTGAGCATAGCGCGTGATAGGATATGTGTCAACTTATTCATCAAAGTTAGTCTAATCCCATATATTCCGCACAATGGATTTTAGTGAGTGTGTACAATTAATGCGTAGCCTCACGCAGGGATTGTGCGAGTATTCTCACTGTTTCTGTGCTTTCTTTGCCAGCACGCACTAAAGCACTCCCCACGATAAAACCGTTAACAAGACCGTGCAAACTTTTGACATGTTCAGGTTTGCTGATACCAAAGCCTAAAACGAGTGGTGTATTGGTTTTCTGGCGGATGCGCCCGATAAAATCTTGCAAATCAGTTGCCATCTGGTCACGTGCGCCTGTAATCCCGACAAGGGACAGAACATAAATGAATCCTGACGCATTTTCGGCGACAAGGTCAATGCGCTTATCATTGCTGGTTGGTGCGAGGAAAAAGATGAGTGCTAAGCCTTCACGCGCACAACTATCTGCGAACATACTCGCTTCTTCAGGTGGCAAATCAGGAACAATCAAACCATCTGCCCCTGCATCTTTCGCAGCTTTAATAAAACGTTCGATGCCATAGGCAATCAATGGATTAGCATAGCCCATCAGCATCATAGGCTGGTCGATACCTTTATTACGTAAAGTTGAAACTGCGTCTAAGCAATGCTGAACAGTTGTACCATTTTGGAGAGCAATTTGTGTTGCTTCTTGAATTGTTGGACCATCGGCAAGGGGGTCACTGAATGGAATTCCGATTTCAAAACCATCAACACCAACGTCTGCCATCGCTTCGATTGCCGCGAGTGAGGCATCATAATTCGGGAATCCAATAGGGAAATACGGCAAGAAAGCAGCACGACCTTCATCATTTGCTTGCTTGAACATTTTATCCAGAGCCTCTAAGCCCTGTAAGCGCGTTGGTATCGTCATTTGGTATCCTCGCTTGATGGTGTTAAATCATTGAGCAGGTCTAAAATAGCGTTAGATATGGTTTGAGGTTCGGCAAACAAAATCCAACTTTTACTGGTTTCTGTGTGGATATGTTTACTATCCGATGATAGTGCTAAGAAATCTCGTTGATATTCTGCCCAGCGTCGCTCACGGGCAATATCATCTTCTTCAGCACGCGAGACGACTATGAGTGGTATGTCAATTGTTGCTGGTAGTTCTATGCCATTCTCTAAAATGTGACGTGCTTCAGGCAATAAATTCCTGTTGTCGTGCATCATCATAGCTGCGTATTCGGCACGGCGATTATCAGGGAGTAAAGTCACACGCTGATTATTTCGGGTAACATAACGTACAATGCCCACTCGCTGGAACACATTGACATTCATCTGCAGGCGATTAATTTCGCTAGAGCTATCATCCTCAAACACATCAGGATGAGATGAATCTACTAGGACTAATCCGATAACATCATCAGGGAAATGTTCTTGGTATTTGCGTACATACAAGCCACCGTAACGATGCCCTACCATAAGATACGGTGGTTCAACACCAGCACTCTGTAGTGCATCGTGTAAGTCAGTCACAATTGCTTGTGGTGTACGCGGTGATGATGCTTGCTCGCTCCAGCCATTACCAGCACGGTCATAACTGATGACTTGGGCATGTTCGGCAATCGTTGGTTGTACCAGTTGCCAATCCAACGAATTTGCACCCACAGATGATTCTAGAATGACGACAGGTTGTCCTGCGCGACGTTCACCCATGATATTAAGATGCAATTTGCGATTATTGATTGTAACAAGTTCACCAGACGCATCAGCAAATTTAGCGCGTGCGCGTTGTGATGCCACTATTTCGTAGCTTGCACCCAATATTATTGCTACAAGGATTAAGGCGACTATGCCTCCGATACAGTAGAGAGCAATCATTCGACATTATCACCTAATTCACGAAAAATGGTATTGAGATCTTTATCACCACGCCCTGAAAGGTTCACAAGGACGATGTCATCTTTGCTCATTTTTGGCGCACGTTTAAGCACTTCGGCAACCGCATGAGCACTTTCGAGTGCTGGGATAATCCCTTCCATTTCACTTAATAATTTGAGTGCTTGCATCGTTTCTTCATCCGTTGCATCGGTATAGTAAGCTCGTTCCAATGAGCGTAGATAAGCATGTTCAGGTCCTACAGATGGATAATCTAAGCCTGCACTGATGCTATAGGTTTCCATAATTTGACCATCTTCGTTCTGCATCACAAAGGAACGTGTGCCATGTAAAATCCCTGGTTTAGAGATATTGGGGTCGTTGAAGCGTGAAGCATGTTTAATGGTATCTGTTCCCATACCCCCTGCTTCAACACCGATGAGGTCGATATCGTCATCATCACGGAAGGCATGGAACATACCAATTGCGTTACTACCACCTCCTACACAAGCAATGATTGTACTGGGCAAACGACCTGTCATATCTTGAATTTGCTGACGCGCTTCCATGCCAATGACACTTTGAAAATCGCGCACTATCATCGGATAGGGATGCGGTCCTAATGCTGAGCCGAGCATGTAGAAGGTCGTGCGAACATTGGTAACCCAATCTCGCATGGCTTCGTTAATTGCATCTTTAAGGGTACGTGTCCCTGATGAGACAGCACGCACTTCACCACCCATCAGACGCATACGGAAGACATTGGGTTTTTGACGTTCCATATCGACTTCACCCATATAAACAATGCAATCTAGTCCTAACATTGAACAAGCTGTCACACTGGCGACACCATGTTGTCCTGCACCAGTTTCAGCAATGACACGTTGTTTACCCATTCGTTTCGCTAATAGAGCTTGTCCGAGGGCATTATTGATTTTGTGTGCCCCTGTATGAGCGAGGTCTTCACGCTTGAGGTAGATTTGTGCACCTCCGAGATGTTCACTAAGGCGTTTGGCATAGGTCACAGGTGTTGGACGACCTGTATACGTCTGATTCAGGTGCAACAATTCTGCCTGAAATTCAGGGTCATTCATGGCATCGTAATAAGCTGTTTCAAGTTCATCTAATGCTGGAATGATGGTTTCAGGAACAAAACGTCCACCGAAATCGCCATAATAGCCTCGTTCGTCAGGAACAGTTGTTGAGTTTGTCTTAATATATTGGTCTGTCATAACAGTAAAATCCTCTGATTACATTTGAATGTTTGTGATGAAATCATATCCATAGGTTATTCTCACCATTGAGACAACGTGTGGTTAGCATGAATATTTTTTCCCAGTAATGGTCTGGGACATCAATGAAGTGTTCTTTGGTGATAGTGAGCAAGTTACTATCAAAGCCACAACATGGCACACTAATCGTTTCAATCTCGCCAGCGAAGAGTTTCAAGCCTTGTTGGACATTGAGTGCAATTAAGCCTGTGATTTCTTCTTTTTGGTAGCAATAGTCGTGTAAGGGTTGATTGCAAACGTAGAGATACACATCGGCAACTTCACGGTCTTTTGCACCACCATATCCTGAGAATGTAATGCGTGTCCCTATGTGTATCAACTCTTCGTAGCATGGTAATAAACCGAGTTCTTCTTGTAGTTCACGCATCCCCTCTCGTGGTGTTTCCCCTGCTGAATAATGACCAGCAGCACTGACATCTAACATATTGGGGAATGACTTTTTGCTGGGCGCACGTTTTTGGATGATGACCCAATCTTGACCTGCATCATCACGATAAATAACCCAACAATGAAATACTTTGTGCCAATCACCATCTTGATGCACATCAGCGCGTGATTTCACCCCAATATGTTTCATATTGTCGTCATAGATGTCGAGCATTTCGGTCATATGGTTATGCCTCTTTTGCCGATTGGATAAAAGCACGCATTTTCTCAGCAGATTTGATGCCTGCTTGGTCATCTTCAACTCCACTGGCAACATCTACCCCCCAAGGGCGAATTGCTTGGACACGCTCTGCAATATTTTCAGGCTTGAGACCACCAGCCAGCATCAAACGTGGAACTTTCTCTTTGATGGCTAATGCGACTTCTACGCTCGCTTGTTCGCCTGTCCCACCATACAATTTGGGATGATAAGCATCGAGCAAAATTGATGGTGCACGTTCATCTTGTGGCATTATCTCCGAAAAGTAATTTAGGTCATCAAGAGCCATATCAAGATTCATCGGGCGGATGGATTTGAAACCCATCCCACGTAATTCTTGTAGCATGGGAATCGTCTCATCACCGCTGAGTTGAGCAAAATCTAAGCCCACTTTTTCTGTGATGATTGAAATATCTCCCATTGCCATATTGACGAATACACCAACTAATGTGGGTGTCTCGTTCCCTAATTCAGCACGAAGCGCATCGGCTAACTGTGTGGCATCCGCAACTGAGAGTGAACGTGGACTTGGTTCATAAAAATTCAAGCCAATTAAATCTGCACCTAATTCACTGGCTTTGAGCGCATCTTCGAGACGAGTAATTCCACAAATCTTGACTTTCATCAGCTATCCTCGTTGTTGGCTGCTAAATGCTTGAACTGTTTCAGGAATATTGCCCGATGTAACAAGTCCTTCACCAATGAGGACAGCGTGTGCGCCGATTGCTCCCATGTGTGCAACATCTTCTGGTGTTTTCAAGCCACTTTCAGCAATGAGTGTCACATCATCAGGTATCAAATCAGCGACACGCTCAATTGTTGCAAGGTCAACCTTAAATGTTTTCAAATTACGATTGTTGACTCCTATCACCGTTGGATTGATTTTCATAGCACGCTCAAATTCATCTTCATTATGGATTTCTACAAGTGCAGTCATACCCAATTCTGTGATGATTGCATATAAATCCGCTAACTGACTATCTTCAAGTGCCGCGACAATCAACAAAACGGCTGATGCGCGTGCCATGCGTGCTTCATAGACCTGATAAGGGTCAATTATGAAGTCTTTACGCAAGGTTGGTAAATCCACTGATTTACTGATTTCTTTCAAATAGCGCAAATGACCTTGGAAGTATTGCTCATCAGTCAGGACACTGATGGCTGATGCACCATTGGCTGCATAAGCCGATGCCAACACCATATGATTGAAATTAGGCATCATCACACCTTTACTCGGTGAGGCTTTTTTGACCTCTGCGATGAGTGCGACAGTATCTTTATGTAATGCACTACGAAAATCTTTGGCTGGTGACACTCGTTCAGACAATTCACGGACTGTTGCCAGAGGCGCACTTTGCTTGGCGATTGCGACCTCTTCAACTTTTTTCTCTAAAATTTCGTCTAGGATTGACCCTGTTCGTAAAAATTTATTCATTGGCAAAACTCTGACTCATTTCAATGAGTGCATCTAGTTTTTGTTCGGCTGCGCCACTATCAATGCTTTCTTCTGCTAATTTAACCCCTTGTTGGATGTTATCTGCTTTACCTGCTGCCCATAATGCTGCACCTGAATTCAAAACAACAATATCACGTTTTGCGCCCCTTTGTTTACCATTGAGGATTTCGCGCAGGATGACAGCGTTCTCTTCTGGTGTTCCCCCTAATAATTGACCGATACTAGCAGGGTCGAATCCTAACTTGCTTGGGTCGAGTTCGTAGGTATCGATTGTGCCATCTTCTTTAAGGTGGCTGATGGTGCTCGGACCTGTGACCGTGAGTTCATCCATGCCCCCATAACCATTAACAACAATTGCTGATTTCGTGCCCAGACTCTTCAGCACTTTAGCCAACACTTCCGTGAGGTCAGCAGCGAATACACCCATCAATTGCCGATTTGCTCCTGCTGGGTTGGTCAGAGGTCCTAAGATGTTAAAGATAGTGCGAATTCTCATCTGACGACGCGGACCAATGGCGTGCTTCATCGCTGGGTGTAATTTGACTGCAAAGAGAAAACCGATACCCACTTCGTCCACACATTTGCCAACTTGTTCAGGAGTCAGATCAAGATTCACGCCTAATGCACCTAGTACATCGGCACTCCCTGATTTGCTGGTGGCTGCGCGATTACCATGTTTAGCAACTGGCATCCCTGCCCCTGCACAGACAAAAGCGGTTGTCGTGCTGATGTTGAATGTGCCTGAACGGTCACCCCCTGTACCACAGGTATCGAGAATATCGCCTTCGATTGAAATTGGAACTTTGGTTGATTGGTGCCGCATGGCACGGGCACTACCTGTGATTTCTTCTGGTGTTTCGCCTTTCATGCGGAGTGCCATAAGATAAGCACCAATCTGTGCTTCGGTTGCTTCGCCACTCATGATTTGTTCCATGACGGATTCAGCATCTTCGGCTTGTAGATGACCAAAACGGCTGGTGATGTCGATTGCCCGTTGAATAGTCATCGCTTCTTGTGTGGTTATAGTTGTCATTGTTTATCCTTGTTTATCATCTCGCGTAGTTCTTGTACGCTATATGGTGGTGTTCGAGAATGGACTGCGCGATGGCAATTGGCACAAATCATCACAACAGCATCAACTGTGTTTTCTGTTTCACCTTGTAGAAAGGCAATCGGTTCTGTGTGGTGCGCTTCGATGTAATCAATGCCGTAAAATGTATCAAAATCGAATCCGCAGACTTCACAAAACAGCTTGCCATCATGTTCAGCACGAAATTTTGCTTTTGCATCGTTGACGAGTTTGCGACTGCGTTGGCGTTCACGCACTGTTCGCACCACAACTTTACCCTCTGCATAGGCGGTATCATCTTCTGAAAGTTCAAGAAAATCTTGTACTGATTGTGGCGTATAGGCATCGTTGTACCAGATGTCATCCATCATTTGTGCGGATTGCACTGTAAGTTGACGTAAGGTCGTTAGCTGATTCGCATCAACACGCCCATCGACTATATCTAGCATCTCGGATACGCGACTGTTGAACCGCAATTTATCAGCAAGATGTGTGATGTCAATCTCGCGCATAGGTTCAATCGCATACTTATTGCTGATGGCATACCAATCGGCATCATGCCATTGCTCAGGAAAGGGATCGACTAATTCTTGGGCAATCGCTGTATCATCGACAATAAATTCAACCTTGAGCCGACCTAGTAGATACAGATGATGCTGATTCACATTGATAATCCACAGCACATCCCCTAGTTTCACCCGTTTGAGATAATTGCTGGCTGCGTATGCAGTTGTCATGTGTTGACCAATTTCAGGACGAATCTCAGGATTCACTTTCCAGTAGAGCAAATAATGCTTAACGGCTAGGTAATCAAGGTCGTCTTCTGGGTCGAGTGCATCATCTGCACGATAATGCCAATTCATGGCACGTATCCCAACTACTTTTAACCAACTCCGATTTTGCGACGAACTTTACTGAGTGTGCGTCCTGCAATTTTGCGAGCAAAAGCCGCACCTTTATCGAGAATTGCATCGACTTCTTTACGATTTGCCATCAATTCGTTATAGCGTTCACGTGGTTCGGTAAATGTCTCGTCCAGCAACTCAAATAATTCTTGCTTGAGATCGCCATAGCCGACACCACCCTCGGTATATTTTTTACGATTTTCTGCAATCATCTCAGCTGTTGCAAAGTGCTTGTAGATGTTGAAGATATTATTGTCGTCAGGATTTTTCGATTCTTCAGGTGTTTTGCTATCGGTGACGATACGCATCACTTGTTTGAGTAATTTTTTGGATGGTGCGAAGAGTTCGATTGTATTGCCGTAGCTCTTGCTCATTTTGCGACCATCTAAGCCTGTTACTGTGGCTACATTTTCTAAAATAGCTGCTTCGGGTGGCACAAGGGTATCACCATAAACATGGTTGAAAGCATTTGCCATGTCGCGTGCCATTTCGATATGTTGGCGTTGGTCTTGCCCAACAGGTACAACATCGGTGTTGAACAAGATAATATCGGCAGCCATCAACACAGGATAGTTATATAGACCTGCATTGACACCATCATCAGGGTCGTTGCCGTCTTCCACATTTTTATCAACCGAGGCTTTGTAGGCATGAGCACGATTCAACCACCCCTTGCCCGTAAAGCATGAGAGTACCCATTGCAGTTCAAACACCTCTGGAATATCACTCTGGCGATAGAAAACGACTTCATCAGGGTCTAAGCCGAGTGCAAGCCATGTTGCAGCCACTTCATAAGTATGTTGCTTCATCTCTTTTTTATCGCGGACAGTCGTCAAGCCATGATAATCTGCAATGAAATAAAAGGCTTTGTAATCTTTGACTAAATCAAGCGCAGGTTTGATTGCCCCAAGATAATTCCCAAGATGAGGTGTTCCTGTTGGCTTAATCCCTGTCAGTGATATTTGTTTTTTTTGCTTGGTTTGTTCTTCTGTTGTTGCTGGTGCTGTCATGTTAGCTCCTACTGGTTGTTTCTTGCGTGCTTATGCTTTAACTTTGAGATACGTTTTTTCAAGGAAATTTTGCAGAATACGCATCCCTGATTCAGTGAGGATGCTTTCTGGATGGAATTGCACGCCAATTACAGGATAATCTTTGTGGCGCACGCCCATAATTTCGCCATCGGCTGTGAGTGCGATGACTTCAAGTACATCAGGCAGAGTTTCTTCTTCGACCACAAGACTATGATAGCGTGTGGCAATGAATGGACTCGGAATATCTGTGAACAGAGAGTCCCCTTGATGCTGTACAGGGCTTGTTTTACCGTGCATGAGGCTTGGCGCGTGGATGACTTTGCCTCCGTAAACTTCACCAATACACTGATGACCCAAGCAAATACCCATCAAGGGGATTTCTGAGCCAAATTCAAGAATGACATCATTGGAAATACCCGCATCCTTTGGGAAGCCTGGTCCTGGTGAAATGATGATATGGGTTGGATTCATCTCACGAATCTCATCCAGTGTTATCTGGTCGTTACGGCGCACTTCAATTTCTGCACCCAATTCACCCAGTTCTTGCACAATGTTATAAGTAAAGCTGTCGTAGTTGTCGATTACGAGAATCATATGATTTATCCTATTTTGCCTTTGAAGGGACTTGATGACATTCCTTCGAGATGGGTTACATCATCGAGTTGTGTCATTTCCCATGTGGCATCAGCGTGAGCAATGAGTGTTGTTACTGATATATTGCGAAAATCCATATTAAAGGCATCAACATCAGGCAACAATTCGGTCAAAAGCACACGAATTGCCGTTGTATGGGTAATGATGCCGACAGTTTCATATTCAGTTTGTAAAATTTCATCGAATATTTCTCTGACCCGTACCGCAACATCAGCGCGTGATTCCCCTTCTGGTGCAGGTGAATTGAATGGGTCTTTCATCAGTTCATCGTATGCACCTTTGTACCAATCACGCATTTCATTCATTGATAAGCCTTGCCACAAGCCAAGATGCCGTTCACGTAAGCGTTTATCATAAATAATCGGTACACTTGTGTATTCAGATAAGACAGATGCCGTATCTTTTGCTCGACGAACGTCACTGCTATAAATCACATCTAGTGCAATATTGCGAACGAACTTTGCAAGTCGTTTCGCTTGTTCGATACCATGTATATTCAATGGCACTGCTACAATCCCTTGCCAACGTCCAATTTTGTTCCAGTCTGTTTCACCTGGGCGAATCAGCACTACTCGTTTGACTGTCATAGCCTCTCCTGAGCATTTATTATCACATTAAGCCACGTTCAGCATAGCGAATCGCCTCTGCGACAGCGCGTGCTTTATTGTGGCATTCTTCAAATTCTTTGGTGGGGTCACTATCAGAAACGATGCCTGCACCTGCTTGGACGTAGACTTTACCATCGACCATCAGCATAGCTCGAATGGTGATACAGGTATCCATAGAACCGTCATAACTAAAGTAGCCAACTGCGCCTCCATAAGGTCCTCGCCGAACGCCTTCAAGTTCTTCAATGATTTCCATCGCACGGACTTTAGGGGCACCACTCAATGTACCAGCAGGAAACGTTGCTCGAACGAGGTCGAAAGCATCCATATCTTGGCGCAATTTACCTGAAACGTGCGAGACAATGTGCATTACATGACTGTAACGCTCGATAATCATCATTTCATCGACTTTGACTGTGCCGTAATCACAGACTCGTCCGAGATCGTTGCGTCCTAAATCGACTAGCATGACATGTTCCGCGCGTTCTTTGGGGTCTGCGAGCAATTCTTCTGCTAGTGCATTATCTTGTGCTTCATCTGCGCCACGTGGACGTGTTCCAGCAATGGGGCGCATACTGGCAATGCCATCTTCGTAACGCACCATAATTTCAGGCGATGCGCCGAGTAAAGTAAAGTCTTCGTTGAATTGCAGTAAAAACATATAAGGTGATGGATTAAGCGCACGTAAAGCACGATAAATCATCAAAGGCGATGCGTCTGTTTCACGGCTGAAGCGTTGTGATAAGACAATTTGGAAGGCATCACCATCTTTGATATATTCTTTGGCTTTACGAACGTTTTCTTCGTAGGCAGATTGTTCTACGTTAGATTGAAGTGGTTCATCGGTACTATTATCACTGTAGGGGATACTGGGTAAGGGATTGCCTAATGCGACCACAATCTTATCAATACGACGGATGGCATCATTGTAAGCAACATCAGGGTCACCAGTATTGTGAGCATCTGCCAAGACTATCAATTGATGTTTAACGTGGTCGAAAATAATGAGTGTATCAGGCAACATGAAGGCAGCTTCTGGAACATTGAGTTCTTTTTGTGCTGTATCGGGTAATTTCTCGAAGTAGCGGACAACATCGTAGCTGAGATAACCCACTGCCCCACCGACAAAGCGAGGCAAACCAGCCACTTTGACAGGGGTGTAGCGGTCAATCTCACTTTTTATGATGTGTAGAGGGTCTTCTTCGTTGGATAAGTCGCGTGTTTGTGTTTCACCATCTATGGTGCGCGTCATAACACCGTTTTTGACGGTAATCATGCCACGCGGATTGACACCAATAAACGAATAGCGTCCGACTTGTTCGCCACCTTCGACACTTTCCAGCAAGAAAGCCGATTGTCCTGATTGGGTCAGTTTGAGATACACCGAGACAGGTGTTTCGAGGTCAGCGAGTAATGTGCGGTAAACTGGCACAAGGTCGCCCTGAGTAAAATAGTCATGTACAGCTTCACGCGAAGGTTGAATATCTGTACGTGTTCGAGGTGATGGCAATGCCATATGTCACTCCTCATCAAGATAAATCACCGAGATTTGGCAGATGAGAGTATCCATTAACTAAAAAACGCCCTCATCCTTAATCAAGGACGAAAGAGCGAATCTTCCGCGGTGCCACCTTGAATTCCTCACAGAAAATTCTTGCGAGGCTCTCGTCGGGTACAAATAACTACGTTAATAATACCCTGCGCTATGGTAACGGAGCGCGTCCCGTCGTAAGCTACTGGTTGGATCGTTCGCCTACGAAGCTCCCCAGTCCATTCATTGTTGTTATCCGTATGGTCTTTCCAGCCGACGAAACCACTCTCTGAACGACATCACAACAATTACTATTCTGGTTCAATGCTTTTAAATTGCATATTAGGTTGTTACGCAAAACATTATCGTCTTTTGAGGGCAATGTCAAGCATTTCATCAAACTGATTTTACAAAATGTTTATGGTTCGTTTGAATAATATGTGTCATAGATTTGTGGTTAACGGTACAATGGATAACGATTGAGCACATCTTGAAAGTCCTAGTTATGTTTTTTGATCGTCAACAACTCGAACAACAAGAGGCAGATCGGCTTGCCCCATATGCTTTATTAAGTCGTGATAGTAAGGGACGATTTCATCCTGACCATGAGCCACCCTATCGCACAGCATTTCAGCGAGACCGTGACCGCATCATCCATGCGGAAGCCTTCCGTAAACTTGAATACAAGACACAAGTTTTTGTCAATGACTTTGGGGATTATTATCGCACTCGTTTGACTCATACACTGGAAGTTGCACAAATTGGTCGCACGATTGCTCGTGCTCTCGGAGTCAATGAAGATTTAACGGAAGCCATTTGTTTAGCTCATGATTTAGGTCATCCGCCCTTTGGTCATGCTGGTGAAGATGTG
Source organism: Chloroflexota bacterium (assembly GCA_039200705.1). GTDB lineage: Bacteria > Chloroflexota > Anaerolineae > Aggregatilineales > Phototrophicaceae > JAUZRW01. The sequence continues at coordinate 97,372 of JBCCSC010000013.1, forward strand.
CTGAATGATTTGATGCAAGAATGGGGCGGGTTCAACCATAATCATCAGAGTTATCGTGTGGTAACGAATTTAGAGCGACGGTATCCACAATTTTCAGGACTGAATCTTACCTTGGAAACCTTAGAAGGCATCGCCAAGCATGAAACCGAATATGATGTCAGCAAGGCAACTGATTTTAACCCTGACACACGAGGTAGTCTTGAAGCACAAATTGCGGATGTTGCTGATGAATTAGCTTATAATGCTCATGATTTAGATGATGGTCTCCATGTTGGTCTGCTAACACCTCATCAATTGAAAGACCTTGAAATCTGGCAGATTCTTTGTGACCGTTTAGGATGGTCTAAACCTGTATTAACTGAGATTGATCGACATCGCTTTGTTCGTGAGTTAGTCGGTATTATGGTCGGCGATGTTCTAGCTACCACTAACCAACGTTTACAAGATTTATCTATTCAATCGGTGGACGATGTCATCCATCAGCGCGATAATGTCGTAGAATATAGTGCAGAACAAAAACGACAGAACCGAGAGTTGAAAGACTTTCTTTATCAGAATATGTATTATCATTATCGTATTGTGCGGATGAAAAATCGGGCGGATAATTTCCTTGGACGATTATTCGAGACTTTTGTATTGAAGCCGTCTCAGTTACCACCTGATTATCAAGCACGTATCAACAAACAGGGAGTTCATCGTGTCGTGGCAGATTATATTGCGAATATGACAGACCGCAGTGCCTTGTTAGAATATCGACAAATCTTCGACCCGATGATGCGCCCTTAGTAAGGTGACTACTCAATGTCAAATCCAAACGAAACTGTACTCAATGGACGTTATCAACTCCTGAAACAACAGGGGTCTGGTGGCATGTCTGTGATTTACCGAGCCTTTGATAGGGCTTTAGCTCGCACGGTAGCAATTAAGTTACTGCGTCCAAGCTTAACGAGAGACCCATCGTTCTTAGAGAAATTCCGTAACGAAGCACGTGCTATTGCTAAATTATCCCATCCCAATATCGTGACAGTCTATGATGTTGGGAGTGATGGTCCGACGCATTTCATTGTGATGGAATTGGTTGAAGGCACTGACCTCAAGAAAATTATCAAAGAGGAGGGTTCGGTCTCGATTGACCGTGCGATTGATTTATCGATTCAAATATGTGCTGGCTTAGGTTACGCCCACCGCTCGAATCTTGTTCATGCCGATGTCAAACCACAAAATATGTTGGTAACCCCTGCTGATGTGGTCAAAGTGACAGATTTTGGTATCGCACAAGCCTTAACGAACACACAACCGATGGCAAAGGCAGAAGTTGTTTGGGGAAGTCCACATTACTTTGCACCTGAGCAAGCGCGTGGTGAACAACCAACTCCACAAGCTGATGTCTATGCAGTTGGTGTGGTTATGTTCGAGTTATTGACGGGTGAATTACCCTATGTTGGAGCGAATCAGCAAGAATTAGCGATGGCACATATTCGTGAACCTATTCCGAATGTGAGTGAATATCGCCCAGGTATTCCTGACCGACTTGCTAAGCTAATTTATCGGGCGATGTCTAAAGACCCACGCGATCGATACCGTGATGCAGACCAAATGGGAAACATTTTGCAGAAATATCGTTCACAAGCACGCGATAATACAGCAGTGTCGCCACAAGTGCCGTCACAGCCAGCGCGTAATCAACAACCGTCTCCACAAACAACACAACCGAGCCAATTTGGTCCTGGGCAACGTCCTCCAGGGGTTGGTAATACACAGAAATCACCTTCAAACAGTGAGGTTACAGCAAAGTATAGTGCGGCACCTGATGCACAGAATCTGTATGACCCACGACAAGCACCATCTGTACCTAATCCTGTCGCGCGTCCGCCTCAGCCGTTTGAGCAACGCTTCACACCTGCTGCACCTCAGCAACAGGGCTATCCGCCACAACAAGCGCAAGGGTATCCACAACCACAAACAATGCAAAACCCAAATCTAGCGGATAGTCGTCCCTATCCACCACAGAATGTTTACCCAAATAGTCAGAGTGTGCCTGTCTATGTGCCAGATGATGATGAGGGTACAGACTTAGTGACTGTGGCATTAGGTGTGATTGCACTATTGGCAGTAGGTGGTTTAGTTATTTTGTGGGTGTTTGTCATTTCATCTTTGTAAGGATTAATAGGAGTAGCTTTTGTATCTACTCCTAATTTTTCACTTTCGTCTATTAATGCTATACTCATCTGAAGAACGATTTTTATTTAGATGGTAAGCAAGATATGGAAATTTATTCTATCCCCTTAGCACTTGAAGATTTCTTACCCGTTATTTTCTCCGCGATTGCTTTATTCATTCTGGCAAAGATGATTATCAAGATGGATGATGGCTTATCACATATGGCATATGCTGGTGTTGTCCTCGTAACACTTGGTGGTCTATCTAAAGCGACATGGAAACTTATTATTGCACTGAGCGATGCCGAAATTAACATCCATATCCTAGATAATGCTCTGTTTTTTGGTCTATCTACAGGATTTATTCTAATTGCTTATGCCTTGTGGTATGCCCAACGCAAATATTTTGAAAGGAGAAGACCTGATAATGTTTGGTTTTTTCCTATAGTTGTTTGTGTTGTGACACTCGGTACAGCATTCTACACTGCGACTCTCTATGACCCTGAGCGTGCTAGCCCGCAAATTTGGTTTTTGATTTTGCTTGGGATGACAACAATTTTTAATTTCATCACAATTGGATTAGCGATTCGTCAAGCACGACATCAAAATCAAACAACTGCCACACTCCTACTCATCATCAACTTGGTTGCAATTATTGCTTTGCAAGGCATTGCTCGAATTGGTGATGATACAGAAACAGGACAATGGATTGCACAAATCACGAATACCATTAATCAACTCATTCTACTCTATGGTGTGTGGCTTCTCTACAAAGGAGTCCAAGACCATGTAGCAGTAGCTCGTTCTGAATTACATCAGCTTGATTATGCAAATGAGCCTCATGATATGTTGATCAAAAATTCTTAGCGAGGGCAATATCCATGCAAACAATACTTTATTTTATGCTGGCAGGTATCCATGCGATTGCATTCATTTCTATTGCTCGGTTGTATTCAAGTGAACGAATCAGCTACACCTTAATTGCAACTTTGACCGTTTTGGGATTATTTTACGACAATTTGATTATCGGACTAGGCAGTTTCATTGGTGAAGGAAGTCTCTTGAAATTGCTCAATAGTGGACGGTTCTACATTCATGCGCTTGTTACGCCATTATTGATTATTTTTGCTTATGGTGTGCTTCGGCAACTGCTTGATAAAAATAAATATGACAAGATTTGGCATAGTGCTTTTTGTATTTTGGCGGTTGTGATGGTTGTTCTTGGGTCGATGGGCGATATTTTTAATCTGACTCTGATTACGAAAACTGAAGCAGGTACACTTCGCTACATTAATGATGCAACACATGGTCCACCCATTCCTGCGATTATCACAATTGTTGTGATGATTATCGTTGGATTTATGATTTGGCGTTATGTAGGATGGTCTTGGTTAGCTTTGGGGTCGATTGTAATGTTCATAGCAGCTGCTGTGAGAGCTAGTTCTAATCTGATAGCTAACATCGGTGAAGTTGTGTTTGTATTAGCTATTGTAGCAACAGATTATCGTATCCATCGACAGGTGGCATCGCCTCTCGTGATTGAATCACACACTATTACTGAACAATTTGTTTAGTTAATCAGACTTAGCAATAGCAAAACGATAAATGATGCCAATAATCACGAATTGCAAGGGAAGTCGTGCGTAGAGTCCCCACTTTGGAATATTCGGAAATTTTTCTGGATTCATTGCCATGTAAATATTCGCTGGATAGACTGCGAGCATCAACGCAATCAAGCCAATCCCTGCCCACTTACGATAACGCGGAATCAGGACACCAATGCCTCCTAAAATTTCAAAGAAACCACTGAGATAGACAAGTTCTCGATGAAATGGTAAATACGGGGGCATAATCGCTAGGTAGAATTTGGGTGAGACAAAATGCAATATCCCAGCTCCGATGAAGACGATGCCTAGTATGCCATTACCAATGGTTTCAGTTTCAAATAGTTTAATTTTCATTTGGTTATTTGCTTGATTTACTGATGTCAGTTAAGGGTTGACCCAATTCTTTGGTTTTCACATCATCATCAATTATTTCATTATCAATCTGTGTTTGATGGTCATAATAATATGCGAGGGCTGCGTAAATTTGCGCTTGTGTGAGTTCAAACTCATCAGCGATGCGTTCAACTGACCAGTCAGATGATTTATGCAATATCGCAATTTGATGAACACTCATTCGCGTTCCTGCGATGTGGGGTTTGCCACCAAGTTTAGTATCTTCACGGACGATATGTTGAATATTTAGAATTACCATGATTTGTCCTCATATATACCTCACTTGATTATACACATCTTCTTCCAACGTAGCAGCACATCCATCAATTGCGTTATGAAGAAATTCTAATTCATTCACAATTTTGCCAACGTTAGTTATATTTTCCGAAGTGATACGGATGATACCGAAGTGATTTTTCCCTTCTCTCTGAATTTCATTGTGTATGCGTAGAAAATCTGCGTCTTGTGTCACAATTGTTCGTTCGTTTTCGAGTGCATATTCAAAGTGTTGCAAGTCAGAAGCATCTTTTAAACCAACATCTTCACACCGTTCAATATCTACATCCTTTAAACGCAGTTGTCTTACAATTGACTTTGCAATATGACCATCTGTGTACAATTTAAGTGACATTTATATTTCAATCACTTCTCGTTTTTGAGACAGCAACGCAACGATTTCCTCAATATCATCACCTGCTGATAGCAGTTTATTAGGATATTTCGGCACAATATCATCTAGTTCATCAGCATGATAACCAATGGTTGCATCAGGGTCTTTGAGGACATGCCCTGTCAGCACACCAATCACTGTCTCATCGGGTTGAATAACCCCCAAATCGACCAGTTTCTTTGTGCCTGCAAGAGAACAAGCAGAGGCAGGTTCGCATCCAATGCCAGCACGGTCAATCAGAGCTTTTGCATCTAAAATTTCTTGGTCAGTGACGCTTTCAACCCAGCCATTAGTCCAATGGATAGCACGTACTGCTTTGGCATAATTAACTGGATTGCCTATCTTGATGGCTGTTGCACGAGTTTGGGCTTTTTGTGGTTCAAAATCTTCAAATTCCATTTTGAATGATTCATAGAGTGGACTTGCACCTTGTGCTTGAATAATCGCCAAACGTGGCATACGGTCAATCAAGCCGAGGTCATAGAGTTCTTTGAGAGCTTTGCCAAATGCAGAGCTATTACCAAGATTACCACCAGGAACGACTATCCAATCAGGCACTTGCCAATTGAGTTGGTGAATCGCTTCGATGATAATAGTCTTTTGCCCTTCTAATCGGAAGGGATTAACAGAGTTCAGCACATAGATACCCAATCGGTCACTCGCTTCTCGCACTAATTCTAAGTTGCGGTCAAAATCAGCGTCAATGCGTAAGCAGGTTGCACCATAGGCTAAGCCTTGCGCCAATTTACCGAGCGCAATCGCTTTATTTTGTAAAAAAATAATACCTTCTAAATCTGCAAGTGCGGCATAGGATGCGAGGGCTGCCGATGTATTGCCTGTTGAAGCACAAGCTACACGTTTCATTCCTAACAAGCGAGCTTGTGTTGTTCCACCTGTCATCCCTCTATCTTTGAATGAGCCTGTCGGATTTTCACCTTCGTGTTTGAGATACAGTTGATGAACACCTGCCCATTCTGCTAATTTTGGTAGAGGATATAGATTAGTGTTTCCTTCGGGCTTGGTAACGATGAGGTTATTATCAATACTCGGATACACAAGTTCTTTATAACGCCAGACCCCACTCAAATAGGGATATTCAAATGTGCCTAGCCGTGAATCGAACAATTCACGGGCGATTTCCATATTAGACCAATCATGGATGACATCAAGTAAGCCACCACAAGCATCACAGGTGTAATGTACTTCGTTGATGGCGTATTCTTGTTGACAGTCCATACATTGTAGGATGCTTTGCATTGGTGTATCCTCAGCGAGAATTGTTTAAGTTTTACTCATTTTGGGTGTAGGATAGCGAGTTTTCATGGCAAATACCAGAGCAGAGGCTTTTGCTCCCGCGACAGTCGCTAATTTAGGCGTTGGGTTCGATATTTTAGGTCTGGCAGTGGAGGGCGTTGGCGATACCATCATTGCTGAATGGGATGAGAATGCCATCGGTGCGAGAATCAATGGTATTGAGGGAGATGATAGCAAACTCCCAACAGCGTCTGATAAAAATGTTGCCACCATTGCAGCGAATGCTCTGTTACAAGATTTGGGCGTTGAGCGCGGTATTGGCTTATATCTCAAGAAAGGGTTACCTCTATCAAGTGGATTAGGCAGTAGTGCAGCAAGTAGTGTCGCAGCCGTCGTCGCGGTCAATGCTTTGCTAGGTTACCCTTATGAACATGCTCAACTACTCCCTTTCAGCTTAGAAGGCGAAGCAGCAGTTAGTGGCTACCATGCAGATAATGCTGCTCCATGTCTCTTTGGTGGGATTACATTATCAAATGGGATTGAACTAGAGCAAATTCGCAAACTTCCTGTACCTGAAGATTTACATATTGCACTAGTAACACCTGATGTGGAAGTACCTACAGCCGAAGCACGGGCTGTTTTACCTAGCAAAGTTCCTATCAAAAGTATGATTCAGCATACGGGAGCAGTCGCATCACTAGTGGATGCTCTGTATCGTGGTGATGTGGTTGCAATGGCACAAGCGATGGAATTCGACCTTGTGATTGAACCTGCTCGTAAGCATCTGATGCCCTATCTTGAAGAAGTACGATTTTCAGCAAAACGTGCTGGTGCATTGGCATTGGTTATCAGTGGTGCAGGTCCGACCCTGATGGCAATTTGTGACAGTTCAGAGACATCTCAACAAGTTGCTGATGCGATGCAAGCTATCTATTTTGATGCAGGTATCGCCTCGAAAATTCGGGCGACACAAGTACTGAAAGAAGGGGCAACTGTCATATCATCAAGCTGATGTTCTTAATGCTTGATGAGTTTGTGAAATTCTTGACAATGCCCTATCCGAACCTTATACTAGACCCACTCAAATATTAGAAGATAGTGAAAAGTTTCGTTAATGACAAAACTTGTCAAAAATTTTATTGGTGGCGCGTGGGTCGATGCTCAGTCTGGTGCAACATTTGAGAGTATTAATCCTGCAACAGAGGAAGTTTTGGCAACGTCTGCACAGGGTAATGCCGATGATGTTGTTGCTGCTGTTGCTGCTGCCAAACTTGCCTATGATAAATGGCGTTTGACACCTGCTCCCCGTCGTGGAGAAATTTTATTCCGCGTTGCAGAACTCCTCAAAGAGCGCAAAGATGAACTCGCTGAGTTAATGACTCAGGAAATGGGCAAAATTGTCGCTGAAACGGCTGGCGATGTCCAAGAAGCCATCGACATGGCTTATTACATGGGTGGTGAGGGTCGTCGCTTATTAGGCTACACTGCACCTGTTGAGATGCCCAATAAATTCGGGATGGCATTGCGCGATTCTGTCGGCGTTGTTGGCTTGATTACTCCTTGGAATTTCCCTGTTGCTGTCCCTAGTTGGAAAATTTTACCTGCTTTGATTGCGGGTAACACAATCGTGTGGAAACCTGGTGAAGACGTTCCAGCGTCGTCAGCGATGTTTGCACAAGTTTTTGCCGAAGCTGGCTTGCCTAATGGTGTACTGAATGTAGTCAATGGTGCAGGAGAAACAGGAAACGCATTGGTTGAACACCTTGATGTTCGCATCATTTCTTTTACGGGTTCAACCGATACAGGTATCAAGGTTTATACCAAAGCCGCATCACTCGGTAAAAAAGTTACACTCGAAATGGGTGGTAAAAACGCCATTATTGTAATGGATGATGCCAATCTTGACCTCGCTGTCGATGCCATTACATGGAGTGCTTACGGCACAACGGGACAACGGTGTACAGCAACGAGTCGATTAATTGTGCAAAGTGGTATCAAACCAAAGCTGATGGAACGCCTCATCGAAAAAGCCAATGATATTGTGTTGGGTTACGGTGTCGAAGACGGCGTTGATATGGGACCCTTAGTCAACCAGAAAGCACTCAACAAGGTATCCAGCTATATGGATGTAGCGCGTGAAGATGGTGTTGATATTGTGCTTGGTGGTCAACCTGCTAAGACAGAAAAAGGGTATTTCTTTGAACCTACCCTCTTTGATGGCGTGAAAGCAGGAATGCGTGTTGAACAGGAAGAAATTTTCGGTCCTGTATTATCTGTCATTGAAGTTGGTTCACTAGAAGAAGCTATCGAAGTCAATAACAATACACGCTACGGCTTATCCAGCAGTATCTTCACTGAAAATGTGAACGCAGCATTCCGTGCAATTCGTGACATCTCAACAGGAATTGTTTACATCAATCACGGGACAACAGGTGCCGAGATTCAATTTCCGTTTGGTGGCACACGCGGTACAGGGAATGGTATGCGTGAGGCAGGACAAGCTGGCTTGACCTCATTTACAGAGTGGAAATCCGTTTATGTGGATTACAGTGGACGCTTACAACGTGCTCAAATCGATACTGGAGCCGTTTTGAGTGAACAAGACGATTAAAGTAGCAGAAATTGGTTCGTGAAATTCCACACAAACCACCTATAATCTGTTAAGATAGTGACAAACACGATGAGTAGCAAACCATTATATTGGGAATCATCTTATGAAATTGTTTTAACGTTAATGGATGGGCACCCAGAAATTGATTTGAGTGATATTGGTCTTGAGCAGTTAAATCAACTCATTGTGTCTCTGCCAGATTTTGCAGATGACCCAACACTCGTCAATGATGGTATTTTGAACGATATTTTGCGGGAATGGTATGAGGAGCGTACAAACTAATGGAACTCAACCTGCAAGAACTGAACACAACTCAATATCCCGTTCCAGCCGATTTACAGAATACGGTTGCTATTACTAGCCTGAGTAAACTCTATAATTGGGGTCGTCGTAATTCGATGTGGCCCATGTTGTTTGGGCTTGCTTGTTGCGCGATTGAGATGATTGCTACGGCATCATCCCGTTTCGATTTTTCGCGCTTCGGCATGGAAGTGATGCGTGCAACTCCTCGTCAATCGGATTTAATGATTGTATCAGGAACGGTTACAAAGAAGATGGTCGTACCGATTGTACGGCTCTACAACCAAATGCCAGAACCAAAGTATGTCCTCGCAATGGGTGCATGTGCAAGTGGCGGTGGTCCTTTTAAAGAAGGCTACAATGTTGTTTCTGGGATTGATAAGTATTTGCCAGTCGATGTATATGTGCCTGGTTGCCCACCTACTCCACAAGCCTTACTCTATGGCATGATTGCTCTGCAACGTAAAGTGGACGGTCAATCACTGAGTGTTGGTGATGATGTCCCTTGGTACGGCATTGGTCCGAGTGACCCAACACCTGTGCCAATTTTAGGTCCTGACATCATCGACCCACGCCAAATGGATATGATTCGTCGTAAGGCAGAAGCTGGTGCAAGTCAAGCAGATATGGCTGTGATGGATGCAAGTCGTGCACTTCCTGCATGGCGTTCACCCAGTCTTGTTGCTGGTGCAAGCGACGGTGGTGCAGCAGTTGCTGAAGCAACAGTTGATGTAGGCGAATTGCAACGGATTCCTGGTGGTAAAGCACCTTGGGAAGAAAGTGAAGAGATTCGTCATCAACGAGCGCAAAATGCACTCAAACGTAAAGCAATCCGCGCATCACGTCGAGCACAGGAAGGTTAATTATGGTCGCAAATCCTGATATTAGCTTGAACAATCTCACAATCGAAGAATCTATTGACCATCTCAAAGAACAATTTCCAAATATTGTCACAGATGATAATCGTGATGGCTATTCGGGCATTATGGTTGACACGGATAACTTGCGTGAGGTTGCTCAATATGCCAAAGACACACTCGGCTTTGATTATCTCTCAAGCGCGACGGCTGTTGATTATCTAAATGAAGGCTTCCACACGGAAGATTGCATCGAAATGGTCTATCATGCTTACCGCACAACAGGCGGTAGCGCACTCTGCTTCAAAGCACAAACAGACCGTGAAAATTCAGTCGTTCCTTCGCTGACACCTGTTTGGAAAGGTGCAGATTTCCAAGAGCGTGAAGTTTGGGATTTATACGGTGTTAAATTCACTGACCATCCAAACTTACAACGCATCTTGCTATGGGAAGGCTTTGATGGTCATCCGATGCGTAAGGATTGGCAAGAAGCCTACTATGAAGAAGAAGCGAAACCATTTGGCAGTCGTTGGCCTGGTGGTCATGTTCATCGCGTAGAAGAGAAAAATATCTTCGGTAAGAATGTTCGTTATCCCGATGATATTGACCTCGCCCGTTTGAGCGATATGTCTGATGACAAACTCTACAAAGGCTTTGGCTTGGGTGTGGATACAGAAGCACTCCATGCCGAGCACGATGGTGTTGCAACTGACCAACTCGTTGTCAATATGGGTCCACATCATCCAAGTACACACGGTGTGTTCCGTATGGTGATGACACTTGATGGTGAGGAAATCACAGCATTAGAACCTGTCATGGGTTATTTGCACCGCAATCACGAAAAAATCGGTGAGCGTAACACATGGTTGCATAACATCCCATTCACTGACCGCCTCGACTATATTTCGAGCATGGGTAACAATCACGGGTATGTATTAGCTGTTGAACAATTGTTAGCACTCGGCAAACGCTATACCCCACCGAGCTATCGTGTGGAAGTCATCCGTGTTTTGATGGTTGAACTCTCACGGATTGTCAATCACTTATGGGCGATTGGTTTCTGGCTCAATGACTTAGGTGCGTTCTTCACGCCTGTACTCTATTTTGTACAAGAACGTGAACGTATCCTAGATTTCTTTGAAGCTGTTGCAGGTAGCCGTATGATGTGCAACTACATGCGCTTTGGTGGTGTCTTTGCTGACTTACCAGACCGTATTCGTAGCGTCAACACACTCATCAATGACCGCATCCGCGATTACAACACAATGGAATTCCTCACTGAGATGATTAATGAGCGTATTCCACGCACGATTGATGAACTTGAAGAGCTGCTAAGTGAAAATGAAATCGTGCAGATTCGTTCACATGGTGTAGGCTATCTCAGCCGTGAAGATGCGATTGATTACAGCGCGGCAGGTCCATTATTGCGTGGTAGCGGTGTACCCTACGATGTTCGTCGGGCAGACCCTTACAGCATCTATCCTGAACTCGACTTTGATGTTGCGGTTGAAGATGCTGGTGATATGTATGCGCGTTATCTGGTACGTGTGAAAGAAATGCGCGAAAGTGTGCGTATTTTGAAACAAATTCTGCCCCGCTTGGAATATACACATGGCGAATCTGTCACTGACAATAATTCAGCATATGCAGACAAAGTACCATTGGGTGAATCGTATGGGCGTGTCGAAAACGGTAAAGGCGAACTTGGCTTCTATGTCGTATCGGCTGGTAACAAACGCTCAACAGGTAACCCATGGCGTTATCATGTTCGCGCACCGAGTTTCATCAACTTGACTCCGCTTGGCGCAATGAGTGAGGGTGTCAAAGTAGCGGATGTTGTTGGTATTTTGGGTAGTATCGATATTGTGTTGGGTGAAACCGACCGCTAAGTTAAGGTAAATGACAAGGGTGGGTATGTCTCCTGCCCTTTTTTGAGACGAGAGGATATTTATGGCTGGACAAGGCTTATTTAAGGGCTTGATGCTTACCTTACGTCACTTCGTGGATTCCTACGTAGAAGATTTTCGCTATGGTTTAAAGCGTTATGCTCCTGATGTTGATAATTTTCAGGTACGCCAAGGTGTAGAAGCTGAAGGCGTGAAAACTGTGATGTATCCAGAGGAAAAAGTAGCAGTGCCAGAACGTTTCCGTTTTGTGCCATTCCTCGTGGTGCAAGACCATGACGACGACCTTAATCCGAGTAAAGATTGGTGTACAAGCTGTGGTATTTGTGCCAAAGTTTGCCCACCTCAATGTATTTGGATTGTGCGTAGTGATGACCCTGTGACAGGTAAACCTGTACCTGAGCCAGAAGCATTCTTCATTGACATTGATATTTGTATGAATTGCGGTTTCTGTGCAGAATTCTGCCCGTTTGATGCAATTAAGATGGATCATGATTACGAATTAGCGAGCTATGACCGCACAACGAACCACATCTTCGATAAACCAAAGTTATCGAAAGAATTCCGTTACTGGAAACACATCGCACCAACGCGCGTTGACGAAGAAATGGAAGTGCGTGGTAGCTGGAATCACAAAAACTTTGAGAAAAGTTGGGTGACAACCAAAGCTGAGGCTGAGGCTGCTCGTGAAGCACAAGCAGATAAACGCGAAGAAGTCGCAACACGCAAAGCAGAAGCTACCGCAGAGGCGAAATCAGGGCTTGGTGATGGACCGCTTAAGATTGGTCAACCAGGGAAAGCTCCTTGGGAAGAAAGCGAAGAGCTTCGTAAGGCACGCGCCGAAGCTGCTCTACGTCGGAAAGCGGTTCGCGCACAACGTCGCACAGAGCAAAACTAAGCATATCGAAACGCTATTCAAAAGCCTGACTATGAAAAATAGTTGGGCTTTTTTGATTCAGACCTAAACTTACGCTAAGCCAAATTTGATAGATTAATATTCACTGAATCGGTAGTTATTGAAAACAATGGATTTGTATGCCAAGAGGTATCAAAAAAGAGAATTTACCCGAAAAAATCTGTGAAACTTGTGGTCGTCCATTCACATGGCGTAAAAAGTGGGCAGATGATTGGGAACAAGTCAAATATTGTAGTAAACGATGCCGTAATAATCGACATAAGGTGAAATCAAACAATGACTGAGACCATGCGCCGTGATTTTAAGAACCGTGCGGAGATGATTGACTATCTCAAGGAACAATTTTCTGAAGCCTATGCAACAGATCCTCGTGTTAGTGATGAGTTTATTGGTGGACGAGTAGAAGCTGAAAAACGATTACAACAGGTGAAAACAGGTAGTGCTTATAAACGTAGCCGTAACTACTTAGATGGTGCTGTATCTAAGCTATCACCTTATATTCGCTATGGTGTGTTGACACTTGCGGAAGTGCGTGACTTTGCCTTAGAGCAATCGGGCAATGGAGCGAGTAAGTTTATCAACGAATTAGGCTGGCGAGATTATTGGCAACGACTCTATGCTGAAATGGGTGATGACATCTGGGAAGACCAAGAGCACTACAAGACAGGTATCCCAAAACATCAGTACGCTGACGATTTACCCGAAGACATCGAAAACGGTGAAACAGGTGTCAAATTGATTGATGATATTGTGCATGAACTCAAAACAACAGGTTATCTCCATAATCGACAACGGATGTATTTTGCTGCTTATGTTGTCCATTGGCGTAATATCAAATGGCAAGCAGGCGCACGCTTCTTCCTGACTCACTTGCTAGACGGCGACCCTGCTAGCAATAATCTATCTTGGCAATGGGTAGCGAGTACGTTTAGTCACAAACCATACATTTTCAACTTGAGTAATGTGCGTAAATTTACAGGTAAGCAATATGAAGCCCCTGCCCACGAAACAGGTATGGAAATCTTTGAGGGGTCATATGACGACATCAATGCTGACTTATTCAACGAGAAGGTACGCTAAACATGACAAACACAATCGCATGGATACATGCCGATAATCTCAATCCAAATCAACCAGCATTAGAAGCAGGTCATCCTGCAATTTTTGTTTGGGATGATGAATTACTTAAGCAATGGGATATTAGCTTTAAACGCATCACATTCATTTATGAGTGCTTGCTTGAAATGGATGTCACAATTCGTCGGGGTGATGTTGCAATTGAAGTTGGCAAATTTGCAGCCGAACACAATGCCAAGCACATCATCACACCATACAGCCCAAGTCCACGCCACAAGTGGATTATGCGTCAACTAAAGGTTCTGATTCCTGATAGCAAACTTGAAATCTATATGGATGAGCCATTTGTCGATTATGATGGTCACATTGACCTCAAGCGATTCTCACGTTATTGGCGTAAGGTCGAAAAATACGCTATGCAAGCGACCAGCAAATGAGAGCCACATGAGTTAGATAACCCACAGTGACTAATTTAATAGACATCCGTTATAATAATTCATCAATTGTTAACGTATATTTTTGCTTGTGGAGGACTCATGAGCGATAAACAACAAGAGGTTATGGACGCTCTCAAGAACGTCATTGAGCCTGAATTACATCAGGATATTGTAACGCTTAATATGGTGCGCGACCTCAAAATTGATGGTGATACAGCGCATTTCACGATTGTTTTGACGACACCCGCTTGTCCACTTAAAGATGTGTTTGTTGAGCGTTGTAACGATGCTGTCATTGGCATTGTCGATGGAATTAGTAGTCTTAAAATTAGTTGGGATGCTCAAGTTCCGACTGATGCTCGTATCCAAGGACAATTTAGTGCACCGATGAAAAGCATTATTGCGGTGGGATCTGGTAAGGGTGGTGTTGGCAAGAGCACTATCTCAGTCAATTTGGCTGTGGCTTTGGCAGCAGCAGGCGCGAAAGTCGGCTTGATTGATGCGGATATTCTCAATCCGAATGCTCCTCAGATGATGGGACTTGCTACAGGTCGTCCAAAAGTCGTTAATGACAAAATGCAACCTATCACGGCGTATGGTGTCGAAATCATCAGTACAGGCTTCTTGACAACCCCTGATAAACCAATGATTATGCGTGGTCCGATGTTACATAGTGCCATTCGCCAGTTCTTCACGGATGTTAATTGGAGCGACTTGGATTATATGATTGTCGATTTACCTCCAGGAACAGGTGATGCGCCTTTATCATTAGCGCAACAATTTCCGCTAGCGGGTGCAATTGTCGTGACACAACCACAAGGGGTTGCAACGGCTGATGCTCTGCGTTCAATTTCGATGTTTGAGCAACTTAAAGTGCCTATCATTGGTCTTGTCGAAAATATGGCTGGTGACTTCTTCGGCTCTGGTGGTGGTGAAAAACTCGCAGACGAACGAGATGTACCCTTCTTAGGACGTGTGCCGATGCAAGCTGATGTTCGTGAGGGTGGCGATTATGGTCGTCCTGTTGTCGCGCACAATCCATTTTCACCAGCAGGCGAAGCCTTTGCTGACATTGCTAAGAAAGCAGCAGCACGCACGAGTGTTCTGATGATGCAAAGTGCTAATGTGATTCCAATTAATGTGATTAATTAATTCAGTCAAATTACGGGGCATGGTATATTCATCATGCCCTTACGAGTGTATCAATCGTCCAATCCGTAGACCTTGATACCTGTTTCGTCCTCGTTTCCCACTGGATTATAGCGACCAATCAGCAACCAGAATAAGAAGCTAAATATCAAGGACGATAGAATACCAAGTACCATTTCCCAAGGGAACAATGAGAAACGCATCGAAGCCCAACCAATGGCAAAAATGACGATGAATATCCTAAATGTCCCTTGATGGCGACGCGACATGCGCTGGGAAATAATCCATAACAATGAAAATGTCACAAATACAGCAAAGAACTGACTCCAGTCCATCTTTTCTTCCCTCAGATAAAAATCACAGATTAGTCATATGATAGTAGATAACGCTTGGAAATAGCTTAGAAGGTTAGCAAATTATCGTCTTTTAACATCCAAAAGCAAGACTATAGACCTATAAATGAGCATTGTTGTGACGCACAATTATGAGATTATGATATAATGCAAGCCATATCGAAATTAGGAGTGTAACTATGATCGAAATCAATGTCACCAACCCCAATGATTCGGTGACACTGGTCGAAGTAAGTGGGCGCGTCGATAGTATGAATGCCAACGAATTTGGCTCAGGACTTAACACCCAAATCAACAATGGTAGGGTTCAACTCGTTCTAGACTTGAGTAGCGTGGAATATATGTCGAGTGCAGGTTTGCGTGAAATTGTCAGCACCCTCAAGAGTGCTAAAAAAGCATCGGGGGATTTGCGGTTAGCCCAACCCTCTGAGCGTGTTCGAGAAGTCTTAGAGATGGCTGGATTAGATACAATTTTCCGCATTTATGTTACACAGGATGAGGCAATTAATAGCTATTAGTGTTCGAGTAATCGTATGGGGCAGTTTATGGCTGATAGTGAACGCAAGTTGCGATTATCAGGCAAAATCGAACAAGTCAGAAAAGCCTGTGATTTCATTGTGACTGTGACAGAAGAGGCTGGTTTTGACGAAAAAAGTGTTTTCCAGAGTCAGTTGGCTGTTGAAGAGATATTCACCAATATTGTTGAACATGGTTATAAGCATAAAGGCGCAGATAAAACTATAGATATTATAACCTTATTAAGCACTGACAAGCTCATTATCAAAATACTCGACGATGCACCACTTTTTAATCCACTCACTTTAGATGAGCCTGACCCTAAGGCTTCACTTTGGGATAGAAAAGGTGGCGGTTGGGGTGTCTATTTTGTGCGTCAGTATATGGATGATGTTCGTTACAAATTATATGGCAATCGCAACAGTATCATCCTAGAAAAATTACGTCCGAAATCTTCTTGAGTATGTTTATCTATTCACCTGGTAAGGGCTGTGGCGTTGTCGGGCTACCATCACGCCAACCGTTGATATTATCGAGGTCAACTGCCTCGTATGGGGGCAAGTAAACGTATTCAATGCCATTTTCAGTCTGACGGAAACACTCGTTAGCAGTCGGTGGTAAATCAGTTCTGCGAGATAAGAGTTGATTTTCTGGATTGAAGTAATTCCATGTTGCACGAGAAATTTCTTCAATGAGTTCCCAACGATTAAAGCCTGTTGTCTCCCCTGCTTCCCAAAAAAAGATTGAAATCACATAATCACGTCCATTTGGCGAAAAAACGATGCCAGCATCGCCTGTCATTGCACCTGTGATACCTTGAGAGAAATCGGCTGGTAGCCAACCATTTTTGTGCGAAATTGTGGCATCAGGTGGTAAGCCAGCTTGTAGCAAACGCTCTAAATCGTTAGCACTCATGACCTCAATCATCTGACGGCATTCATTTTGTGTAAACTCACCATTCGGATAAATAGTCATCAAACCAGAGCCATATTGAGCACAGTCATAGATTAAGCTGAGCAGTGACCCCATATCTTCAGCAGTCGTCTGATTGAAGGGGTCAGAATCTGTATTAAAAATAGTATTGGGCGATGTTTCTGGTGCTGCGATACTCCCAAATTGTTGATTTGCAGAGCCATCAACCAGAGGTGCAGTCAGGTAAGTATTATCCGCCCCTGTGCGTTGATAGGTATTCGTCACACTGGCTAAACCAGCAAATACATCTCCATTACCGATGAAGGTTTCCATCAATGTATTCGATGAGGAGTTGTTACTACAGAGCATAGAGCTTGCCATCAAAAAGGCTTCATCACGGTTGAGGTCTCTATCAATTGTGCGGTAGAGGTCTAGCATGATGCCAACTTTGATAGTGCTTGCTCCTGTGTAGGCAACATCACCCTGAATATTAATTTCTTCACCTGTGATGAGATCTAGAACAAAGATAGACGCAACGCTATTTTGTCCATCATAGATGTAGCCTTGAGCATCGAAATAATCCAGAATGAGGTCTTGTAAGGCACTCATACTTGGTAAGGCTCTTTCACCTCCAATTACGGGCAAAGCAATCGCACGATTATTAGGACGTGTCAGGACACCATCAATCAGAGCAATAGCACTTTCAACGTCTAATTCGTAGCCAATGCCATCACTGTTGATAGTTAGCGTTGTTAAGTCAGTTGTGTAAGATGAGCCAGCACGGTCATAGACATCAGAAATTTCAGTCAAGCGGGTGCGTAAGGCATTCACTTGATAATCTGATACGAGTGGAATCTCTTGCAATGTCGTACTATCTTGACCGAGCATATAATTTAAGAAACGTCCCCAAAAACCACCCCCTGCCTCACCTATTGCGCGGGCATTCGCAATCATCACATCTGTATTGACTGTAAAGCCAATTTCATCCGGGATGAGATTAATTGGCGATGGTCCGTCTTCCGACCCATCATCATAGTAGAGCGTGACAGGAGATGAATAAACTGCTTCGATTGCTGTTTGTGCTTCGAGGTCAGTCATATTGCCGATAGAGACTCCACCTGCAACTACACCAATTGGAAGACGGTCTTCTTGTTGTGTAAAGCGCAGTAATTCGTTGATAAATAGGGCAAGAGCAGCAACAACACACAATACAGAAACAATCAATGTAATGGGCAAGCCACGACGACGTGGACGAATGAGACGTGAGCGCGCCATCAGTTACTCCTTATTTGCCAAAAATTCAAATGCAACATCTATTGCAGCACGATGAAATGGGTTTATTTCGGGTAAAGCGGTGTAATCAAGCCATTGATACCCCAACAATTCATAACTTAGGGCAGATACATCATCTTTAGCAATGCAGAGATAAATAAAATCAATATGCCGAAACTTGGTTTTCCCTGCGATTAACAGTCTTTCAATTTCAACAGATAAGCCGAGTTCTTCTCGCAATTCACGCACAACAGTTTTTTCAGGGGCTTCGTTGGCATCTGTCCAACCACCTGGTAATCCCCATGGGAACTTAGGATGGAATACATGCTCAACAAGCAGGACATGCTGTGCATCATTAATCACAACCCCTGCTGCACCTACCGAATACTTTGGTTGAAAAACACGGTAAGTGTAATATGCAAGTCGCATCAAGAATGGGTTATGGCGAATAAGTTGGGCAAGTTGACGACGCATCTGCATGGTATGACCTCAAAAATGTAAGGTCGCAGTGTAATCAAGCGCGTAAGGAGCGTCAACCCACGACTACCTGACGCAAAACCTAAAATTGACACATTTTTAACGCTGTTTCAACCTCAAGTCCGCAAGGTTATTCTAATAGCTATGCTATAATAATCTAACGATTAATAACCAAGTGTGCATTGACGAGGTTGTCTAATTTTGTCACTTTCTAATCTAACATTACTTAATGATATGTTTATCGAATCACCAGGTGATTTTCTGTTTTTCTTGGTGGTGATGATTCTCAACTTGATTAGCCTCCTGATGTCACTCAGATTGGTCACCAATGAAACAAATGCCTATCAGCGGTACACCTTCGCATTAGGTGGGATTGTCTTTGCATGGAGTTTGATGTTTGCTGGGGTTTTGTTCATTCGTATTACTGAACAAGATGCAGGCACAATTTTGCCCCCGTTAGAAAGAGCCGTGACGACTGCTAGCATTTTGTTATTTGCTTGGGCATTTTTAACAGCAGACCATGCCCGCTGGAGACGACAATCGAATACACTCGTCCTTCTATTGTTATTGGTTATTGCAGTTGCATATGCAGTTACGGGCGTTTTTTGGATTGATTTTGCAGGACAAGTTGATTTCAACTTCAGTGTTGCAGGTTTAAGCTGGATTTATGCTTTGATTGCCCTACCTATATTTGGCATTTTATTCACTACGATGTTGTTCCGTGATGTTGTTGATGCACCACTCAAAATCGTCTATTTTTTGCTCGTTGTACTTGGTGGCGTTGGAACGATTGTCGTGATGCAAGAAGGTATCTTCGGCAATGATTTAGGCATTTATCGGTTGGCATTCACCTTAGCACAGATACTCGTTCCGATACTCGTTTATCGCGTTGTTGTTAATCAATATGAATACCAACTTGAAGAACAGTCTATTCGTGGTTCTACGCCGATTCCGCCACCTCCTCGCCCAGCACCGCGTCCTGAACCTCCAGCACCCAAAATTAGTCAAAGCGATACCATTAACGCTCAGTTGCTCAAGGCAATGGGAATGATTCTGGAAACAGGTCAACCTGATGACATTCCTGCTCATATTGTCAGCACTTTATTAGATATTCTGCGTGCTGATGTAGGTGCATTGATTAAATTGAATAATTATGATTTTGGGGATATATCTGTTGCTCAAGACCGTATGATGGGCAAGAAAATTGCTAGCAAATCACTGAGCCTTGACCGTCAACCGACTCTTGTTAATGCAATTGAAAGACGAGCACAACGCGGATTGTATCCTGACCGCAACACAGCCGAGTTAGATGACTTGTATGAGCGAATGTATATTGAGCAGAGAGGTCCTGCTTATCTGCAACCTTTAACGCACAACAGTGAAGTTTTTGCGGTTATTCTGGTAGCAATGCCCTACACCAAGCGAGAACTTAAAGCAGAACAAGTCGAATTACTCAAGGGATTGGGAGTCATTGCAGGGAGTTTGTTGGCTGTGAGCTATGCTGCTAAAGAAGCGACACAGTATGCAGAAGACCGTACTATCCAAGCAATTGCAGAAGGTATCGCGCCAAGTGCCTTACAAGAATACGATGTTTTAGAAGCACGTAAAAATATTTATGAAGACCTTGCTAATGCACGCTTGCAAATTAGCCAATTGACCGAACAGGTATCCCAACTCAACCTTGATTTAACACAAGAGCGTGAGCGTTTACTATCTTTATTAGGAAACACACCTGAAGATTTGAGCATCTCACAGAGAATTCAAGCAATTACTGAAGAACAGCTTCAGTTACGGGATGAGCGAGATGACCTCACGCGACGCTACAGCGAAGCACAAGCCGCGATGAATAGTGCAACCGATGTCTATGACGACGCAGGGATGAAAAATCTCGTTGAGACCTTACGACGAGAAGTAGAAATCCTCGAAGCTGAAAAAATCCGCCTCCAACAAGGTTTGGAAGCAATGCAAGTTCAGGATGGCAGTACTGTTCCGAACGACATGCAACGGCTTATCAACCGCATGATTGAAGAAAAGAATGCACTTGAGCAAGACCGCGACCAATTAACACAAAAATTGAGTCGCGTGCGTTCGCAATTGCAGAGCCTCAACATTGAAGATGACATGACAGGGATGTCTCAGTTAATTGCAACACTCGGCGATGAACGCAAGTCTTTGCGTCAGCAGAATGAATTGCTCCAGCATGAACGAGATACACTCCTGCGTGAGCGTCAATCTGTGAAATCTAAGATTGACGCAGAAAAAGCACGCGACCAGCAACTTGATGACTTACGAACTCAGATGGAAAAATTAGCCACTGACCGAGAAATTGCTTTACGTCAACGCAATAAAGCCATTCAAAATCTGAATAATGTCAAAGAGCACCGCGCACGACTGGTTGCTGAGGTAGGTGGTTACGAAATTGAATTAAATGAAGTTCGTGAGGAACAAGAAAAATTACGCGCTCAGGTTCAAGAACTAGCGGATGCACGTAATCAACTCGTGAATGAGCGTGATCGCTTAATTGCTGAAAATACAACCACTACTGCCGAACTTGAACAAGCACTCTCGCAAGGCGGTGGTGATGGTACACAAATAAAATCATCAAATGATGAAGCTGTGACCATATTACAAGCCCAAATCGACAAAATATCCGAACAACGGGATGCTTTAGACCGTCAGTTACGACAAGCACAATTACGTGTCACCGACCTCGAAACACAGCTTGAAGTACAGCAAGTTGCGACAATGGCAGCCAATGGGAGTGCTGACCTGCGTTATGAACCCAATAAACCCGAATTATTAGTCGGGCTTGTGCAGGAACTACGAACCCCTCTGACAACTATTTCAGGCTTTGTTGATTTGTTGTTGAGCGAAGCTGCTGGGATGCTGGGTGAGCGACAACGACGGTTTTTGAATAGTGTTGGTGCGAATATTTCACGTCTTGAATCAATGGTGAATAGCTTAATTCATGTCACGCGACTTGATACTGGTAAATACGAACTTGACCCCTACCCTGTTGATATTGTGCAATTAGTAGAAGAAGCCATCACCAATGCATCGGTGCAGTTTCGTCAAAAGGGGTTGGCTGTCACTCTTGATATTGATGAGGGCATTCCCCCAATCCCTGCTGATGAAGAAGCGTTACGCGAGGTAATTGGACAATTGCTTTCCAATGCGTATTTAATTTCACCTCCCGATGGCGATATTCATGTGACTGTTGTGCGACGTGCTGTACAGTATGACAATGACCTATCGTCACGTCCAAGCGTTTATATTGACATTGAGGATAGTGGCGGTGGGATTAACTCACAAGACATCAATCGTGTTTTTGAAGCTAATTACCGAGCAGATAGTCCTTTAATTCAAGGATTGGGTGATACAGGAGTTGGCATGTCGATTGCTAAAGCCTTAGTAGAAGCTCATGATGGTAAATTATGGGTACAAACTAAAGAAGGCATCGGTAGCATTTTTAGCGTAGCAATTCCACTCGATCTCGAACTCATCGAGAAGGAAGATTAGGTAATTATGCGTCGCAGTTTAACTAGTGAAGTACTCATCGCAGTCGGTGGATTAGGCATTATCATTTGTGGGCTAGTCTTTGCTTTGTTCCTATCAAATGATAGCGATGCAGGCAGTATGACTCCGAGTGCAACTACAGTTGTGCAAGTGGTCTCTACGACGAACCCAACGACATCCGATGAACCAATCCTGACCAATGAGCCAACGGCAACACAAACAGATATTGCGACTGAAACTGATGCGCCGACTGCAACCAATACACCTGAACCAACAGCAACACACACTGATATTGCTACCAAGACCGATGAACCGACAGCTACGGCAGAGCCATCAGAGACAAATACATCCGAGCCAACAGCAACACACACTGATATCGCGACTGAAACTGATGCGCCAGCACCAACGGATACTGCCTCACCGACAGCGACAAACGCCCCAAAAAATACCAATACCCCTCGTCCAACGCTGACTCAGACACCTACCCCTTCGCCAACAAACACGCCATCACCAACTGAGAAAGTATCACCGACTGAGCCAACAGAAACGGAACTTGCAACAGGGTTCACAGGTATTATCCCAACATTGCCTCCGTCACCAACCGTTGCACCATTTGATGAACCGACACGTACTCCTGCGTCGTGTGATTTACCACGTGGATGGACTAGCTATACTGTTCAATCAGGTGATACATTGTTTGCAATTTCGCTCGTGACAAACAGCACAGTCGATGAATTGCGCTTTGCTAACTGCATTGACGATATTGATAATATTACAGCAGGTGATGTTGTCTATGTTCCGATTGAACCAGTGCGCCCTGTGCAAACGACTGTCCCATCAGGGATTCGGGTTGGATTATCGGCAGTTGGTTGCACTAGTCCAGCAACCCAGATTACAAGTCCTATCACAGCACAGCGTGTAAGTGGCACATTCACTGTATTTGGCACAGCGACACGTCCTGACTTCCAATATTATAAAATTGAAGTACGTCCTGATTTTGCTGACATCTATAATTTCTATTCTGACTCACAAGAGCAAGTTGTGAATGGCATTTTGGGACAAATCAACGCGGATTTATTCGGGGCTGGCTTGCATTGGGTGCGGTTGTCAGTGGTCGATATTCGTGCAGGAATTGCATCAGATGCAATCTGCGAAATCCCTGTGATATTTGAATGAGTGTCGTCAAACCCTAGTCAATCATATACACTAGCGCCTGTTTGATTTGGATAGCTATCATAATAAGGGGCTTTTAATGTCCAACAGCTTACAGGCACAATCGACACCCATTTGGAAGCGTATTATCAGTTTCTTCTTTTGGGTGATTGTCATTGTGTTAGTTTTAGGGATTATTGCATCAGCTTTACAAGTGATTAATGTTTGGTCGCAACAACAAAATTCAGCGAATTTAATCGAAGCACGGCAAGCAGATTATGCAGGGACTGCAACGGCAATTGCTCCTGATGGCGATGCACGTCATGATATTTTTCAGTTGGTGCAATTCGCTACCAATACGCCACAAGTTGAGAATGTCTCGCCACCAACAGCAACTGAACAAGCTCCTATACCAACGACAGCACCTAGTCAGAACATTTTAGTTCCATCGCCTACTTTTTATTTTATTCCTGACGCTGAAATTGCAGAAATTGCAGGGACTGCTGTTCCACCGAAAGCACCGCTTGTTCCACGCAATCATCAACTCGTGAATGTTGTATTGCTAGGCAGTGACGGTGATATTGTGGATGATAGTACCATTCGTACAGATACAATCATCATCGTCTCGATCAATGTTGATACTGGCACAGTTGCGATGCTCACGATTCCGCGTGATACTTTTGTTTATATCCCAACACCTTCTTTGCAACGTATCAATACTGTGTATGGCATTGGTGAAGCGATTGGTTGGACAGGGGGTGGATTTGGTTTACTGCGTGAGACGATTTTCTACAATTTTGGAATTCAGGTACATTATCATGCCTTTGTTGATATTTCGGATTTAGTCGAAATCATTGATACCGTTGGCGGTGTCGATATTGCTGTTGATTGTGCTTATCAAGACCCTCCGTTTTTCGATGCAGATGTACCAGAAGAAGCGATTGGTCCTGATGAAGAAAATGTCTATATTTTGCCTGTCGGATACTACAATTTCACTGGGCGCGAAGCGATGTGGTACGCCCGTTCGCGCGGTAATTCTGATGCGTTTGACCGTGGGCGCAGACACATTCAACTTTTGGAAGCTATCTTCCGTGCTGCACGCGACCAAGGACAAATTTCACAGATTCCATCCTTATGGAGTGACTTAACAGATATTGTCGAGACAGATGTGCCTTTAGAATTAGTGATTCAGCTTTTGCCAATTGGACTTGAATTAGATAGCAGTCGTATCGAACGATTTATCCCAATACGCACTTACCATACAACTCCTTGGACACCGTCTGTGGGTGATTATGCAGGTCAAAATGTGCAAGTGTTGAATCGGGATGCCATATTTGAGTTGATGAATGGTTTCTACACACCACCGCCTGAAAGTCGCCTATCATTGGCTGGTGCAACCGTTGCTGTTTATAATGGCACGGATATTGAAAATTTAGACATTGTTGCATCCGAGCGATTACGCAATGCAGGGTTCAATGCGATTGCACTTGGAGCAAGTGATACTCAGGGATTGGTCAATACAACTTTGACTGATTTAATCGCACAATCACGAGGCAGTGCAACATCACTGATTGCATCAGAATTGAATATTGTCAGCGATAACATCACAACCTCACCTGACCCCAATCGTGAATATGATTATATAGTGACAGTTGGTGAAACCTATGATTCATGTACAGGAACAGTCTTGCCAGTTGAGTAGTTGGCTTTTTCAAACAGAATGAGAATCAAAAATGCCCGATACAGTGTTGTGTCGGGCATTATGTTTCAGTAGATATGAGTTTTTATCTAGTCTGTTGCGGTTGGGTCGAAGGCATCGCGCAGACCATCACCAATCACATACAGGCAGAGTACGGTGACAGCGATCAACAAGCCAGGACCGACTACTAATAATCTTGACCTACGCCAGAAATCTTGTGAGCCAGAGAGCATGTTACCCCATGTCGCAATTGGTGGGTTGATACCAAATCCAAGATAGCTTAGTGCAGATTCGGTTAAGATGAGACCACCAATTTGAATCGCTAGAGAAACAATCACAATCGACAACAGGTTCGGCATGATATGACTGAACATAATCCGCGCATCGGAGGCACCCATTGCGCGAGCAGCGATGATGTATTCACGCTCTTTAAGAGCAAGAGTCTCACCACGCACAAGGCGCATTGTACCAATCCAACCTAGCAAACCCAAAATCAAGATAAACGCCAAGGGTCCTGGTCGGAACAGCGATGAGACCATCAGTAGCAAGAATAATCCTGGAATTGAGCCGAGTGTGGTAATGAACCAAATCATGAAATCATCAACGACACCCCCGTAGTAGCCAGTGATGATGCCGAGCGTCAAACCAATAGACAATGCAAGGAAAGCAGCCGTAAACGCTACAGACAAAGAAATTTGTGCGCCATACATCAAGCGTGCGAGATGGTCACGTCCCTTGTTATCCGTGCCGAGCCAGTTTTCTCCATCAGGGGCTGCGTAGGTTTTCTGTAAATTCTCAGTAAAAGGGTCAATCCCGATAATTTGCGTTGTCACAGGTGCAGTGACTGCCATCAAAACGAGCAAACCGATTACTGATAAAGCTGCGATGGTAATGTAGTCTTTGCTGAGGCGACGCAATGCCCGCTGCATATGATTCAATCGACGAAAGTCTTCATCTCCAACATTGAGTACAGCAACGTTGTTTGTGTTAGCAGTTGTAGCCATGAGTCGCTCCTTTAAAAACGAATACGAGGGTCAAATACAGCGTACAAGACATCCGAAATGATATAGGCAATGACTGTTAGCACTGCGCTAATAATCACTGATGCCATAATAATAGGATAGTCTCGCTGGGTAACAGCTTCAATAAATAGTAACCCTAGTCCTGGCCAACTAAATATTTGCTCTGTCACAACCGCTCCACTGAGAATACCGACAATTGCTGGACCTAAAAATGTTGCGATTGGAATTAGGGCGTTACGCGCTGCATGACGCATCCAAACAGTACGATCTTGTAGACCTTTTGAACGAGCAGTACGAATGTAATCACTGTTGATAGTATCGAGCATTGATGTCCGCATGAAACGTGAGTAACCTGCGATACCACCGAGTGAGAGCACAATTGTTGGTAATACTAGATACTGAATACGCTCTGTAATTGGAACTTGACCACATGGCACACGGCGATAACGTGGGTCGCGCAAGTTACAGCGTCCACCTCGTGCCCATTGAACATCTAAACTGACCCCAATAAATAGAATAAGTAGCAGACCCAGCCAGAAATTCGGAATAGCTTGTCCGACTACCGCGAGAATACGTGATGAAGAATCAAAGAATTTGCCATGCCAGACAGCCGCACCAATACCGACTGGAATACCAATCAGAATTGCAACTAAGAAGGTTGAAAGTCCTAGCTCAATTGTGGCTGGCAAGCGCGTAGTAATCAATTCAATCACTTCTATACGCTTCTGGATAGATGTGCCGAAATCACCACGAATAATACCAAAACGTTTATTAATTTCTGTAAACTCGCGTTCACCAGTTTCTGAATTAATCTCATATTTCCATGGCATCCAGTCATTACCTGTGAGCCATACTAAATATTGGACGAACCATGGATCATTGAGACCATAAATATCAGCGAGAGCTTCACGCTGTTGGGGGGTCATATTCGGGTCACCAAAAGTCATCTGACGAATTGGATCGCCTGGTGCTGCAATCAGTAACAAATAAGAAATAATAGTTACCCCTAAAAGTGTGGGGATGGCTTGAACTAACCTGCGGATGATATGCCTGGTCATTAGGTTATACCTTTATCGAACTAAGAACTAATGGGAAGACTTTTGAAATTACTGCCGAACCAGACTCGCTGATTCGACAGTAAAGGTATTGCTGAAGCTAATACTGGTTAGTTTTGAATTTCAGTGACTACCCAGTCATCGATATTCCAGTTGTAGTTATTTGGAATTGGATCGAAGTTAGCGAGATTTGCTTGTGCTGCACGCATGACGTTACCAGCGAACAACCAAACGTATGGTGCATCTTCCCACAAGAGTTGTTGTGCTTGTGCATATGCTTCGTTACGGGTTGCTGGGTCACAGCCTGGGAGTGCACTCATTTCATCGAGAATTGCATTGAATTCTTGATTTGCGTATGAGGTGTAGTTGAAACCACCACCTGGTACGTCGTTACCAACACCGAAGAGACCTTCGAGGCTATCGCCAGGGGTGAATGGCAAGCCGAGGCTCCAACCGATGATGAGTGCGTCGAATTGTTGACCGAGCAATTCATCAACGAGTGTACCGAATTCAATTGCTTGGAAGTCTACACTCCAGCCAATTTCTTCGAGTTGCGCTTTGATAGTTTCGCCAACAGCTTCGCGGGAAACGTTACCTGCATTGGTGAGCAAGGTGAAGGTTAATGGGCTACCTTCGAATGACGGGTCAACTTCTGTTGCGTACAAGCAACCTGTACATTCACGAACACCATCACCATCGCCATCAACCCAACCAGCTTCTTCGAGGAGGCTTACAGCGAGTTCTGGATCATATTCACGTACTGCAAGACCCATTTCGGTGTAGATTTCTTCTGTTTGTGAGAAGACTGGATGATCATGGACAGCAATTGGGAAACCGTTACCTTCGAGGATACCTGTTGCTGGTGTATCACCATCTGGACGTGTACCAATCATTTCGAGAACGTTGATACCGTGTGCAAATGATTGACGAACAAGCACATCACCGAAGATTGGGTGGATACCTTGGTCAATGAAATTACCATCTTCATCACGACCTGGTTGTGGGTTGTTTGGATCAGCCAAGTTGAAGCCGAGGTATGTGTAACCATTTGCTGGATATTCAAGAAGTTGGAATTCACCAGTTTCTTCGGCAAGTTCACGGAACTCATTTTGGTTACCAGAAGGAATACCTAGTGTTGTGAAGTCACCTGCGAGGAAGCGTTCATAGCCAACGTTTTGGTCAGCAACAACTTCGAGAACCCATTCACCTGCTGCTATGTAATCCAAAGCAGTGGTGTCAGTATATTCTTGTGATGCTAGCAAGCTGGTTTGAACACCGAAGTCCAAGAATGGATCGTTGAACGGACCGAATGTAGCACCTGGGTAGAAGTAAGGATCTGCATCCATTGCAGCATAGTCTTCACCGAATTGTGCTGCGTAAATATGTTCTGGAACAACTGTAATGTCATCAACTGATGTCAAAGCATCACAAGCTGGGAGCAACGCTGGGTCACCATTTTCATCAAGAACAATTTCGCCAGCTTCATCGCGTTCAACTGTACCGAGTTTAACTTCTACAGTGAAGTCATCGATTTTGGTGACTGAATGAATTGGACCACCGATAATGGTAGCATCATCACCTTCACCTGTTTGATACAAAGCACTGGAACGTGGAGAGGTTGTTAAACCTGATTGAACAGCGTCGACTGCCCAAATCCAGTCATCAGCAGTAATTTGTTCGCCGTCTGACCAGAACATATCTTGGCGAATGGTGATGGTTAGGATTGTACCTGATTCATCATATTCCCATGCTTCAGCCAAACCACCTGCTGCACCTGGTGTTTGAACGAAAGTTTCTGGATCAAGTGCGATGATGGATGGATACATCAGACCATAGACACTGCTGGAAACAGTATCGTTACCAATAATTGGGTTGAATGATGATGGATCACTACCGAATGTGGATTCGATAATAACACCACCTTCGCCAGGTGCGGATGGTTCTACAATGTCATCCTGAGCGGCGAGAGGCATCACAAGTGCAGCTAAAAGTGCAACTACGATGCCAAGGGTTACTAACTTGAACATTTTGTTCATTGTTAAAAGCTCCTTAACGAACAACGTTTAAAAGAATTTTTGACGCTTTGCCAAGCGCAGACCATGTTATACCACAATTGGTGCAACACGACTACTGTACTCTAACCAAAACTTATGAAGATTTCTTGAAGATTGTGTCCAATTGTAAAAATTTCGTAAATGCTGATTTGTTATGGTGATATTATGACAGATTATGTGCCTTCATCGTTGTGAGGACTGACTAAACAGCATTTTAATGAGAAAGTTGTGAGGATGGAAATTTGCATCAAAAAAGCCTCTCAACACTGTGAAAGGCTTTTGTCGGGGTAGCGGGATTTGAACCCACGACCTCTTA